>DVMR01000056.1 GCA_018714845.1 Candidatus Ventrousia excrementavium
GCAAAAACGGGATGACGGTGTCCGACCGCAAATATCTGGGCTACTATTGTCCCTGCGAGCCAGAGGGATCCGATCTAGGAAGGCGGCGTAATACGCCATGACCGCAAAGCGCGGGGAGGAAACTTCCTCCCCGCGCCTCTTTTTGCAGAGGGAACCGGCAGTTCTGCCGGTGGGGGTATCTCGTAAAAAGAGCTTTCACTTCAAAAATCGAGCAAGGCGATCCACTAAAGATAAAAATATTGTCAGATGATACCGAAATAGGGTATAATTGATAATATAATTAGATGTTGTCTTTGCAATTAGTTGAGCCACCCTTGTTGAATTCAAAGAAACGCTCCAGGCTAGTGACATAACTGTTTTATGAAAATGGGCGGGCGGCAATAAGGGATCCACCGCTGTTTGCTTTCCGGGATATTTTGTGAGTAGCATGAGCGAGGTGCGCCAATGGAGAAATATGTATTATCTGTTTGTCTTGCAGCCGACTTGAATTATGAATTGAAAACAATGCTTCATCGGCATCA
Source organism: Candidatus Ventrousia excrementavium (assembly GCA_018714845.1). Classification (GTDB taxonomy): domain Bacteria; phylum Bacillota; class Clostridia; order Oscillospirales; family Butyricicoccaceae; genus Ventrousia; species Ventrousia excrementavium. The sequence continues at coordinate 522 of DVMR01000056.1, forward strand.
GGTACGGCTGGATATTTGCGATTCTCTGGAAAGAGCAGAAGAGAGGATTGGAAAACAGCGTTTCTGTCTGGTTGTATGTGATACCACAGCACTCCCAACATGCCAGGCACTACAGTGCCTTGACTGGATGCGTAAAGTGAGTTATACTCCTATCCTGTTGCTCGCCCCTGTAGGAACGGAGGATGAACTGATTGCCGCTGGTGCCGATCAGTGTGTTCCCACCAACGCTACGCACAAAACAGTCCTGTCGGCTGCCTTTTCCCTGCTCCGCCGCTATCTGTTTTACGACCATTATGATGAAGTATGGCCGCTGGATGCCGTGATCTTCCGGGGTGGGATCGTCTTTGACCATCTGCGCCACCGGGTGACCCTGGACGGCGAGGAGGTACACTTCACACCTAGGGAATACAAACTTTTACACTACTTCGTCAGAAACCCGGGTGTCGTGATCTCCGCCGATCAGATCTGTGACAGCGTATGGGATGTGGAATATGACGGAAACCGGGATGTGACCACTGTAATCGCCGAACTGCGGCGCAAACTGAAGGACACCCGGGAGAAACACACCTATATCAAGACAATCCACGGGTTTGGGTATCAATTTCTCCTGTAAGCGCTATTCCCGTCGAAACTTGCGATATTTGAGGGGGAATCCTGAGGAAATCTTGGTAAAATCAGGGGAATTATCGTGTATGCTCTTCTTATTCACCGAATAAGGAGCGCATATCGTGAAACCTGTTTCAAACCTTCAAAAAGAAATAAGATTTTGTCGAAAGGCCGCTGCCCCAAGTCAAGGGACAGCGGCCTTTTTGTGTTCGACAGGGATTGCTATAATTCAAGAAAAATCCACATTTTATTTTGCCTCTGATCCGGCGCCGCCCTCCCATAACCCGTCAAAAAAAGCCAGTCCGCCCAAAAGACAAGCTATGGAGATGCCTGCGAAAAATGCCGGTATTTAGCAAAACTCGTTGAGTTTTGCGCTTTCATCACCCCTTGCCGCAAGAAAGGGGTAGCGACACTTCATTGCCGGTCCCCTCCGGTCGGTTTTCTGATGCCAACCACCAGAAAATCAACCGGAAAGGATCATATATGATGAATACTGATATGAAAAAACATGTGGTGCATCTGCTGGATACCTACCACAAGCGGGCCCGTCAGATCGCCGTTTTACGCTATGAACTCTCCGACCCCGTGAAGATCACGGAGGAGGAAATGCTCGACACCCTGCAGTTTGCCCACCAGGAGGGGGCCGGACATACGGAGGGGCATATCTCCAACAAGACACCGTACATCGCCCTGAACTACCGGGAGAAGGCCGCTCTTCTCAACGCTGAGACTCTGAGCGAGATTGCCGCGGAACTGATGGATCTGGAACAGGAGCAGGCGCGGCTGGAGTATTATATCTCCCTGCTGGAACCCCGGCAGGAACGAGTGCTTCGCAGCACCTGCTTGGAGAAGGCTGCGCAGGAGGCGGTGGCCGAGGAACTGGGTGTCACGGTGCGACGGGTCCAGGACATCAAGGCGCAGGCCATCAGCGAACTTGCGGAAATGTACGGTCTGACCGCAGGACGGAAATAAGCCGTAGGCCCATTTCGTCTTTCCTGTGGGAAACCTTCGGGAAAGATGTGGGCGCAAGAGTCTTGCAACTTCGTCCACCTCTATGGTATGATTAGGCTGCAAAAAAAGAAATGCTCTCCGGGCCGCCGCCCGGAGGGCATTTCCTTTTTGACATCAAGACAAGGAGGGTTCCAATTGTGCAGGAAACTGAAACCAGGACACCTGTTTATGCCGGCAGCGTGATATTTTGGGAAGACGGCTCTGTGACCGCACGCTACGGCTACGGGCACGCGGTCCGTCGCCTGTACGAGTACGAAAGGTCAGGTGTCGCCCCAGATGGTCCGGGAGCAAGCCAGACCAAGGAAGGCTGGGAGCGGTACACAGCCAAGGCGCCGGATGGGACTATTTACCCGCGCCGAGGGTATGAGTGCATCCTCGGCCGGCTGTTCAGCTATGAACGGTCCGGATTGACGCCAAGGCAATGGAAGCAAAAATACAGCGGCCCTGCGGCCGCTGTATCTCGATCCAGATAATCGTTAAGAACCCTGCGTCCTGATCTGTTTTTGTGGCGTAGGTAATAAAAAATAAATCTGCTGCGACCGCCGCGATAGTCTTGCAATGCTCGTGGAGCTATCGTAAAATAGTTTTAAGAGCCAGCAAGTGAACCTTGAAAACTGAACAGACTTCGGCGCGCAGCACAATGAGGAGGATCATTATGTGTGAGCGAACGCAGGAGACTTTGACTGTGAAGGAAATCCAGGATATTTTGAAAATCGGAACGAACTCTGCCTACAACCTGATCCATAGCAAGGCATTTCCTGTGATTAAAATTGGGCAGTCATACCGAATCCCAAAAGGTCCGTTTTACGCGTGGATGGAGAATCCCAGTGCTGCGAATCATTAAGGCCAAATCTTCAATTAGAATGATTTAATTGGAGGTTATTATGGCTAAGAAACGATCAAATGGCGAAGGGAGCTTTTGGCAGCGCCCTGACCGCACATGGGTTTATCAGATTACAATTGGGCGCAAGGCAGACGGTTCTCCTGAAAGGAAGTCGTTCAAGGGGCGCACAAAGGCAATCTGCAAGCAGCGCAAAGAGGAATGGGAAGCACAGCAGGCCGCGTTGAAAGCGAAAGTGGAGGCGGACAAGCTGGAAGCCGCGAGAATCGAGGAAGAACAGCAACGGCTTGGGCACTCCATAGAGTCGGAAACATTGTTTGAGCCAGCTTTTTTAGAGTGGCTTCGGCTCTATAAATCGCCTCCCACCCGCAAGCCATCCACCTACGCCAGCTATATCGACACCTACAACATCCATTTTGCCCCCGCCTTTGGCAGCCTTCCTCTGTATCAGATCACACAGGATGTGATACAGGAATACTATCAGAAAAAACAGTTAAATGGAGCGCGGATGGATGGGAAAAAAGGTGGGCTGTCACCCAAGACGATCCGGAATCATCACATGATATTGAAGGATTTCTTCACCTACGCCATCGGGAAGTACAAGCTGCCCGGGAATCCGACGCTCAGTACAACGCGGCCGGAAGTAATACAGAAAGAGATGCGGGTGCTGAGCCCTGATGAGATGCAGATTTTCATTGAGGAAGTCATGAAGGAAACCCAGCGTATGGCCATCCTCACAGACCTGTTTGTCGGCTTCCGGGTAGGTGAACTTCTGGCACTGCAGATTTCAGACCTGAACTTACAGCGCCAAACTCTTACAGTAAATAAAAATCTAATCAGGGTGAATACTGCGGCGTTGTCTTTAGATAATCCCAATATTAAAATCCTCAACTATGATCCGAAGAAAAAGACCCACCTGATTGTGCAGAGTACGCCAAAGACAAAAAGCTCAAACCGGGAGATTGCAATTTCCGACGGACTGTGCGAGTTGCTGGTGCGGCATATTTTTACATTGTCGCATTCAAGTTGGCCCAATCCAAACAACTTGCTGTTCCCATCTAAAACCGGAACCTACATAGATCCCAAAAGTTTTGGGATCCGTCTGAGTGCCGTTTCCAAGCGGTGTGAAATCAAAAAGGTAAATCCGCACGCACTCCGGCATACACTGGCTACTCGCCTGGTGGAAGAAAAAACGCCGCTGAATATCGTGCAGGGCATTTTAGGCCACTCATCCATTGAAACAACCAGAAAATATCTGCACAAGAACGAAGATGTTGAGCGCGAGGCCATCGGTGCCATGACAGACTACCTCGATATGGAAAAGTTGTCAAAAACACCTCAGCTCAATGGTGCGAAGAAACGCGCAAAATTTGCAGGTATCATTCTGCCGGATTTTTCTGATCAAGCGCAATCGCAAAGCCCGGCTACATCGAGATAGTTTTGCGAAACCTGTGCGGTTGCCTACTTTAGTGCAAATAGCGGTGTGGAAGCGATGTGACCTGATACGCACTGAATCAGACAGGAGGAAATACCCATGAGGGAGTAAAGGAATGAAAAATGGCAGAGAGGCTCTTCGGGAAAATCAACTGCAAATTGCAACAGGACAAGGAAAAATCCCTGAAACCGTTGCGGTTTCAGGGATTAGTGGTTGCGGGGACAGGATTTGAACCTGCGGCCTCCGGGTTATGAGCCCGACGAGCTACCAACTGCTCTACCCCGCGATATGCGTCTGTCCGCGGCTTCCGGTACTGCCCCGGAAGTGATGGTCGCTACTCGGGTTATGAGCCCGACGAGCTACCAACTGCTCTACCCCGCGATATTCATCTGTGATGCTTATTTACTATATCATACGCTGCGGCATTTGTCAACCCCATGCAGTTATTTTTTTATATGTGGATATGCCAGATAAAGTTTTCACTTGCTATTGTATATATTTAGGTATAAAATATAAGCAGCTACTGATATAGTAGGCAACTACTTAATAAAAGAGGAGTGGACAACATGCTTGCAATCAAAGGCGGCAAAATCATCACCGTCACAAACGGTGTGATCGAGAACGGCGACGTGCTCGTCAAGGACGGAAAAATCGTCGCTGTCGGCCAGAATCTGGACATCCCCTCGGATGCCTGCGTCATCGACGCCACAGGCAAATGGGTGACTCCCGGATTTATTGACGCCCACACCCACATCTCGACCTTTAATGAGCCGCGCGACATGCACAGCCAGTATGACGGCAACGAGACGACCAATCCCGTCACCCCGTACGTTCGCGGCATTGACGCCCTGAATCCGCACGACATCGGCATTGAAGAGACCCGCAAGGGCGGCTTTACCACCTGCTATACCGGCCCCGGCTCGGCCAATGTTGTCTGCGGCACCGGCATCAGCTTTAAGACCAAAGCCGGCTCGACGGTCTTTGATATCATTATCCCGGGCAGCGAGCACATGAAGATGGCTCTGGGCGAGAATCCGCGCAACTGCTACGGCTTCCGCAAGCAGCAGATGCCCACAACCCGCATGGGCGTCGGCGCCGTGCTGCGCGAGGCGCTCTTTAATGCCAAGGTTTATTCTGACGCCAAGCTGGCCCATGAAAAAGATCCCTCGAAAGAGGCGCCCAAGCCCGACTTCAAGCTCGAGCCGCTGGTTCCCGTTGTCCGCGGCGAGATGAAGTGCCGTATCCACAGCCACCGCGCCGACGACATCGTCACGGCCGTGCGCATTGCGGAGGAGTTCGGACTGGTCTTCACCATCGAGCACTGCACCGAGGGCTATAAGATTCTTGACTTCCTCAAAGAGCACAACGTTTCGTGCGTTGTCGGTCCGATGAGCATGGGCAAGTCCAAAATGGAGATCTGGGGCCTGCGCCTGGACACCCCGGCCAAGATGGAAAAGGCCGGCATCAACTTCTGCATGACCGAGGATACCGGCAGCCACACCAAGTTCCTGCCCATGCACGTCGGCATGTGTATTGCCCGCGGCCTGAGCGAGCAGACCGCCTTTGAGGCTGTCACCATCCGCGCGGCCCGTCTGCTCGGCCTGGATGACCGCATCGGCTCCATCGAGGTGGGCAAGGACGCTGACTTTGCCATCTGGAACGGCATCCCCTTCAGCAGCATGACGCTGTGCGAAAAGACCATCATCGACGGCGAAGTGTACGACAACCTGTGTGACTAAAAAATCCATAAGAAAGGCCGGCCCGTATCGGGCCGGCCTTTTTATTGTGTCGCAGATCAGACGAGCGTGAGCGTAAACTCGCAGCAGTCTTCGACGCCGCAGGCGGAAAAATACTGTTCTTCAAGGGGGATCCAGCGCGTGCGAAAGACCTCGGCGTACCCGCCGTTGCGGGCTTCGATGCGCCGCAGCTGTTCGTCCGGCTCGATGGTGGCAAAGACACGCAGGTCATACAGCGCCCGCAGCGACGGATGGCAGGAATATGAGCCCTCAACGACGGTAACGGGCGCGGCGCTTACGCGCACCGGCGCCCCCAGCTGTCCGATGTGGCAGTCAAAGGGGCGGTATTCGACGGACTGACCTGAGCGAAGGGGACGCAGAACCTCGGACAAAAAGCGTTCGTGGTCGACGTTTTCGCCCGGTGTGGCATACCGTTCTGGAGTGCGCTGCTCAGGGCGCAGGAAAAAGTCATCCATGTGCACAACGCTCCAGCCAAGAACGTCGTGCAGCCGCCTGGCCAGCGTCGTCTTGCCTGAAGCGCACCGCCCGTCAATGGCAATGACGAGCGGCCCGCGCTCCTGCGCCAGCCGGCGGGCTTCGTCAATCAGCCCGGCCAGGGAAAGGGTTTTCTCTGCAATCCGGTAGGCCGGGCGGTAGGCTGCGCGGTATTCCGGGCTGTGCGATACGGCAGGGCAGCCGGACGCCATATAGGGACCTAAAAAGTCGTCGAGCTCTGCGGAAGAAAAGGCAAACAGACCCTCTGCGGCCGCTTTGCGCAGCACATCGAGCTTTTGCCGCAGCACGTCCGGGTCGCCCTGATGGTGCTGTGCCGAGCGAACAAAGTCAGCGTTGAGCTGCTCGGGCGTGTACAGACGCGGGTCCAGACTGGCCAGCATGACGCGGCCCAGACCATTGCCGATGTTCTCGAACAGCGGGGATGCGGAATCAAACGGGACCTGCCCGGCCTCGGTGCACAGACGTTCAAGGCTTTTGCGCGCGTCGGCAATCAGGTGCCCGCCGCCCATCTCATTTTGAAAAACCAGCTTGACGGCGTCGGTCGGACGCATGAGCGGATACCGCTCCGCGTGCCCGGCCAGAACGCGCTGCAGCTCTGAAAGCGAATCCATGGCCGTTACAGGGCAAAGTGGCGGTACAGGAAGGTGACGATTTCGGCGCGGGTGCAGGTGCCGTCGGGCTCGAAGGTGGTTTCGCTGGCGCCGGTGGTGATGCCCGAGTCGACAGCCCACAGCACGGCGTGTGCATAGGGGGCGTCTGCGGAGACATCGTCAAAGCTGCTCTGACCGGACAGAACGGGCGAGCCCGAAAGCTGCCACAGATAGGTGACCACATCGCTGCGCAGGCAGGGGGCATCGGCGTCAAAGGCACTGCCCTCGATCAGGTCCTGCTCATAGGCCCACAGAGCGGCGCTGTAATAGTATTCGCTGCCCGAAAGGTCGGTAAAGGGGTTTTCCAGCATGCTGTCCGGCTGGCCGGCGGCACGCCACAAAAAGGTCAGAATGTGCGCGCGGGTGCAAAGCGCGTTCGGATCAAACGCGGTTTCGGTGGCGCCGGTTGTGATTCCGCGGGATGCGGCCCAGCCCACGGCGTCATGGTACCAGACGCCATCGGCCACGTCTTCGAAGGACGGGAGGAGAACGGTGATGCGGCCCTGGGGCTCGGCGTATTCCTCACCAATGACGCCGCCCAGCTGCTGTTCGACATACATGGCCACAGCATCGCGCACGCGCACGCCGGTGCCGTTGTTGATATAGTCGCCCTCGCCGGCGTCGCGGATGTTTTGCAGCGTGTAGTAGGTGTCGCTGCCGTTCATAAGAAAGTTATCGCACACTAGCGTATAGCGGGACGCGGGGTCAAAGGGCTGGCCGTTAACGCTGGTAATGGTGACGCGGTTGACCGAGTCGGCCACATAATAGCTGCCATATGCGGCGCCGCCGTCATAGTCCTGGCCCAGATCGAGCGTGTAGCTCAGGCCCGACACCTGGGCAAAGCCCGGACAGTCAGCGCACTGGGAAGCGGCCTCAAGAGTTTCGAGCAGCTGTTCGCCCGTGACGGTCAAAACGCCGATGCCCATGGGCGAAAAGGGCAGAGCGCGCAAAAGGTCGGTCTCGGTGACATCGCCGGTGTAAATAAACTGATCGCAGTTGCCGCCATTCTGAATGGCGACAAGGGGCAGAGATTCGTCAATGCCGTCGATAAAGTTCTCAGCGTACCAGACCAGTGCATCGGTCACCAGGTCGCCGAGATTGCTTTCGCCGTTCCAGTTCAGGCTGTCCGAGCCGTTTAAGATGACTTCGCTTGTAAAGAGGACATCACCGGCCGCCGCCTGCACCTGGTCCGCCAGAGCGGCGACGGTCTCGTCAGCATCGTTCAGCACAAGCTCTTCGTGTGTGATGGCAAGGGTTTCGTGGTCAATGACATAGGCCCCCATCACCATGCTGCCGGCAGTGGGTGCATCGATGACGATGTCGCCGTACTCACTGCCGCTGACACCGGCGTTGGACAGGCAGATGATAAGCTGGGGCGCCGGCATATCGCCTAAGTCGGAAAACTCGGCGGGCCGGGGCTGTAAAACCGAAACATAGGGCACGCCGTTTTCATCGGCGTCCTGCACATTCTGTTCGACCGCCGGGTCGGTCAGGCCGTAAAAGCCCAGCGTCAGCCCGCCCCGGCGGGAAGAGGTGACCGAGACACCTTGCGAATAGATGCCTGTACGGGCGATGACATTGGAAGCTACCGTGTTAAAGCTCGCCACACTGCGGGCGGGCAGAACGGCGGTAACGCTGCCGTCGCGGTTTTGGGCATAGGTCAGCTCTTCGGCACCGTTACACAACTGGGACTGGGTGTAATAGCGGGTAAAGTTGCCGTGGTAGGGATAGCCGGTCGTCGCGTCGGTGTAGCTGAACTCGGCCAGTCCCATGGCCGTAAAGTTATAGCCCACGGCGCTCATCAGGTCGGTGATGCCGGCGCCGCGGTCGGTGTTGGCCGCCGCAGAACCCTGCAGATAGTTGCCTGTGTCGACCACATAGACGGAGGCTCCCGCCGCCTCATAGGCGTCGCGGGCCGCTTTGATGCGCGGATACACGCTGACGTCACCCCGGACGTTGCCGGTGTAGATGATGACGGTCTTGCCCTCGTATGAGTCCGCAGCCGGCGCGGCCGCAGCGGGCAGGGCCAGAGCAGAGACGAGCAGCAAAACGGACAGAAACAGACTGAGTGCTTTTTTCATATGCTTTCTCCTTGCTGTGTATTGTGAGCGCAGCGCAGGGCCGCGCGTTCACTCAAAAGTAAACCGGGATGTCGGTGACGCCCAGCTCGGCGGCGACGGTATCAAGGTCGACATCGCCGTACCAGTCGGGATACAGGTGCTTGGCCAGTGCCAGCCGGGCATACAACCCCTCGGCGCCGTCGCCCAACGCGGCTGAAGACACAACAAGCACCTCCTGCTCGGGGAAGCGCTGCTGCACAGCCTGCCGCACAGCATCGGGGTTCTGAGAGCCGGCACACTTGAGCACGACCTGCGGGCGCTTGCCCAGGACCCATTCGTCGGTCGTCTCATTGCTGTCAAGATTTTCGGCAATATTGAGCGAGCCGGTCGACGAAATCAGGCCCAGACTGCGTTCAGTGATGTTATCCTGCGGGCCTTCATAATAAATGGAAAACTGCTGGCACAGATAGACCTGCTGGGTGTGGTTCTGCAGCGTAAAGCTCCAGAAGGCAAAGGGGTCATAGGTCCAGTGGGCGTACAGGGTGATATCGGCACTGCCGGAAAAAACGCTGGTCTCGGTCACGGCCTCGCCGCCGTCAGGCGCAGTGAACCAGCCGTCAAACTGATAGCCCTCGCGCAGCGGCACGGGCAAGACGCCATAGGCGTCACCATCGGACAGTTCCAGCCGTGCTTCACGCGATTTGACGCGCCCGCCGTTGCCGTCAAAGGTGACAGTGCATGTCTGTCTATCCTGCCAGCGGGCGTACAGCGTGTGGTCAGACGTTTCGGTGACAATAGTGTCGGCAAAGATCTGTGTGCCGCCCTGGGGAGCGGTCCACCAGCCGGCAAAGGAAAAACCGCGGCGCACGGCCTCGGGCTGAACGCCATAGGCCTCGCCGGTGCGGACAACGGTGCTGACTGCCGCGGTGTCGCCGCCGTTCGGCTCGTAGGTGACCGTGACACCGGCAGCGGCTTGTGTCTCTGCGGCGGCAGGACCGGTCGTGCTCAGCGTCGTCACCGTTTCGGGACGAGAGACCGGCGCGTTTTCAGCCGGCGCTTCCTCCGGCTCCTGCGGCGGTTCTGGCTCAGTGACCTCGGGCTCCTGCGGCGTCTCCGGTTCCTGTGGCGGCTCGGACTCTTCCGGCGGTTGGGGCGGCTCGGGCGTTTCAGGCTGCTCAGGCGGGGGCGTTTCGGGCTGTATGACAGAGTCGGCCAGCGCCGGGTCATCGACCACGCGCACGCGGCAGCCGGCCGGTGTCAGTATCATCGTCAGCAAAAATATGAAAAGCAGGGCTTTTTTCATGAAATCATCCTTTACAAAGAGGAAAAAAGACGCATACAGAGCCGCTTTCGGCGGCTGAGGCCGGTCCAGACCGTTTGACGGACGTCATCGACAAAGCTGTGCATCTGCTGGCGCTGCGCATCAGACATGTCGTGGCTGCTGTAGGCCGCTTCGTGCCACAGGGACAGGACGGCCTCGTAACGGGCCTGCAGCTCGGGGGAGTAAATCTGCCCGACAGCGCTGGCATAGGTGCTGTAAGGGCGATTGGGCGTCTCGAGTCCGCCAAGTCTGAGCCAGCGCAGCGCGTACAGAAACATGGCACAGATGGCGGTGCGGCTCTGCGGGTCGTCAAAACCGGCCCGGCTTTTGGCGCGGCGCTTTTTTAAAAAATCGCTCCATATGGCGGGAACAAAAAGCAGCAGCGCCAGAAGGACGATGACCAGCGCGGCGGCCAGCGGACGAGACCAGTGCAGCGCATCGCCGCCCAAATCGGCAGAGGTCGTCTCCTCTTCATAGAACTCGCGCTCCTGTTCGGGCGCGGAGCTGGCGGTTTCAGGCTCGGGCTCAAAGGTCCCGTCGGCCTCGGCGAGCGTGTGCAGTGCCAGTGCGTCGCGCGCCCGTTCGTCCCATGCCGACAGGGCCGGGTTTTCATCGGGGATGACAAAAAACGCGCCGGCGCCGATGCACAGGGCGATGAGCATGGCCGCGGTCCGGCCGCCGAAGGAGACCACATCGGCTGAGGAATGGTCAAAAAGCAGGACAAGCGCGGCAGCGGTCAGCAGAATCAGCCAGCCGGCCCCGGGCGTGACACCCAGATAGGCCATGAGCAGGCAGAGCGCGGCAGGCAAAACCGCTGCCAGAAAGCGCAGCCGTCCGCGGCAGGAGAGGGCACACACAAGGCCTGCGGCCAGACCCAGCGGCAGCAGAGAGGTTCGGATGCACGCCAGAGGGTCTGCGGCGCTGACTGCGAAGTATTCGTACTGATAGGCCTGCTGGGCCTCGCTGGCCGCAAACAGGCGGTTGAGCAGAAGCTTTGCACCATCCTGCACGGCAGCAGTGTTCAGCAGAATGAGTCCGACGGCCAGTGCCGCGGCACAACCTGAAAGTACGACCGTCCACTTTTTCGTGCGCGGCGCGACCAAAAGCAGCACCAGACAGCCGCCGGGAACGAGCGGCACAAGGCCGAGCGCCGACAGCGAGGCCATGCTGCACACCGCGCCCCACAGGGCGGCATACAGCAGCAGAGCGCACAGAGCGTCCTGTAAGCGGACAGCCATGCGCAGGGCGCGGGGTTGCTCGAAAGAGCATTGCATGAAAACAGTCTCTCCTTATAAAATCAGTGAAAGTTCTCCGCGGCGCAGCGTATCGGCATCGACAGGGGTCACCTCGACGCCCGCCGGGCCTTCGGCCGGTTCGCCGCACAGCAAAACGGTCACACGGCCGCCGCAGCACAAAAGTCCGGCGTCAGGGGGCGGGCAGGGAGAGATGACAACGGCATGGGCATAAGCGCTCTGCAAAAGGTCTGCGGCGCACAGCCCGGCAACGGTCGCGGCGCCCTGGGCGATGGGCGTTTGCAGAATACGCGTCAGCGCAGCAGACAAATCGTCCGTGTCTGCAACGTCGTGACAGCAGTATATACCCGCATCCTGCCAGCCGATGGTGTGGCTGACGCCGTCTGCAAGCAGAACCTGCGAGACCGAGGCGAGCAGGTCGAGCATTTTGTCCATGCAGTCCGGTGTAACAGGCGCGTCGGGCAGTGAGGCTGTCTCGAGCAACAGCAGCATCTGGCTGACAACGGGCAGTCCCAAATCCCGCACCAAAAGGGTGTCGGTCTTGCCTGAAAGCTTCCAGTGAATCTGTCGTATCGGGTCGCCGGGCACATACTCGCGGATGCGGAAGGTTTCGCTGGGGTCATACCCCGGCTTTTGCGCGGAATACTGCTGGCTGTCTGACAGAAAGTCGGCTGTGTCGGCCAGCGCGACAGAAAGGACAGCAGTTTGAGGCGGAATATCGGATCCCTGCACAATTTGGCAGGACAGCGGCCGGCAAAACAGGCCGAACGGCTCAAACAGCCGAACCCGGTGCGCCCGGACATGCAGCCGGCCGCAATGGGCCGGCGTCACTGAAAACCGGACAGCAGCGTGATTCCGTCCGCCGACCGGGCACGGAACATCCTGCCGGAAGCTCTCGCCGGTCAGCAGGTTGGAAAGCTCCAGCGTGCAGCGCAGTCCGGGCAGGGGGCAGCGCGACGGATTGACGATGGTCAGCGTGCCTTCAGCCTTTTCGCCGCGCCGCAGCGGGGACGGAAGGGTCAGGTGCAGCGACGGTTGCCTGTGCGGCAGCAGCAGTGCAGCTGCCGTCAAAAGGGGTGTCAACCATGTGACGGCCAGTACCAGGCGGGTAGCGGCACTGTTGGCAAACAGATACAGCGCCAGTGCAGCCAGGCAGACTGCCAGCCATACCGCCCTGCGCAGACCGGCCCTCACCGGACAGCGTGGGGCAGGGGCACGTCGGCCAAAAGCCCGTCCATCACCTGCCGGGCCGACGCCTTTTCCATCCGCGCGCGCTGGCTGAGCAGCACGCGGTGGGCGCATACATCAGAGAAAACGGCCTGTACATCCTCGACGATGACAAAATCCCGTCCGTACAGGTAGGCGTGCGCTCGGGCCATGCGGCAGACCGACAAAGCGCCGCGCGGACTGATGCCCAGCTGGAGCAGGGGATGCTCGCGCGACGCTTCGGCCAGGCGGGTGATGTATTCGAGCAGGGCATCACTCGTCGTGACGGCCAGCACATCGCGCTGCATGTCGAGCACCGCCTGACGGTCCGATACCTGCCGGACCTCGTCAAGGGGATTTTGGGTCTGGCGCTCGCGCAGAATCTCGACCTGGCTTTTAAAATCGGGATACCCGATGGTCAGCTGCACCAGGAAACGGTCCATCTGCGCCTGCGGCAGCGGCTGTGTACCGGCCGTACCCACCTGGTTCTGCGTCGCAATGACGCAGAAGGGGGCGTTCAAGGGGTGCACTTCGCCGTCAACGGTAACCTGCCCCTCTTCCATGGCCTCGAGCAGCGCAGACTGGGTCTTGCTCGATGTGCGGTTGATTTCGTCGCCGAGCAGCAGGTTGGCGTCGGACACAACGCCGGGGACATAGCGCAGGCGCTCAGCCTGCCGGTCGTACATGGAAAAGCCGACAATGTCGGACGGCAGCACGTCGGGCGTGAACTGCACCCTGCGGTAGCGCAGGCCCAGCGTGCGGCTGACGGCGACGGCCAGCGTCGTTTTGCCCACGCCCGGCACATCGTCAAGCAGGACATGACCGCCTGAAAGCAGCGCCATCAGGACCTTTTCAATGACCTCGCGCTTGCCGACAATGGCTTTTTCCACCTCGTTTACAATGGCCTGAAGGGTCTCGTTCATGCGCGCACCCCCCTGTTTGCACCGCGTGCGGGGACTAACCCGGCTTTGGTCAGAATGAGCACCAGGGCCGGAATGAGCAGCAGGTGCAGCACAGCGCCGGGCAGTGTCTCAACAAAATAAGCGCTGGCCCACAGACCCACGGAATAGGGCTGCGCTGTGGACAGGTAAAACAGCGCCCGCGCCGCGCCGCCGGCAATCCGCCCCAGAATCATGGCAGGCACCAGCGCCAGATACAGGTCAGCCACAGCAGAGCGCGTGTGAAGACGGCTGTACAAAAGTCCGGCGCACAGACCGTAGACCGCCAGCTCGGGAATCATGTACACGAGCTGCAACGTCGACGGCATACCGGAGAGCAGACTTGAGATGAGCGGTCCTGCGACGCCGCAGAAAAGGCCGTAAGGCCAGCCGCACAGAATACCGCACAGCAGAATGGGAATGTGCATGGGCGAAAAGACCGTGCCGATGCTCAGTGCGTGAAAAAGCAGAGGCAGGATATAACACAGGGCAGTGCAGATGGAACAGTAACAGGCTTTTTTGACCGACGACATGGTGGGAGCTCTCCTTGACAAAAAATAAGGGCGCGCTCTTCCCTGGGGGAAGACGCGCGCCTTCATGGCACACAAACTGCAAGACGGAAAACACAAAAAAGCAGGACGCTTCAGCGCCCGGAAAGCGGCTTCATACCGCCGAATGTGAATATTATACAAAAAAGCCGGGCCGATGTCAAGCGTCTGGTCCAGCTATGGCCAGCAGTGCATCGATGGCGGCATCGATGAGCGCGCCGGCGCCGGCGTCAGGCACTCCGGCAATGATGTTATCACAGTGGTTGAAGGGGATAAGGATGCGTTTGGCCTGGCTTTGGCCCACGGCAGCCGCCATTTTCGGGGTAATTTCACCCCAAAGCGAGTCGGCGATGACAATGCCAATCGGTCCCAGAATGACGTCGGCCTGCCGGCACGCAACGACGACGGCATTTTCGCCGGTTGCGGCGTGGTGCGCGCCGGCCTTCATCATGGCTGAAGTCGCGGCGGTGTTGGCGCCGACCGCGGTGACGACGGCGTCAGGCAACTGGCGCCGGACGGCGCCAACGAGCTGACGGCCAATCCCGCCCCCCTGTGCGTCGATAATCAGAACTCTCATAAACTCACTCCTGTTGTTCGATTATTGTACCGTATTTGTCAGGTCTTGTCAAATTATCTTTATGATAAAAAGTATGGAGTTTACTCAAAATATGCGTAAAAGGCATGAATAAATATGCGAAATAAGTATTTGTCATTTGTGCGGCCGCGGATATAATGAAAACAAAAAACATTACGCCCAGGGGAATATCACGCCGCAGCGCTGATATTTCCCGCCGTTTCCCTGAAAGGATTTGACAGAGATTGAAAAAAGCCATCAGCTTATTGCTGGCGCTCGCCATTTTGTGCCTGCCGCTGGCAGGCTGCGCGCAGTCTGACCAGCCGGACGAGCCCTCGCAAACCGAACCGCAGGAGCCTGCTGAGCCGCAGGAACCCACGGAACCCACCGAGCCAACCGAACCTGTCGAGCCGGTCCAGCCGACAGAACCTGAACCGACCGAGCCGGAAGAGCCTGAAGTCCCGGCCTGGGAATGGCAGTACGGCACGCCCGAGGAGCACGGCCTGGACGGCAGCGTGCTGAGCAGTTTGCACGACACTTATGACACAACACAGATTCTTGCATCGGTCGTGTTCAAAGACGGTCATATTGTTGATGAGTATTATAAAGATGGTTATGACGAAACCACGCCGTTTCTGCTGCACTCCAGCTCCAAAAGCGTGACCAGCGCGCTGGTCGGTATCGCCATTGAGCAGGGATATATCGAGGGGGTCGACGTCCCGCTGTCAGAATACTTCCCCGAGATTCTAGAGTTCGAGGACGAACGCTGGGGCCGTATCACCCTTTGGCACCTGCTGACCCACACGTCCGGCATTGACTGCAGCGATACCGGGTATTGGGACGCATGGAGAAATTCGGATAACTGGATTGAGTACACTTTCAGCCGGCCAATCACATCCGAGCCGGGCACAGTGTTTGATTACGCTACGTCCAACACGCATCTGCTGTCTGCCATCGTACAGATTGCCACGGGCCAGACCCTGTACGAGTTCGGAAAAGAAAACCTGTTTGACCCTGTGGGCATGGAAAGCGTGACGTGCGACACAGATCCGCAGGGGATTTCAGACGGCGGCAATGGTTTTCACATGTCCATTTACGACATGATTCGCTTTGGCATTCTGTATCTCAACGGCGGCGTCTGGCAGGGGCAGCAGATTGTCCCCGCTCAGTGGGTCGAGGACTCGGCGAGTCTGCAGTTTGAGCGGTCGACGGGCTCGGCGGACTACGGCTATCAGTGGTGGGTGCGCACTTTCGGCGACGAAGCATATCCCGCCTATTTTGCCCAGGGCTATGCCGGGCAGTACATTTTCGTTGTACCTGCGCTCGAGCTCGTCATTGCATACACCAGCAACCATACCGGCAGCAGCAGCATGTACTGGCAGTTTGTCAATGACATCGTTGCAGCTTGCAACTGATCGGCGCGGTTATCTGCCTGAGTGAAAAAGGACATCCGGCATCGGATGTCCTTTTTTTAGGCAGTAAAAAGCCCTCAAACCGTTGCGGTTCAAGGGCTTTGGCTGGTGATCCATCGGAGATTCGAACTCCGGACACCCTGCTTAAAAGGCAGGTGCTCTGCCGGCTGAGCTAATGGATCAAAGCGATATAAAAAACCCTGCCAACAGGGCCGTATTGCATGGCTGGGATGGCAGGATTTGAACCTACGAATGCCAGAGTCAAAGTCTGGTGCCTTACCACTTGGCGACATCCCATCGTCAAAGAAAGGAAATGGGGTGGGTGATGGGAATCGAACCCACGACCCTCAGGACCACAATCTGATGCTCTAACCGACTGAGCTACACCCACCACATATGAACGATGAAACTGGCGTGCCTGGAGGGACTCGAACCCCCAACCTACTGCTTAGAAGGCAGTTGCTCTATCCTGCTGAGCTACAGGCACATATACGCTTCGCAGGCGCGGCCGGCAGCCGCTGAAAACATTTTCATCACGCCGTGCAGGCCAACAATCTGGACTGGAGCGGGTGATGGGAATCGAACCCACGTTTTCAGCTTGGAAGGCTGACATTCTACCATTGAACTACACCCGCATACCGCGAATCCGTGCCGTGTTTCGTCAGCTTATCAATTCTAGCATGGAAACAGCCTTTCTGTCAAGACCTTTTGCAAAAATAATGTAAATAATACAGAAACCGGGCGGGGGAATCCCCCGCCCGGAAGCCTGTGAATGTTTTTCTTATTCAGCCTGGTCAGCGATCGGGGCATCGGTCTCAGTTGCCGGCATCTCGACATAGGTGTCCAGATCTTCCGGGAACTCGATGACAACATCGTCGCCCATAGCATTGATAACGGAAGTCAGCTCGATATCCATGTCGACCGTCTGGCCTTCAGCCGTGACACTCATGGGCATGGTGGCCGCCAAGCTGGTCAGCACGTCGTCAACATAGGTCATGCTCATGGTGACGTTGCCCATGGCGACACCCGCCATGTCCTGCGACTGGCCCATAGCAGCCATAACCGACTCGGTCAGCGAGCTCAGCAGCTCACCGGACATGGTGACGGTGTAGGTAACAGCACCGTCTTCCGCCTCGGTCTTGGTGATGTCGCTGATGTAGTACAGGGGCGAAGCAGCAGCCGAGCTCAGCTGTGCCATGCCGAGCATGTCGTCCACGGCGGTGTAAGGAGCCTTCACCTTGTTGGTGCCATCGTTGGTGTACATAACGCCATCAACAACATAAACTTCCACGTTCTGGGGGGTGCCCATAGCGGTAACTGCGGTGGTGGTGGCCATCTCAAAGCCTTCTTCAGTCAGGGCGACCTTCTGATTGGCTTCGACGGTCATGGGTACCTGGACATCGGCCATGCTCATGGTCATGTTCATGGTGGTGGTCATATCAATGCTCTCTGCCTGATTTTCGACCGATGCATTGAGCGCGCAGTACTCGGCGTACAGATTGGCTTTGTCGATCAGAGCCTGAGCGCCGGTAGCGTCGACAGCGCCCTCTTCGACCAGCTTTTCGACCAGAAGAGTTTCAGAGCCGTTCATCGGGGTGACCAGCGCAGCATACGAGATGGCGGCGACTTCGTCACGCAAAAACTCACCAGAGGTCAGGAAAGAGTCGAGCAGGCCCTTTTCAGTGGCAAAGGTCAGCGCGTTATCGTAAGTAAAATCGCCGGCAGCGTCGTCATAGCCGAGCGCACGCAGAACCAGGGTGCAGTACATCTGGCTCGAGCAGGCATTGTTGGTGCCGAACAGGGTATCGCTTTCGCCATTGGTCAGGCCGTTGGCATAGGCATAGCCGACATAGGGCAGGGCCCACGCATTGGCGCCGTCCAGGTCGGTGAAGGGGACCTCCCACGTTCCTTCCTGGGCCTCGGTTTCCTTGCCCAGCAGACGGACCAGCATGGTGACGGCCTGCGCACGGGTCGGCGCAGAGTCCAGATCGTACACGGGGTTGCCGTTGGCATCGGTGCCTGTGCCCTGGAACAGACCGAGGTCATGCAGCTCGTCAGCGCAGCTGGTAAAGTCGGCAGCCAGCGCACAGACGCTCAGCATGGCACAGGTCATGACCAAAGCGAGCAGGCGTTTGACAGAATTTTTCATGCAGTTCTCTCCTTTACTGTGTTATCAATAGAGACAAGCTTATTGTACTCTGATTTTACATAAGTTTCAAGATGAGATTTGCAGGTAAAAGACGCCTAATTAAATAAAACGCCGCTTTTGGGGTTCAGCATGGCGGCCGAGCGCCGGGCGGCGCAGGCATGCTCAGGCCGGGAGAGGTCGGGGTCACTTTGCAAAAGCGCAGCTGCCGCCTGCTGGGCGCGCTGCAGAATACCGACATCTTGAGCCAGGTCGGCGATTTTAAAGTCAGGCAGGCCATGCTGCCGCTGACCGAAGAAGTCACCGGGGCCGCGCAGGCGCAGGTCTTCCTCAGCGATTTGAAACCCGTCAGACTGATGGCACAGCGCGTTTAAACGGGCGCGGGCCGTCTCGCCGCCGCCCCCCTGAATGAGAATGCAGTGCGAAGGCCGTTGGCCGCGTCCGACGCGCCCGCGCAGCTGGTGCAGCTGCGACAGGCCGAAGCTCTCGGCGTTTTCGATGAGCATGATGCTGGCATTGGGAACGTCGACGCCGACCTCGACCACTGTGGTCGAAACCAGCGCATCCAGCCTGCCGGCCTGAAAGTCCGCCATGACGGCATCCTTCTCTGCGCCGGAAAGGCGGCCGTGCATCAGCCCGACGCGCAGGCCGGGGCATTTTTCGCGCACAAGCTGCGCGTACTGGACCGCAGCCTGCCGGCCGCCGTCTTCACTTTCTTCGATGAGCGGACAGACAAAATACGCCTGTCCACCGGCGGCGACTTCTTTTTGCACAAAGGCCAGCGCGCGGTCGCGCTTGTCCGGACCAATGCGATAGGTGGAGACCTTTTGCCTGCCGGGCGGCAGCTCATCCAGCACGGACAGGTCGAGGTCGCCGAACAGAATAAGGGTCAGGGTGCGGGGAATGGGGGTGGCCGACATGACGAGCAAATGGGCATCCCCTGCCTTGTCGGCCAGCACAGCGCGCTGACGCACGCCAAAACGGTGCTGCTCGTCGACGACGAGCAGACCGGCCCCGGACAGGTCGACCCCCGATTCCAGCAGGGCATGGGTGCCACAAATGACCTGGATGCTTCCGCTGCGCAGGGCGTCCAGCGTCTCGCTGCGGGCCTTTTTGGACATGGATGAGACCAGAAGGCCGACGCTGATGCCAAAGGGCTGCAAAAGAGAGGCAAAGGTACGCTGGTGCTGCCGGGCCAAAAGTTCGGTCGGGGCCATGATGGCGGTCAGCCGGCCGTTTTGTGCAGCCAGCCATGCCGCGGCAGCGGCGACCAGCGTCTTGCCCGCGCCGACATCGCCCTGCAAAAGCCGGTTCATGCGGCGGTTTTGGGTCATGTCAGAGAAGCACTCGCTGACACAGCGGAGCTGTGCGCCTGTCGGCGAAAAGGGCAGAGACTGAAAAAAAACCGCCGGATCGCACGGCCTGAGGGGTACGGCCGGCTGACGCTCGGTGCGGCCTTTCATTTGCAGCGAGACCAGGGAAAAGACAAAGAATTCCTCAAAAATCAGCCGCTGGCGCGCGCGGCGCACAGCATCCCAGTCCGGGGGAAAGTGGATATTGCGATAGGCCTCGGCTGCCGGGCAAAGGTCGTTGGCGCGCGCGGCATCCGGGGGAATGGGGTCGTCAAAAACACCGCCCGCCGCGTCCAGCGCGGCCTGGACGCCCTGTATGATGAGCGGCCGGGTCACGCCCTCGGTCAGCGGATAAACGGGCAGGATGCGTCCTGTCGTTCCGCCGGAGCGTTCGGCCGGCTCGAACTGCGGATTCTGCATCTGCCGCGTGCGGCCAAAGGTCTCGACCTTGCCGAAGAAAACGTACTCACGGCCCAAGACCAGCTGATTTTTGAGATACGGCTGGTTGAAAAAGGTCAGGGACAACGTGCCCGTGTCGTCAAACACACGTGTTTTGCACACGGTCAACCCCTGGCGCAGACGCGCGGCAGTGGGCTGGGTGCCGACAACGGCGCGCACGCAGCAGCGCTCGCCTTCAGGGGCCTGTGAGATGGTGTAAAAGCGGGAACGGTCCTCGTAATCCCGCGGGAAATACGTGAGGAAATCGCGCAGCGTCACAAGCGAAAGCCTTGCGAGCTGCTGGGCCCGCTTGTCGCCGACGCCGCGGAGCGTGCGCACATCGGCGTCCAGCCGGTCAGACATGGGGGCGGTACAGGGCGACAACCAGCCCCAGGATGCAGCATTCCGAGCCGTCGATGGGCTCGTAGGCCGGGTTTTCGGGCATGAGCCACACGCCGCCGTCTGTCAGGGACAGGCGCTTGACAGTCGCCTCGTCGCCGAGCAGGGCCACGACAATGTCGCCCGTGCGCGCGTCAGGCTGACGGCGGACAATGACAATGTCATCAGGCAGAATGCCGGCGCCCAGCATCGAGTCGCCGCGCACGCGCAGGGCAAAAAGCTCGCCCGAGGCCGTGCCGTCGTAGGGCACATACCCCTCGACCTCCTGCTGGGCGAGAATGGGGAGGCCGGCTGTGACCGTACCCAAAAGAGGCACGCTGCGGAAGCTCTGCCGGCTGCCTTTCAGGCTGATGGCACGGGTTTTATGGTCGTCCTTGTCAAGGTAGCCGCCGTCGCGCAGCACCTTCAGGTGGGTGTGCACCGTGGAGGGCGAGCGCAGATTGACGGCCTCGCAGATTTCGCGAATCGAGGGCGGATATCCGTTCTGCTCGGTAAAATCAGTCAGATACTGTAAAATTTCCAGCCGCTTGGGGCTCAGCTTTTTCATAATCATCCTCCCGAAAAAACATAGTCCCGGAACATTTGTATGCTGATACAGACAGTATAGCATAGAACAGCATAAAAAGCAAACGTTTGTTTGAAAATAATTTGATACAATTTGTTGAATTATGCAAAAAGAAACGCTCTGTTTTCACAACAGGGCGTTTAAATGGGGAAAAGTCGATTATTAGTTAAACCAGAAGGTGATTTCACCGTCGACCTGCATGTCGTACTGCACACGCGCGCCGGTGTCATGAATGAGGACGCCGGCCTGCGGGCTGCCTTCGTGGCCGGTGAAGCCGAAGTCGCCGGTCGAGCCGCCGGCGTCAAGCTGCAGTGCGTCGACCATGGACCACAGCGCGGCGCCGACGGTGTCGCTTCCGGACAGGTATTGCAAAAGCTCGAGCGCTGCGTTCTGATAGACCGCGCCGTCAGATGAGGCCGACGCGCTGTGGCGCCAGGCGCTGATGGTGATGCCCAGCCGGTCGCCGTCATGCAGCACGGTAAAGCAGGGGGAGCCGTCTGCCTCGCGCAAAGCGCCGCTTTCGTCGAGCGACAGGCCAAAAGCCCCAGCGACGATGGCGTTCATGGCCGCCAGATGCTCATCCCAGGTCCGTGACGCGTCGTACACAGCGGCGGGGTCGAGAACGCCGACGCCGTAAATGCCGTCGGGCGCTTCAGATGTATAAAATTCAACCGTGCTGTAAAGGAAATGCACTTGCCCGGCTGGATTGCCGTCCAGCAGGCGCGAAAGGTCAAAGCTGCCGTGCGGCAGCTGCCATTCCGGAAGCTTTTCCCACGGCCGGTCTCCCTCATAAGGCTGGGTCGTGTCCAGCGTTACAAGCTGGCGTTCGCTGTCCCAGCCGAGCGAGATGTCGAGCAGGGCCGCAAGGTCGCGCAGGCGGACAAAGCTGCGGCTGTCAATTTCATAGACAGGCATGGCCACATCACGGCCGTCCCACAGCAGGGAGACATCTGAGACAATGGCCAGGCGGCTGCGGCGCTCGCCGGAAGTCAGCTCACCGCCGACCGGCGTATACGCGCCGCCTGTTGTGACAGTGACGGCCTGGGCCGCGGCGTTCCAGCCGACGGCAAAGCCTTTGCCGACCGTTGACAGCAAAGCGGCGGCATCACGCAGGCCGACATAGTTGCTGCCGCCAATCTCGTAGCTTTCGAGCGTGACGCTGCGGCCGTTCAGAAGCAGCTGCGACGGCGACGGAAAGGCGTACAGACTGCCGGTATCCTGATAGGCGGCAGCACACTGCTTGGCGTAATCAAGAGAAATCAAAACGCGGCCGCTGCCGGTCTGGACCCAGGCGCCGACCTCGTCAAAATCGCGGGCATACAGGTACATCGGGGGAATGACTTCGCAGCCGCGCGCATCGACAAAGCCCCACAGCCCCCCGCACATGACGCGGGCAAAGCCGTTGTGAAAGGGAGCGGCGTACTGGTACCGCGGCTCGATGACGACGCGGCCATCCTGGTCGGTATAGCCGTAAAGCCCGGTGTCAAAATCATGGGTGGGCGCCAGGCCCTCGCTGTAAAGCGGCGCTGCCGTATCAGGGTCAGGCAGCTCGACAGGCAGGTCTGACAGACTGGTGTACTCCAGCGGCACGGCGACTGCCCCGGTCTCGTCGACAGCGCCCCACAGCCCGTCGCGGCAGACGGCAGCCAGACCGCCGGAAAAGTCGCCAGTGTAGTCATAGTCAGCCGACGCGGCGCTGAGGGGCGTGGCGAACAGACAGGAAACGAGCAGCAGGGATAATAAAATGCGGATTTTTTTCATAACAAGACCTCCTTTGCCCCGGTCCAGGCGGACCGGAACCCGGAAATGCGCAGGCAGACTTACAGGCGGATTTGGCCGCTGCCGCGCACGATGTATTTATAAGAGCAGAGCTCGCGCAGTCCCATAGGCCCGCGGGCGTGCATCTTCTGCGTTGAAATGCCGATTTCGGCCCCCATGCCGAACTCCTCACCGTCAGTGAAGCGGGTTGAGGCGTTATGGTAAACGGCGGCAGCGTCAATCTCGCGCAGGAAACGGGCGGCAGCCTCGGCGTCCTGGGTGACAATACATTCGCTGTGCCCAGTCGAATAGCGCGCAATGTGGGAAATGGCCTCGTCCAGCCCCTGCACCACACGCACGGCCAGAATATAGTCGAGATACTCCCGGGCCCAGTCGTCGTCATCCGCCGGGGCAGCGCCTTCCAGAATGGCCCGGGTGCGCTCGCAGCCGCGCAGCGCAACGCCGCTGGCGCTCAGCGCCTTCTGCGCCATGGGCAGGAAGTTATCGGCCACGGCTTCGTCAACGAGCAGCGTCTCGGCGGCATTGCAGACCGAAACCCGCTGGGCTTTGGCGTTGACGATGATGTCGACCGCCATGCGCAAATCGGCCTTTTCGTGCACATAGACATGGCAGTTGCCGGTCCCCGTTTCGATGACCGGAACCGAAGCGCTGCGAACAACGGCCGCAATCAGTCCGGCGCCGCCGCGGGGAATCAGCACGTCAATCAGACCGCGCAGCTGCATCATCTGAGAGGCGGTTTCGCGGCTGGTGTCGTGCACAAGGGTGACGGCGTTTTGCGGAAGGCCTGACTGCGCCAGCGCTTCGCGCATGACACGTTCAAGCGCGATGTTGGACCGGATGCTTTCGCTGCCGCCGCGCAGGAAGGCGGCGTTGCCTGACTTGAGGCACAGCACAGCGGCATCGACCGTCACGTTGGGGCGCGACTCGTAGATAATGCCCACAACGCCGAGCGGAACACGGACTTTGGACAGCTGCAGGCCGTTCTCGAGCACGCGCTCTTCCATGACCTCGCCAACCGGATCAGGCAGGTCACGCACCTTGCGCACAGCCGCGGCCATGCGCTCAAGGCGTGCGCCGGTGAGCGTCAGCCGGTCGAGCATGGCGTCAGACATGCCATCTGCGCGGGCGGCGTCACAGTCGGCGCGGTTGGCGGCTAAAATTTCGTCCTGGTGCCGCAGCAGCGCATCAGAGATGTTTTCGAGCGCGCGGTTTTTACGCTCTTCTGAAGCGCCGGCCAAAACGCGGGCAGCTTCTTTGGCCTGTACGGCCAGTTCGCGCAGGTCAGTCATTGTAAATCCCCTCCGAAAATGGTTCCGGCCGGACGCCCTTCGACCAGGTCATACAGGTTTTGCAGGCGGCTGCCGTTGACAATGGCCATCAAGCAGCCCGCCTCGAGCGCAATCTTTGCCGCGGCCAGCTTGGTCAGCATTCCGCCGGTGCCGCGGCTCGAGCCGGCGCCCCCGGCCATTTTTTCAATGTCAGGTGTGATGGCAGGAACGCAGCGGATGAGTTCGGCATCCGGGTGCTCGGCCGGGTTTTTCGTGTAAAGACCGTCGATATCGCTCAGAATGACCAGGCCGTCGGCACCAGTCAGGCTGGCGACGATGGCCGACAGCGTGTCGTTATCGCCAAACTCGATTTCTTCAGTGGCAACGGTGTCGTTTTCGTTGACAATGGGGATGACTCCCA
>DVMR01000057.1 GCA_018714845.1 Candidatus Ventrousia excrementavium
ACAAGTGGATGAACGACCTGTGCGAGCTGCGGCCTGTCATGAGCCTGCGCACCCGCATCATGCAGGTCAAGACCATTGCAGCCGGTACCACTGTAGGCTATGGCCGCACCTGGACGGCCCCGCGCGATACCGACGTTGCCACCATCGGCGTCGGATATGCGGACGGCCTTTTGCGCCTCAACTCCAACCACATGTCCATGGTCGTGCACGGGCGCCGCGTCCCGCAGATCGGGCGCATCTGCATGGATATCTCCATGCTCGACGTAACGGGCGTGCCGTGTGCGCGCGGCGACATTGTCACCGTGCTCGGCCGCGAAGGCGATGCCTGTGTCTCTGTCTGGGAGCTGACCGACCCGGTGTCCACCATCCCGCACGAAATGCTGTGCAACATCAGCAAGCGTGTGCCGCGTATTTATTATGAGGGCGGAAAAGCGGTCGCGCGGACAGAATATATTCGTTAAGGCACCCGAAATGTCGGGTCAGGGTCAAAAAAATCGATAAAAGTGCGGCCAGGGCCCGAAAAAAGCGCCAAAACCCCTTGCCAAGCAGGGGATTTGGTGGTATAATACAGCACAAGAGTATTGCAGGACGGGAAAGAGTGGGGAAACCCACTCTTTCTTGCTGAATGAGACGGAGGACATTATGCAGACAAAACAGATCGTCGCGCGGGTGCGCGAGCTGGCACAGCCTTTGTGCGAAGAGCGCGGGGTGTCGCTTTGGGACGTCACTTTTGAAAAAGAGGGGCAGAAGCATTTCCTCACCGTCTTTATCGACAGCGAGGCCGGGGTGTTCATTGAGGACTGCGAGGCCGTCAGCAGGGGCCTGGACCCGCTGCTCGAAGCGCGCGAGTTTGACAGCCTGCCGGCCTATACTTTGTGCGTGTCGTCAGCAGGCCTTGAGCGCCGGCTGGTGCGGCCCGAGCATTTTGCGTGGGCCATGGGCAAAAAGGTTGAGGCCGGCTTTTACAAGGCGCGCCAGGGGGCGCGCAGCCTTGTCGGCGAACTTGCGGGCTATGACGGCGAGACGCTCGAACTGATTGCCGACGGGCAGAAAGAGAGCATTCCCATGGCCGAGGTTGCGTCGGTCCGGCTGTTTTTTGAAATGTGATTGAAGGAGAGAGTGGAAATGAGCAGCGAGATCATCAAGGCGCTGAGCGATCTGGAAGAGGAAAAGGGAATTAAAAAAGATTATATGCTCGAGCGCATTGGCCAGGCGCTGACGGCGGCGTACAAGGCGCTTTACAAGCGCGACGCACAGTCGACGGCTGACAATGTCTTTGTCAATATCGATCCTGAAAGCGGCAATATTTCGATGTACGCGGTCAAGCAGGTCGTTGAGGAGGTCCTGAATCCGGCAGCCGAGATGACGGTCGAGCAGGCCCAGCAGTATGCTCCCAACCCCCAGCTGGGCGACGAGGTGCGCGTTGAGGTCAATATGCGCGACTTCGGGCGCATCGCCACGCAGACGGCCAAGCAGGTCATCATCCAGGGCATTCGCGAGGCAGAGCGCGGCATGATTGCCGAGGAATTTGCATCAAAAGAGCATGAAATCATCACCGCCGTTGTCACACGGGTCGACCCGCGCACCGGCAACGCCATCATCGAACTGGGCGGTCGTCGTGAAAAGACCGAGGCCGTGCTCACTGCGCAGGAGCAGATTCGCGGCGAGGTTATCAACGAGGGCGAGCGTATCAAGGTCTATGTCGTCGAGGTGCGGCAGGGCAGCCGCGGCCCGCAGATTGTGCTGTCGCGCACCCATCCGGGACTGGTCAAGCGCCTGTTTGAGCTGGAAGTTCCCGAGATTCACGATGGAACAGTGGTTATTTCTCACATTGCGCGCGAGGCGGGCAGCCGCACCAAGCTCGCTGTCTATTCGACTGACGAGAACGTCGACCCCATCGGCGCCTGCGTCGGCCCGCGCGGAGCGCGCGTCGCCAGTATTGTCGAGGAGCTGCGCGGTGAGAAAATCGACATTATCAAATCGAGCGACGACCCTGTGCAGTTCATTGCCGAGGCACTGTCGCCGGCTGATGTTCTGCTGGTGCAGCTGCTCGAGGACGGAAAAAGCTGTACAGTCGTCGTGCCGGACGACCAGCTGTCGCTGGCCATCGGCAAAGAGGGTCAGAACGCCAGACTGGCCGCCAAGCTGACTGGGTATAAAATAGATATCAAGCCGCAGAGCCAGGCGGCGGAAACAATCGAACAGGCGGAATAAAGACCGCGGCAGCAGCTGAGTCGATTTCAACGGCCCGGGGTCCGGCGCAGCCGGGACGCGCGGGGTCGCGCGTATCGAGCCGGGCAATTCACTTGCCCGAGCGAGTATGAAATAATCGGGACAAGGATCCGCCAAAGGCGGGACGCCGCCAGGAGACGGCGTGTGCACGGGGGCGGCTTTGCCGGCCGAAGCAATTTAATGGAAGGGGCCCCACGAAATCCACGGGTTTTGTGGGGATGCCGCCGGGTTGATTCCGCAGTTTCCCGGACATGCGCCGGGAAACTGCACCCTGAGAGGGCAAAGCCCGACAGGGGGTTAGCGAGCATAACGAGCGATAAGGGGGGAGTAATCCCCACTTATAGAAAAATGAAAGGGGGGCCCCGCGAAGCTCGAACGCAGTGAGCTGAGTGGGGCGAAAGTCCCCGTGAAATCCAAAGATTTCACGGGGACATAAGGATGCGTATGAAAAAGCAACCGGTCCGGCAGTGCGTTGCGTGCCGTGAAAAAAAAGAGAAAAAGCAGCTGGTGCGCGTCGTGCGCTCGCCTGAGGGCGTCATTTCCATTGACGCGCGCGGCAAAATGCCCGGCCGGGGCGCTTATCTGTGCAGGAGCACGACCTGCCTGGAGCGCGCGGTCAAGACGCGCGCTCTGCAGCGGGCGCTTGAGTGCGAGATCCCGCCTGAAACGCTTGCGTTGCTGCGCACCCAGATCGAGGAGGCGGATGATGGATAACGACAATATTCTGCAGTTCGTCGGCCTGATGCGGCGCGCCGGTGCACTGACACTGGGGGCTGATGCGTCCTTTGACGCCTGCCGGACAGGGCGCGCCCGGCTTGCTCTGCTGGCGTCTGACGCCTCGCAGAACACCCGCGCCGCTGCGGCGTCCGCTGTGCGCGAACGAGAAACGCCTCTCATCGCGCTGTCCTATGATAAAACCGCACTCGGCAGGGCGGTCGGCGCAGGGGAATGCGCCATAATGACTATATGCGATACCGGCTTTGCCATTGCCCTGTGTAAAAAGACGGGGAATACCGAGCCCTTGCAGGCTCTTGAGCGCCGACAGCGGCGCGAACAGAAAAAGCATCGCGTGCGCGGCAAGACCGGCACATCAGCCAGAAGGGGGAGTCATTCATGATTGTGAAATACAAGCTTTCCGAGGTTGCCAAGGATTTGGGGATGGGCAATAAAGAGATTGCTGATATTTTAAAGGAATACGCCACGGCGCCCAAGAGCAACAGCCAGGTGCTGAGCGAAAAAGAGCTGAACATCATTTTTGACGCAGTGAGCCAGAAGAATCAGATTGACAGTCTGGAGCAGGTGTTCGCGCCGGCGGCAGCTGCCGCTGAAGAGCGCAAGCGCCAGAATGAAGAGCGCATTCGCGCCCAGCAGGAAGCGCGCGAAGCCGAGCGCCGCGCGCAGGAGCGCGCCCGGGAAGAAGCGCAGGAGCGCACCCGGCCGCAAAAGCAGCAGGCGCAGAAGCGCCCAGAGACCCGGACGCTCGAGCGCAAGCCGGTAGAAAGCAGCCAGGCCGAAGCGCCGGTGCAGACCAAGGCGCCCAAGGTGCATTATGTCGACACCCGTGGCTCGTCGGTCAATATCGAACGCTACGACGAGCGCATGGAAACGCTGGTTCCTGAAAAGGCACAGCGCATTTCGGCGCAGCAGAGCAAGCAGAAGCTGACCAAGCAGAGCCAGAAACGCTCGCCCTACATGGGCAACAAGCGCCGGCAGGAGGAGCAGGAGAAAATGCGCCGCCTGCAACAGCAGGCGATGGCCAAAAAGGTGCCGCTCAAGGTTATGATTCCTGACGAAATCGCCGTTGGCGAGCTGGCGCTGCGGCTCAAAAAATCGGCGGCCGACGTAGTCCGCCAGCTCATGAAGCTGGGCGTTATGGCCAGCGTTTCGCAGGTCATTGATTTTGATACGGCGGCCATTGTGGCCGAAGAATTCGGCGCTGTTGTACAGAAAGAGGTCATTGTCACCATTGAAGAGCGCCTGCTCGATGACAGCGAGGACAGCGAAGAAAAGCTCGTTCCCCGCGCACCGGTCGTCGTTGTCATGGGCCACGTTGACCACGGCAAGACTTCTCTGCTCGACGCTATCCGCAACACAAACGTCGTCTCGGGCGAGGCCGGCGGCATTACGCAGCACATTGGCGCTTACCGCGTTTCCCTGAACGGCCGTGACATCACCTTCCTTGATACGCCGGGCCACGCGGCTTTTACCAGCATGCGTGCCCGCGGCGCCCAGGTCACGGATGTGGCCATTCTGGTCGTGGCGGCCGACGACGGCATCATGCCTCAGACCATTGAAGCTATCAACCACGCCAAAGCGGCCGACGTGCCGCTTGTCGTGGCCATTAACAAAATTGATAAAGAGGGGGCCAACCCCGACCGCATTATGCAGCAGCTCACCGAGTACGAGCTGGTGCCCGAGGAGTGGGGCGGCAGCACCATTGTCTGCCCGGTGTCGGCCAAGACCGGCGAGGGCATTGACAATCTTTTGGAAATGGTGCTTTTGACCGCCGACATGCTCGAGCTGCGAGCCAATCCTGACCGCGCCGCCAAAGGAACTGTTATCGAAGCCAAGCTTGACCGCGGCCGCGGCCCGGTGGCAACCATGCTGGTGCAGAACGGTACACTGCACCTGGGCGACATTGTCATTGCCGGCACGGCGGTCGGCCGCGTGCGCGCCATGCAGAGCGACCGCGGGCAAAAGCTCGATGCCGCCGGTCCGTCGGTGCCTGTCGAAATTACCGGCCTGGCCGAGGTCCCGGCGGCGGGCGACCTGTTTTACGCTGTCGAGGATGAGCGCATGGCCCGTACCCTTGCCGAGCAGCGCAAAGCGCAGGAGAAGCAGGAGCGCGCTCAGCAGCAGCAGAAGGTCACGTTGGAAAATCTGTTTGCCCACATCAATGAGGGCAATGTCAAGGACCTCAACATCATTGTCAAAGCCGACGTCCAGGGCTCGGCTGAAGCCGTTAAGGCCAGCCTTGAAAAGCTGTCCAACGACGAGGTGCGCGTGCGCGTCATTCACTCGGGTGTCGGCGGCGTCAACGAGTCGGATGTCATGCTGGCCAGCGCATCAGGCGCCATCATCGTCGGGTTCAACGTGCGTCCCGAGGCCGGCGCGGCTGAAAGCGCGGCGCGTGATAACGTCGACATTCGCCTGTACCGCATCATTTACGACTGCATCGAGGAAATCGAGCAGGCCATGAAGGGCATGCTCGCACCCAAATACCGCGAGGTGGTGCTCGGTCAGGCCGAGGTGCGCCAGACCTTTAAAGTGTCGGGCGTCGGCACTATCGCCGGCTGTTATGTCCAGAGCGGCAAAATGGTGCGCTCGGCGCAGGTGCGCATTGTCCGCGACAGCATTGTCATTCACGAGGGTGTTTTGTCGTCGCTCAAGCGCTTTAAGGATGACGTGCGCGAAGTCCAGCAGGGCTTTGAGTGCGGCATGAGCTTCGAAAGGTATAATGACATCAAGGAAGGGGACATTATTGAAGCCTTCCAGATGGAAGAAATCGCACGGTAAATGAGGGTTTGCTCCCCGCTCAGCTCACTGCGTTCGAGCTTCGCGGGGACCCCGTTTATTAAATTGCTCCGGGCCGGCGAAGCCGCCCCTGCGCATACGCCGCCACCCGGCGGCGTCCCGGCTGCGCCGGGTCCCAAGGGTCCTGCGCTGCCTGCATAAGCTTAAGCGTATTTCCTGCGCCGGTGCGAATCACAGGGCCCTGCGTCATCCCCACAAAATCTGCGGATTTTGCGGGGACCCCGTTGATTTCATACTCGCTCGGGCAAGTGAATTGCCCGGCTCGGTTCGCGCGACTCCGCGCGTCCCAGCTGCGCCGGGTCCCAAGGGTCCTGCGCTGCCTGCATAAGCTTAAGCGTATTTCCTGCGCCGGTGCGAATCACAGGGTCCTGCGTCATCCTCGCGAAGCGAGATTGCTTCCCCACCGCAAACGCTCCGCTGATTTGCGTCGGGGACCCCGTTGATTTCATACTCGCTCGGGCAAGTGAATTGCCCGGCTCGGGCGGCGGCATCGGCCGCCGTCCCAGCTTCGCTGGGTCCCAGGGCAGCACACTTTTATTGCTTCACACCGGCGCAAGCCACAGGGTCCTGCGTCATCCTCGCGAAGCGAGATTGACGCCCCAGGCACAGGTCTTTGGCTGTGAATTGATTCAACGGCAGGGGCGCCGCGCGACTTAAGGCGGCCCCGCCCGCCGTTCGCGCGGCAAAGGTCACATGAAGGGCATTTTTTGGTACTTTTTGTTGCTCGTGACAAAAAGTACAGCCGGCACGTGCCGGCAGGCGATCGGCTCCGCCAGCCTTTGACATGGGCCGCGTGGGATACAAACATCCCTGTGCCCGCAGACACAATGGCTCTGATAGGGGCAACTGCCTGCTGTTGATATCGGCGCGATGCCGGATGCCAGCCCGTCTTTGGCGGGCTTTTGCCCGGCTCGGTTCGCGCGACCCCGCGCGTCCCGGCTGCGCCGGGGCCCTGTCCAGTAAAACCTGCGGGTTTGGCAGGGAAAACAAAAAAGGAGGCTCTATACTGATGGCTTCTAACAACCGAATCGACCGAATCAGCGAAGAGGTCATGCGCTGTCTGTCCGAGATTCTGCCCACCGTCAAGGACCCGCGCCTGCAGGGGCCGATGCTTTCCATCGTCCGCTGTGATGTTTCGGGTGACCTGCGCTGGTGCAAAGTCTACCTCAGCGTTCTGGGTGACTGCGATAAAAAGCAGCTTAAACAGGGACTCAAATCAGTGTCAGGGTTTTTGCGCCGCGAGCTGGCGCACCGGCTGATGCTGAGGTACACGCCCGAGCTGGTGTTTGTTTTAGACGACTCTATCTCGCACGGCGTGCACATTTCAGAAATGCTCTCGAAGCTCAACATAAAGGACGGGGATGAAAGTGACGACGGTGACGGCCGCTGAAGCAGCGGCGCGGCTTACGCAGCACAATGACATTCTGATACTGACCCACCGGCGGCCCGACGGGGACACGCTGGGTTCTGCGCACGCCCTCTGCCGCCTTTTGCGGCAAAAGGGTCTGCGCGCCTTTTTACATCATAACGAGGACGCCACACCCCGGCTGGCCCCGCTGCTCGATGGACTGACCGCCCCACAGGGCTTTGAACCGCACTTTGTCGTGGCCGTCGACATCGCGTCTGAGGACCTGTTTCTCGCTTCGTGTGATGTGTATCGCGGCAAAGTCGATTTGTGCATTGACCATCATCCGTCCAATACCGGCTATGCCCGCGAGGTACTGCTCGACGGTCAGGCGGCGGCGACGGGCGAGCTCATCTGGACACTGGCCGGACTTCTGGGCCTCGCGCCCGGGCGCGAGGCAATGCACGCTCTGTACATTGCTGTAGCGACAGACACTGGGTGCTTCTGCTTTTCCAACACAACGCCGCTGGCGCACCGCATCGCGGCCGACTGCATCGAAGCCGGTGTCGATGTTCACGCCGTCAATCGCGAGTTTTTTGAGCGCAAGTCCCACGCGCGCTTTCAGATTGAGCGCCGCCTGTTTGACACCCTGCGGTTTTACGAAAACAACCGGGTGGCGGCCGCTGTGCTTGAACGCGACTTCGCGGAATCGGTCGGCGCGTCGGGCGATGATTTGGACAACCTTTCCACACTGATTATGCAGCTCGACGGCGTCGAGTGCGCTATTTTGCTGCAGGAGCTCCCGCAGCGCGGCGAATACAAGGTGTCGCTGCGTACACAGAAGCCGCTCAACGCGTCCAGCATTTGCGCTGCTTTTGGCGGCGGCGGGCATGCCCGTGCCGCCGGCTGCACAGTGCGGGGGGATGCGGTACAGTGCCGCGACATGCTGGCACGTGAGGCCGTGCGTCAGATGGAGATGCCATGCTGAGCGGCTTCCTCGTTTTAAACAAGCCGGCGGGTTTTACCTCGCACGACGCTGTGGCCAAGCTGCGCGGCATTTTGAAAATGCGCCGCGTCGGACATGCCGGAACCCTTGACCCCATGGCCGAAGGGGTGCTTGTCATGCTTCTGGGCACCGCGACCCGCGCTTCGGAATACGCCAGCGGGGCGGATAAAGAATATGTCGCGGGTTTTGAGCTGGGCGTGACGACCGACACGCAGGACAGCTCGGGAACTGTGCTTTCCCGCGCGCCGGTGACGGCATCCCGCCAGAAGGTTGAAGAGACGGTGCGGGGTTTTCTCGGACAGAGCGAGCAGATGCCGCCCATGTATTCGGCTGTGCAGGTGGGTGGCGTGCGTCTGTACGACCTGGCCCGTCAGGGCATTGAGGTCGAGCGTAAGAGCCGTGGCATCACCATATCAGATATCGAGCTGCTGCCCCCGCGTCAGGAGGACGGCCCGAATGAATACCGCCTGCGCGCAGTGTGCTCCAAGGGCGCGTACATACGAACGCTGTGCCACGACATCGGACAGAGGCTGGGCTGCGGCGCGTGCATGACGTCTTTGACGCGCATCCGCTCAGGCGGCTTTACGCTGCAAGACGCGCTGGGCTTTGATGAGATTGCGGCCGCAGCTGCTGAGGGCCGGCTGGAAAGTCTGGTCCGCCCGGTCGACGGGCTGTTTGCAGACTTGCCCGCACTGGTTGTCAACGCCGAAGGGGAAAAACGCGCTGTCAACGGCGCGCATCTGACCGGTCGCCATCTGCAGAAGGGCTCGGTTCCGCCGGAGGGCGAATTATGCCGCGTTTACGCGCCGGACGGCGGATTTTTGCTGCTCGGCGTTTCCGGGCCCCTTGACAGGGGCGGGCTGGCCGTTTTCTGCCGCAAATATTTTACCGTGAAGGAAGAACATGCATGAATGACCGCCCTGTCAGGGCCATTGCCCTTGGGTTTTTCGACGGCGTCCACCGCGGACATGCTTCGATATTGCATAAAACGGTCGAAGCGGCGCGCGAGCTTGGCCTGCGTCCTGCGGCGCTGACCTTCCGCCAGCATCCCCGTGCGCTGACCGGAGGCGGAGCCCCGCCCCTGCTGACGACAGCGGAGCGCCGTGCCGCCCTGATTGCCGGGCAGGGCATTGAAGAGGTGCTGATGCTCGACTTTGACCGCAGCTTTGCGTCGCAAACGCCCGAGCAGTTTATATTCGATGTGCTGCACAGAGAATACCGGTGCGGCGCTGTCGTCACCGGCGAAAATTACCGGTTCGGCTGCGGTGCCCAGGGGACGCCGGCCCTTTTGCATCAGGAGGGAGAGGCGCTGGGAATGCGCGTCATCACCTGTCCGGCTGTCACTGATGGGGGAAAGCCCATTTCGTCAACCCGCATACGCCGCCTGGTCGAAGCCGGCGAGCTCGAGGATGCGGGGCGGCTGCTCGGCCGGCCCTTTTCGCTGGCCGGCCAGGTGGTTCACGGCCGCCGTGTGGGGCGCAGGCTGGGGTTCCCCACCATCAACCTGGCGCCCGAGCCCGAGCTGGCGCTGCCGCCGCACGGCGTCTATGCCGCGCGGGTCCATATCGCGGGGCAGACGGTGCCGGCTGTCACCAATATCGGCGTGCGTCCGACCTTTGGCGAGAGCGGCAGCCTGAGCGTTGAAAGCTACCTGATGGACTTTGACCGGCAGGTCTATGAACAGACCGCTCAGGTCGACCTGCTGCGGTTCCTGCGGCCTGAACAGGCCTTTCCGTCGGCCGACGCGCTGCGCGAGCAGATTGCGCGCGATGTGCAGTCGGCCCTGCGCGCCCAACACGAGGTGAAACTATGACACTGCTGAGAAACCTGTACGCCACCATTGTCATTTTTATCAGTAACTTTACGGCCCAGTGGGGCCTTCTGGTCAACATCGTGCTGCTGACAGCCCTTGTCGTGCTGATCTGCGTCATGCTGGTGCGGGCGCTGTTTGCCGGGCACACCTTTCGCCGCCCCGAGCCCGTTGCGCCCCCGACACCGGACGAACGGCTGACTGAGCACGCCGCGCAGTCGCTGTCAAGTGCCATTCGCTTTGCCACTGTCACAGGGGATCAGAGCGCGATGGAGGGGCTGGTTGAGTACTTAAAGGAGCGTTACGCTGACGCGTTCGCCAAAATGAACCTCTTTGCCCTGCCGGGCGGGAGTCTGCTGTTGCGCTGGCGCGCGGCCGACCGCAAGACAGCGGCAGCGCCTGTCATGTTCTGCGGCCATCTGGACGTTGTTCCGCCCGGCGAAGGCTGGACGACCGAGCCTTTTTCCGGTGCCCGTGAGGATGGGCTGGTGCGCGGCCGCGGGGCCGTCGACTGCAAGGGGCCGGTCATCGCCATGCTCGAGGCCGTGACATCGTTGATGGAAGAGGGCTATACCCCCCGGCGCGACCTGTACTTTGCCTTTGGCCATGACGAGGAGACGGGCGGTGCAGAAGGCGCAGCCGTGCTGGCCGAGCTTTTGCAGAAGCGGGGCGTTTACTTTGACATGATTCTGGACGAGGGCGGGACCATCCGCAAAAGCCATTTGGGCAAGCGCAGTCATCCGGCGGCGCTCATCGGCGTCGCCGAAAAGGCGGTGTGCGTCTACAAGCTGACGGCGCGCGTGCCGGCGGCCCAGCTCGGCGAGCCGCCGCGGCATACGGCGGTCGGCGCCCTGGCCGAGGCAGTCTGCCGCATCGAGGCGGCGCTGCCGCGCGTCCGGCTGCTGGACCCGGTCAAGAAAACACTGCGTGCGTCCATGCCGGCCATGGGGTTCTGGCGCCGGCTGGTCGTTGCCAACCTGCCCCTGACCAAGCCTCTTCTGGGCCTGTGCTTCCGCAGTCATGCGCAGACCATGGCCCTTTTGCGTACCACATTGTCCGCCACGCAGATGAGCGGGTCAGATTCAGAGCTGCAGCTGCCTGCAACGGCTGAAGCCACGGTGACCGGCTGCCTTCTGCAGGGCGACACGGCACAGTCTGTGCTGCGCCACCTGCGCGACCTGCTGGCCGACCTGCCTGTCGAGGTCGAGCTCGGCGACGTGCACAGCGACCCGTCGCATATTTCTTCAGACAAATCGCCGTACTATGAGGCGCTGTGCAATGCCGTGCACGAACGCTTTGCCACGCTGCCCTGTATTCCGACCATTTTGACCGGCAGCACCGACGCGCGCTACTACGAGTCACTGAGCGGAACGGTTATCCGGTTTACGCCGATATTGACGAGCGATCAGGCCTATGACGCGGTGCACGGCCCTGATGAATATATCCGTGAGACATCCCTGGGCGCTGCGGTTGAGATTTACCGCAGCTTTATGAAAAAACTATGAGCCGGCGCAGACGAAAGAGCCGCGCGCCCGCGGCGCTGGGAGGAGTCATCCTTGCGGCGCTGGCGCTGCTGGCCGGATATTTCGGGCTCGAGCTGCCGGGCACGCAGCAGACGCTGCCCCCGCAGGACGGCGAGATGTCGCTCGTCGTGCTTGACGTCGGGCAGGGCGACAGCCTTTTGCTGCACAGCGAAGGGCAATGGGCGCTGGTCGATGCCGGCACGGCCGACAGCGCCGACGCCATTCTGCAGGCGCTCGACGAATACGGGGTGGAAAGCCTTGCCCTGGCCGTTGCCACCCATCCGCACGCCGACCATATCGGCTCGATGGCCGAGGTTCTGGACGCCTGCCCGCCCGCGGTGTTCTGGATGCCGGATGCCGACCACACCAGCCAGACCTATGAAAACATGCTGGACGCTGTCGAGCGCAGCGGCGCCGACGCTGTACTGGCCGGGGCCGGCGACACCTTTACCCTGGGCAGCATGCACATCACGGTGCTGTCGCCGCCTGAGAGTGCTGATTTGGGCGATGAGCTCAACAACGTATCGCTGGTTTTGCTGTGCGAGGGCGCAGGGGTGCGTTTTCTGCTGACGGGGGACGCCGAGGCGCCGATGGAGGAAATCATGCTGCAAAACGGTCTGCCGCAGGTCGACGTTTTAAAGGTCGGACATCACGGCAGTGTGACCTCGTCGAGCAAGGCTTTTATCGAGGCGCTTTCGCCGGCATATGCCGCCATTTCGTGCGGCGTCGGTAACAGCTACGGCCATCCGGACCCCGAGACCCTGGAAACGCTGGAGAGCGTGGGCGCGCAGGTGCTGCGCACTGATACGCAGGGGACGCTGGTTTTCAATGCGTCGGGAGGGCAGATTGATGTGCAGACCGAACGCTGACGAGCTTTATGTCTTTGACCGGCGGGAGGGTGACCTTTTTGTACTGGTCAGCGACAGCGGGCGCGAAATGGTTGTTGATTCCCTGCCGGAGGACGCGCGCACCGGCGATGCTCTGCGCTGTACAGAAAGGGGCTGGGTTTTGTGCCCCGACGAAACAAAGGCGCGGCGCGCCCGCATCGGTGAAAAAAAGAAAAGCCTCTTCCGACGCGGGAGCAGCCCTCAGGGGCCAAAAGGCGTTTGAAATATTTTTTTGCATTTTTTTCAAATAGATAGTGCAAATCCGCGGGTTTTCTGGTATAATAGTTCCGCAAATCAAAAGGGACATAGAACGAAAAGGAGTGTTGAAAATGCACAAGTATGTTTACCTTTTCTCAGAGGGCAATGCTGGCATGCGTGAGCTCCTCGGCGGCAAGGGCGCCAACCTGGCGGAAATGACCAACATTGGTCTTCCTGTGCCGCAGGGCTTTACCATCACCACCGAGGCCTGCACACGTTACTACGAGGACGGCCGCCAGATCAGCCCTGAGATTCAGGCGCAGATTATGGAGTATATTGAAAAGATGGAGGGCATTACGGGCAAGAAGTTCGGCGACCTTGAAAATCCGCTGCTCGTATCGGTCCGCTCGGGCGCCCGTGCGTCCATGCCCGGCATGATGGACACCATCCTGAACCTCGGCCTGAATGAAGACGTTGTCGAGGTCCTGGCCAAAAAATCCGGCAATCCCCGCTGGGCGTGGGACTGCTATCGCCGTTTTATCCAGATGTATTCCGATGTCGTCATGGAAGTCGGCAAGAAATATTTTGAACAGCTCATTGACAAGATGAAAGAAGAGCGCGGCATTACCCAGGACGTCGAGCTGACGGCTGACGACCTCAAAGAGCTGGCCGCGCAGTTCAAGGCCGAATACCGCGCCAAGCTGGGCCAGGACTTCCCGACCGACCCCAAAGAGCAGCTGATGGGCGCCATTCAGGCAGTTTTCCGCAGCTGGGACAATCCGCGCGCCAACGTCTACCGCCGCGACAACGACATTCCCTATTCCTGGGGCACAGCTGTCAACGTACAGGCCATGGCTTTTGGCAACATGGGTGACACGTCGGGCACCGGCGTCGCCTTTACCCGCAACCCCGCAACCGGCGAGCGCAAGCTGTTCGGCGAGTTTCTGATGAACGCTCAGGGCGAGGACGTCGTCGCCGGCATCCGCACCCCGCAGACCATCGACCAGCTCAAAGAGGTCATGCCCGAAGTCTATGAGCAGTTTGTCAAGATCTGCGATATTCTGGAAAATCACTACCATGACATGCAGGATATGGAGTTCACCATCGAGGACCGCAAGCTTTACATGCTGCAGACCCGCAACGGCAAGCGCACCCCGGCCGCGGCGCTGAAGATTGCCTGCGACCTCGTCGACGAGGGCCAGATTACCGAAGAGCAGGCTGTCGCCATGATTGACCCGCGTTCGCTCGACACCCTGCTGCACCCGCAGTTTGACGCCGAAGTCCTGAAAAAGACGCCGGTCATCGGCAGCGCGCTGGCCGCGTCGCCCGGCGCAGCTTCCGGCCGCATTGTCTTTACGGCCGAGGACGCCAAGCAGTGGGCCGAGCGCGGTGAAAAGGTCGTGCTCGTCCGCCTCGAGACTTCGCCTGAGGACATCGAGGGCATGAAGGCCGCGCAGGGCATTCTCACTGTCCGCGGCGGCATGACGTCGCACGCTGCTGTCGTCGCCCGCGGCATGGGCACCTGCTGCGTGTCCGGCTGCTCTGAGATCGCCATGGACGAAGAGAACAAAAAGTTCACCCTGGCCGGCAAGACCTTCCACGAGGGCGACTGGCTTTCTATCGACGGTTCGACCGGCAAGATTTACGACGGCGAAGTCCCGACCGTGCCCGCTTCCATCGGCGGCGAGTTTGGCCGCGTTATGGCGTGGTGCGACAAGTACCGCCGCCTGAAGGTCCGCACCAACGCTGATACCCCGACCGACGCCGCGCAGGCGCGCAGTTTCGGCGCCGAGGGCATCGGCCTGTGCCGCACTGAGCACATGTTCTTTGACAGCGACCGCATCCCCGCTATCCGTGAGATGATCTGCTCGGACACTGTCGAGCAGCGCGAAAAGGCTCTGGCTAAGCTCGAGCCCATGCAGCAGGGCGACTTTGAGGCTATTTACGAGGCCATGGAAGGCTGCCCGGTCACCATCCGCTTCCTCGATCCGCCGCTGCACGAGTTCGTGCCCACTGACGAGGACGATATCGCCCTGTTGGCCAAGGACATGGGCAAGACCGTTGAGCAGATTAAGACCATCATCGCGTCTCTGCACGAGTTCAACCCCATGATGGGCCACCGCGGCTGCCGTCTGGCTGTCACTTATCCCGAAATCGCCGTCATGCAGACCCGTGCTGTCATTAAGGCCGCGCTGGCTGTGCAGAAAAAGCACCCCGAGTGGAACATTGTGCCTGAAATCATGATTCCGCTGGTC
The DNA here is from genome assembly GCA_018714845.1 of Candidatus Ventrousia excrementavium. Taxonomy (GTDB): domain Bacteria; phylum Bacillota; class Clostridia; order Oscillospirales; family Butyricicoccaceae; genus Ventrousia; species Ventrousia excrementavium. The sequence goes on from DVMR01000057.1 coordinate 14,791, forward strand.
GGCGAGGTCAAAGAGCTGAAGTTTGTCAAGGACGTCGTTGTCAAGACGGCCGATGAGCTCATTAAGGCCGCTGGTTCGGATATGAAGTACGAGGTCGGCACCATGATTGAGATTCCGCGCGCCGCCCTGACGGCTGACGAAATCGCCACTGAAGCGGACTTCTTCTCGTTCGGCACCAACGACCTGACCCAGATGACCTTCGGCTTCAGCCGCGACGACGCAGGCAAGTTCCTGAACGCTTACTACGACAATAAGATTTACGAGAACGACCCGTTTGCCAAGCTGGACCAGAAGGGCGTCGGCAAGCTGGTCGAGATGGCCGCCAAGCTGGGCTGCGCCGCCAATCCGCACCTGCACATGGGCATCTGCGGCGAGCACGGCGGCGATCCGTCCTCGGTCGAGTTCTGCCACAAGGTCGGCCTGGACTATGTCTCGTGCTCTCCGTATCGCGTTCCCATTGCCCGTCTGGCTGCTGCACAGGCCGCCATCAAGGCAAAATAAGTTGTTTTTCCAAAGCCCCCCGAGACTTCTCGGGGGGCTGACTGGTTTAAAGGCCCTATTGACTGACAGGAGGCAAATCATGACATTTGATAAAAAAGGACCGCAGAATACTGAACAGTGCCTGGCGCTGGCATTGAAGGCGGCAAAAGAGCGCGGGATTCACAATATCGTTGTCGCCAGCAGCGCAGGCGATACAGCGCTGCAGCTGAAAGAATATGCCGGTGACCATAATATTGTCTGTGTGGCGCTGGCCTACGGAACCCGCGCGCCGGGTGAAACCAATATGTCTGACGCAGTGCGTTCAGAGCTTGAGCAGGCCGGTATTCGGGTCGTATTTGCCACACACGTCCTGAGCGGCGCAGAGCGCGGTCTGAGCCGCAGGCACAAGGGGATTTACCCGGTTGAGATTATGGCCGACACGCTGCGGATGTTTGGCCGCGGCGTCAAGGTCGGGGTCGAGTGTGCCATTATGGCCGTCGACGCAGGGCTGATCCCCTATGGCGAGGATGTTATTTCCATCGGCGGTACGGCCAAAGGCGCGGACAGCGCCATCATCCTGCGCCCTGAACACGCCAACAACATTCTGGAAACCCAGATCCGCGAAATTATCTGCAAGCCCTGGGAAGTCTGAGAAAAAACGCCTGTCCCGTATAGGGACAGGCGCTTTTTTACGCTTTGTGGGCCCGCACGATGAGAAAAGTCGGTTTGATGAACTCCTGCACAAGCGCGGGATTTTTGTGAATGGCCCAGTCTTCGGGCGTGGGCTCAACGACCTCGTCGATGACGAGGCCCGCGCGGGCCAGTGTGGTCAGAATCTCGCCCATGGGACGGTGATAGTTGACGGCCCCATCGACAAACCATGTGCCGACGCGCTGGCCGCTGCGCGCATAGTCGGAAAAGGTATATGATATTGCACGGCCCTGTTCGTCGCGGTTGTAATGGCCCTTGCAGTCAATGGTAGCTGTGACAAGGGGGTGCTCCTGCGAGTACAGAAGCTGGCCGCCGGGGTTGAGCAGCCGTACAATATCAGCGGCCAGAGCGCCGAAATCGGCCGCATAGTGGAAGGCGAGCGAGCTGTAAATCAGGTCGTAGCCGGGGTTCAGCTGTGAAAGATCGGCCATGTCCATGCGCCGGTATTCAATGTGCGGGTGTGTGGATTCGCTGCGCGCCACGGCGAGCATTTTTTCAGAAAGGTCGATGCCCAGCACGCGCTGCGCACCTTTTTGCGCAAAGTCCAGGCAGTTGTGTCCATAACCGCAGCCAATGTCCAAAACACACTTTCCGGCGACGTCGGGCAGCAGGCGGCGCATGGCCGGCTGTTCGAACAGGTCGTTGTAATTGAGTCCCTGACGCAGTTTATAATAGCTTTCGAAAAATACAGGGTCGTCAAAGATATTCTGGCTCATAAACAGCCTCCTTTTGCCTCTTTCATTTGGCACACACCCCTGCCTGACCTTGACAGAAAACAGGCGCTGTATTATACTAATAAAAATTTGGAGGTGAAGACATGGAAATCGTCATCAGACCGGTCCGTCCGGGCGATGGAAAGGGAATCAACGAACTGCGCCGCATGCCTGGTGTGTTTGAAAACATTTTGGGCATCCCGTCTGAGCGCGAGGCGCGCAATGAGGCAGGCATCGCCGCGCTAGACCACGCCACACAGCATAACTTCACGGCAGTCACCTATAACGAGCAGGGCGAAGAAATTATGATTGGGTATGGGTCGCTCACCGTTGAGTCCAACCCGCGGCGCCGCCACTGCGGCGGTATCGGTATGATGGTGCACCGGGATTATCAGGGACGCGGCGTCGGGACCAAGCTGATGGAAGCGCTCATCGACATGGCCGACAACTGGCTCATGCTGGTCCGGCTGGAACTCGATGTCTTTGCAGATAACGCGCGGGCCATTGCACTGTATAAAAAGTTCGGCTTTGTGGAAGAAGGCCTTAAGCGCGTAGAAGCCATTCGCAACGGCGAATATGTCGATTCGCTGATGATGGCGCGTCTCAGGCTCGATTAAAAGCATACAGGTGATAAAATCCCCGGCCCGGGCCGGGGATTTTTTATGCAGATTACAGGATAATCAGGCCATATTTGCGGTGCAGCCGCTCCAGAAATTCTGCGTCAAAGTCTGAAGTACCGTCATACAGCGCAATGCCGCAGAAACGGCGCAGTGCCTGCTCAAAGACAGCAGGGTCATCACCGGCCAGAGCCACGGGAACGCGCAGCATGTACTGGTGCGCGTCGAACAGGGCCAGGTCGTCAGGGCTGCTGACGCGCAGACGCACAGCGCCCCAGTTGTCTTCCTCCTGGTCGAGCAGCCAGCGGGAAAAATCAATGTCCTCGTCATCCAGGTCGCACTCGGCGTCAATGTCAATGGCCGAGTCGACGTCAAAGGTCTGGCCGCTGGTAACGGCGCGCAGCGGGCGCTCCCGCTCGTCCTCATGGTCCTCGGGCGCGGGAAGGGGGGCAAAGTAGTCGAGCCTTTCGGCCGCAGCCTGCAGGGCGGCCAGACTGTCGTCATCCAGGGCGACGAGCAGCTGGGCCGGCGTCACACGCGGAGCCAGCTCGTCCTCCATTCCGCTCGGTACACAGACGCCGAGCGGAACAGCGGCATAAGGGACCAGCTCACGCAGCACGACGGAAAGGCGGTCCGGGTCAGCCGGGCAGGCCAGAATGAGAGCTGACGCGCCCACGCCCTCAAACAGGGCGAGCAGAGCGTCAGGCGCCCACTGGTCAGCCGTCAGGCCATCGGCCTCGAGCTCGGCAAGCACGACGACCGGCCGTTCAGGACGGACTTCGCGCGACAGGACGCAGGCGGCTCGTGCCGCCTGCGTGGGGTATTGGTCATAGATCTGCACCAGTGTCAGCTCGCGGGACGCGCGCAGGGCGTCGAGGCTGAGCACGGCGGGCAGAGAAAAGGGAAGAGGGGTCATATAAAACCTCGATTATGGGCCGCTAAGGGCCGAAATCAGTCGTCGATCAGATTAGTGACATTGCCCAGCTCGTCAACAACGTACTGCTGAGGCTGTGCGGCATACTCGCGCGCCAGCTCAAGAGCCTTTTCATACTGCAGGTCGACAGTCACGGTCTGGTCTGCATAGCTTTCAAGGGCGGAATTGAGGGCCTGGGCGCTGTACACATTGCAGATGGGGGAAACAGCCAGCTGATAGTCCTGCTGGAAAGAGATGAGGGCGGCGAGCGTCGACAGGGTAAAGGTGTACGAGACCTGCTCGCTGTCCAGATAGCCGAGGGCGGCCAGAGCGCGGTTGAGGCGGTACGGGCCATCGCCGACAAAACCCAGCGTCATATCGCCCGTCGGCACGGGGTCGCAGGACGCCGCAGGATGCCGGGTCGTCTCATTGTGGACCTCATAGGTCGGGGTCAGGCCGACGCCCTCGTAATCGGGGGTGGAGGGCGCAATGAGCTCGACTGAGGTGATGACGGCAGCTGAATTGTCGGTAAAGGTCAGATGGTACTGTCCGCGCGCCTTGCCGTAGGTCTGCTCGCCGACGGAAACGGCGTATCCCAGATCACACAGCGATACCTGTACAACTTCGGCTGCGCTCGCTGAATCGCCGTCAGACAGAATGATGATTTTGTTGAGCGCCGGACCGATGCCGTCCGAGGTGACCGAGCGGTAGATTTTTTCATCATTCTGTTTGGTGCAGTAGCCGAAGAAATCAACGCTGACAGGCAGCAGGCGGTTGATGACGTTGTAGGCCATGTTGAGGTCGCCGCCCGGGTTGCCGCGCAGGTCGAGAATAAGCGAGCGGCAGTTGTTTTCCGTCATGTCCTGAATGGCAAAAACAAACTGGATGTACGATGCAGTGTCAGCAAAGCGCGCCCACTTCATATAATAGACGCCATCTTCAACAAGGCGCGATGAAAAGTTGGGAGTGCCCATCTGGGCGCGGGTCAGGGTAAAGCGCAGTTCTGTCTCGCCGCGCTGGACAGTGACGGTCACTTCGGTGCCCTCTTCGCCGCGCAGCAGAGAGGAAATCTCGGTCAGTTCCTTGCCGCGCAGGGTGACGCCGCCCGCCGTCAAAAGCAGGTCTCCCGGTTTGATGCCGGCCTCGTCGGCAGGACCACCCTCCGCCACGTCGGTGACCTTGGCGTATTCGCCGTCAAGCTGCATGGTAATGCCGACGCCGACATAGCTTTCCGTGGTGGGGAAGGCGGAGTCGTAGGTGCCGGCGGGGATGAACATGGAATGGCTGTCATAGCTGCCCAGCATGGACTCCATAAAGATATTGTACAGGTCTTCATCCTCGAACATGGTGAGCAGCGCGCGCATGACGGGGTCGTCGTCACGCGATGAGTCAATGCCATAGATTTTGATAAACTCGGCAATGGCCTCCATGCGCTCGTAGCGCTCGTCGGCCGTCAGGTCGGTATCGGTTTCGCTTGCAGCCAGCGCACCGGTCAGCGTCGGCAGCAGCATCAGGCAGACAAGCAGGGCGGAAAGCAGTTTTTTCATTTTCATAGGGGGTATTCCTTTCTTGCGTGCGCACGGCGGCGCGGGGAGCGGGGCGGCCCAGTTACATATGGTCAGGCGCCGTCACGCCAAAGGTGGACAGAGCGTTTTCAATGACTGTTGCGGCGCACCCAATGAGCACGATGCGCGCGTCGCGCAGTGCGTCGCTGCCCGCGTCCTTGATGCGGCAGGCAGTGTAGAAATGGTGGAAAGCTGACGCGACCTGCGTGGCGTACCGGTTGAGACGCGACGGCTCGCGGGACTCGGCGGCCAGACGGATTTCTTCAGGCAGACGGGCCAGCTCGCGAATGAGGTCGAGCTCGCTCGGGTCCTGTAAAAGCGAAAGATCGGCCTTTTGCGCGTCCAGCGAAATGCCATCCTGGGTCAGAGCCTTTAATATGCTTTTGATGCGCGCATGGGCGTACTGGACATAATAGACCGGGTTGTCGCTGTCCTGCCGCACCGCGAGGTCAAGGTCGAACTCAAGGTGGGTGTCAGCGGCGCGCGAGTTGAAGAAATACCGCGCCGCATCGACCGGAATCTCGTCGAGAAGGTCGGACAGCGAAATGGCCTTGCCGGTGCGCTTGGACATGCGGACGACCTCGCCGTCGCGCATCAGGCGCACCAGCTGCATGAGCACGATTTCAAGCCGGTGGGTGCCGTCAAGGCCCAGGGCATCGAGCGCAGCTTTGAGCCGGGCGACATGGCCGTGGTGGTCAGCGCCCCAGATGTTGATGGCACGGTCAAAGCCGCGGCGTTCGAGCTTGTCCCGGTGGTAGGCGATATCGGCGGCAAAATAGGTGTAAAACCCGTTCTGGCGGCGCAGAACGTCGTCCTTTTCACAGCCGAAATCCGTGGTGCGCAGCCACAGGGCGCCGTCCTTTTCATAGGTGGCGCCGCGCTCGGTCAAAAGGTCAATGGTCTCGCGCACATAGCCGCTGTCGTGCAGCGTGGACTCGAAAAACCAGTTGTCATAGTGAATGCCGTAGCGGGCCAGATCCTCACGCATCCGGGCCAGATTGCGCTCAAGTCCAAAAGGAACGAGGGCGGCGCGGCGCTCTTCCGACGCTTTTTGGACGTATTCATCGCCGTATTGTTCCCGGAAGGCGGCCGCCAGCTCGCGGATGTCGTCGCCGTGGTAACCGTCCTCGGGGAAGGGGAAAGCGTCCTCGCCCAGAATGAGCTGCATATAGCGCGCTTCAAGCGAAAGACCGAATTTTTCAATCTGATTGCCCGCGTCGTTGACGTAAAACTCGCGGGTCACCTGGTGTCCGGCGCGGGACAGAACCTCGGCCAGGCTGTCACCCAAAACGCCGCCGCGCGCATTGCCCATGTGCATGGGACCGGTCGGGTTGGCAGAAACGAACTCGACCATGATTTTTTCCGGCTTTTCACAGGTTGTGCGGCCGTAGCCCGCGCCCTCGGCCCGGATATTTTCAACGACACCCTGGAACCAGGCGGGGGACAGGCGCAGATTCATGAAGCCGGGACCGGCGACCTCAACGCTTGAAAAGGCACTGCCCTCAAGGTCGAGGTGGGCGGCTACACTGTCGGCGATTTTTCGCGGGGGAAGACGCAGCGCTTTGGCGCTCTGCATGGCAAAGGTGCAGGCGTAGTCGCCGTTTTTCAGGTCCTTCGGCACCTCAATTTGCGGCATGGCCAGATCGGCCCGGGGTAGCTCGCCGGCCTCGGCGGCCCGTTCATAGCCGACCCAGATCAGCGCTGAGGCAGCCTTCATGGCGTTTTGAATATGATTCATAACAGGTTTCCTTTCATCCGGTCTTTCAGAGTTTAAAAGGCGCGCCGGGGCAGGCTCTCATCCTCGCCGGTGGCGCGCACGTCAATGCTCAGGCTGTTTACCCCTGCGTGGGCGTGGTCGATTTCAACAGCATAGCGCACGTTCAGGCTGCCGCCCTGGTCGTTCAGGGTGCTGTCGATGTGCTCAGTGCGCACAGCCACGGTCAGCGGGCCGTAGCCGGTTTCGTACAGCGACATGTGGCGCTTGCCTTCTTCAAAGACCAGCTGAGAGGGGTAAAGCCCGGTGCGCAGAACGGTGACCGAGCCGCTTGAGACCTTGAGCGTGGTCTTGGTCCCCGTCATGCCGGTCAGGTCGGTCTCATCATAAGTCACATAATAGCTGCCGTTACGGCGGTAATAGCGCCCGGCCGTCACCAGCGTGACAATATCAGTCCCGGGATCGTCCAGCTCCTGCCGCCCCCGGATGGAAATAATGGCATCCTTTTTCAAGCGGAGGCCTCCTTATTTTAACAAGCTCATATGCAAAAGGGACTTCCCCTTGTGCCGTGGCTATTATTATAGCACCAAACCATACAGAACACAATGCCAAAAACTGCGCAAAACAGGCCTCACACATGACAAATGAGGATAAAACTGCAAAAAAATGCAAAATGCGTTGAAAACAAAATGGGTTTGTGATATCATTAACGTGAATAAGATTGGGCTTTTCTCTGCGGCGCCGCGCCGCGGAGAACGGATGCTGAAAAGGGTGATTTGAACGGCTGACCGTCTGATATCTGCATGGCTGCCTGCCGTTCAGCACAGCCTTTGAAGCATCCAACAACAATTTAAGGAGTGGGCTTATGAAAGTGAACATCACCGAAACCGTGCTGCGTGACGCGAATCAGTCGCTGATCGCAACCCGCATGCCGCTGAAGGACTTCGTCGACATTCTGGAGACGATGGACGAGGCGGGGTACTATTCTCTCGAGTGCTGGGGCGGCGCCACCTTTGATTCCTGCCTGCGTTATCTCGACGAGGATCCGTGGGAGCGGCTGCGCACCATCCGCAAGCACGTCAAGAAAACCAAGCTGCAAATGCTGCTGCGCGGACAGAACATTCTCGGGTACAAACACTATCCCGACGATATTGTTCGTGCCTTTGTGCGCAAGTCGGTTGAAAACGGCATCGACATCATCCGTATTTTTGACGCGCTCAACGACCTGCGCAACATCGAGGTCGCTGTCGACGAGGCCGTCAAGGCCGGTGCACATGTGCAGGGCGCGCTGTGCTACACCATCAGCCCGATTCACAATCAGGAGACTTTTGTCGAGCTGGCCAAGCAGCTTGAGAAAATGGGCTGCCATTCCATCTGTATCAAGGATATGGCCGGCATTATGAGCCCCAAAGTTGCCTATGACCTGGTCTCAGCCATGAAAAAGAGCGTCAAGCTGCCCATCGTCGTGCATACCCACTCGACAACCGGCCTGGGCCCCATGACTCTGCTCAAGGCCGTCGAAGCAGGTGCCGACACCATTGACACCGCCATCTCGTGCTTCTCGGGCGGCACCTCGCAGCCCGCTACCGAGTCTCTCAGCTACAGCCTGAAAGAGATGGGCTTTGACACCGGACTGAAGGAAGATAAGCTCAAAGAAATCAACGACTTCTTTAAGCCCGTGCAGAGCGAGGCGCTGGCCAGCGGCCTGCTGAACCCCATTGTCATGAACACCGAGACCGACGCTCTGGTTTATCAGGTGCCGGGCGGCATGCTTTCCAACCTGGTGGCGCAGCTCAAGGCGCAGAACGCCCTTGACCGCTTCCCCGAGGTGCTGCTCGAGGTGCCGCGCGTGCGCGAGGACCTGGGTTATCCGCCGCTCGTCACTCCCTCGAGCCAGATGGTCGGCGTGCAGGCGGCGACCAACGTGCTCGTCGGCGAGCGCTATAAGAACGTCTCGAAAGAGATTAAGGCCTATCTGCACGGCGAGTACGGCCGCGCGCCGGGCAAGGTCAATGAAGAACTGCGCAAAAAGGTCCTGGGCGACGAAAAGCCCATTGAGTGCCGCTATGCCGACCTGTTGCAGCCCGGCTTTGAAAAGGCCAAGGCCGAAATTGGCGACCTGGCCAAGAGCGATGAGGATGTGCTGTCCTATGTCGCCTTCCCGCAGATTGCCGAGAAGTTTTTGAAGAACCGCGCTGAAAAAGAAAAGAACACCGTTCACTATACCATCGAGGAAGCGTAAGGAGGGCTTGATATGACTGTAACCCTTGCCGAATCGCTGGGCTATTCCATTTTGGGCATTGCCATCGTCTTTATCATGCTGGCGCTTTTGATGGGCGTCATCTATGCCATGGGCAAGGCGATGGTGCAGAGCAAGAAGCAGCAGCCGGCAAAAGCAGCCGCGCCTGAAGCTCCGGCCGCCCCGGCCCCCGCGCCGGCTGTTGACCCCAAGGCGGGCAAGGTGCCTGCCCGCAGCTCGCTGGGCGACGTTGACCTGTACACTGTCGACGACCGCACGGCTGCGATTTTGATGGCCATTGTGGCCGACAAGATGGGCGCGCCCTTAAACGAGCTGCGCTTTATCAGCATTACAGAAATACAGTGAGGTGTCCTGAAATGAAATATAAGGTAACTCTGAACGATAAGACCTACGAAGTCGTCGTCGAGCGCGGCGAGGCCATCCTGGTCGACGAATATGCCGCGGCTCCCGCTCCTGCGCCGGTTCCTGTTGCCGCCCCCGCTGCACCGGCCGCTCCTGCAGCACCTGCCCCCGCAGCAGCGCCTGCCGCCCCGGCTGCTTCGGCCGTCGCCGGCGGCGAGCCCGTCGCGGCCCCCATGCCGGGCACCATCCTGGACATCAAGGTTAAGGCGGGCGACAGCGTCAAGAGCGGTCAGCTCATCGCCATTCTGGAAGCCATGAAGATGGAAAACGAAATCTTCTGCCCGCGTGACGGCGTTGTCGCGCAAATCGTTGCCACCAAGGGCTCGTCGGTCGATACAGGCGCACCCATCATCGTTTTGAATTAAGGGGGGTGCCGGCATGGGAGCTTTATCGGAAACCTTAGTCAACCTCTGGCAGTCATCCGGCTTTTCCATGCTTTTTGACGACTGGCGCAACCTTATTATGATTGTGCTGGCCTGTGTGCTGCTGTATCTGGGTATTGTCAAAAAGTTTGAGCCCCTTTTGCTCGTTGGCATCGCCTTTGGCATGCTTTTGACCAACCTGCCCGGCGGAGAGCTGTATCACCCTGAGCTGTGGGACGCTATTATGGACGGAACCAAGACCTATGGCGCCGTACTGGCTGAGGGCGGATTACTCGATATTTTGTACATCGGCGTAAAGACCAGCGTTTACCCCTGTTTGATTTTCCTCGGCGTCGGCGCGATGACCGATTTTGGTCCGCTGCTCGCCAACCCCAAGAGCCTGCTTCTGGGCGCGGCTGCGCAGCTTGGCATCTACTGTGCCTTTATCCTGGCAGTCGTGCTGGGCTTTAACGGCAACGAGGCGGCGTCCATCGGCATCATCGGCGGCGCCGACGGCCCGACGGCCATCTTCCTGACAACGATACTGGCCCCGCATCTTCTGGGCGCTGTCGCTATTGCGGCTTACTCGTATATGGCGCTCATCCCGCTCATCCAACCCCCTATCATGCGCGCCCTGACCACGGAAAAAGAGCGCCAGATCAAGATGGATCAGATGCGGACTGTGACCAAAAAAGAACGCATCATTTTCCCCATTGTTGTTGTCATCTTTACAGTACTGCTTCTGCCGTCGGTCGCGCCGCTGCTTGGCATGCTCATGCTGGGCAACCTGCTGCGCGAATGCGGCGTCACAGAGCGCCTGAGCGACACGGCGCAGAACGCGCTGATGAACATTGTCACCATCATGCTGAGCATCAGCGTCGGCGCCACGACGGTCGGCAATCGCTTCCTGACGGCCAGCACGCTGAAGATTGTCGCGCTGGGCCTGTTTGCTTTCTGCTTCTCGACGGTCGGCGGCCTGCTTTTGGGCAAGCTGATGTGCAAGCTGTCGGGCGGCAAAATCAACCCGCTCATCGGCTCTGCCGGCGTGTCCGCCGTGCCCATGGCGGCCCGCGTTTCGCAGGTCGAGGGCCAGAGGGCCAACCCGACCAACTACCTGCTCATGCACGCCATGGGTCCCAACGTGGCCGGCGTCATCGGTTCGGCGGTCGCGGCGGGCTTTTTGCTGGCCATCTTTGGTTAAGGAGTCTTTGTAATGCGACTTTCAGAGCTGACATGGCCGCAGGCCGAAAAGTATTTTGCTGCACATGACACTGTCATCATCGGCGTCGGCAGTATCGAGTGCCACGGCCGCCACATGCCGCTGGGCACGGATACCATCATCCCTGATTTTCTGCTCGAGCAGATGGAGCAGAGAACAGACGCCCTCATCTGCCCGACCATTCCCTATGGCGCGACAGAGTATCTGGGCGACTTTCCCGGCACCGTCAACCTGGGCCCTGAGCTTTTGTATCAGGTATTGTCTCGTGTGTGCTCTGAGCTGTACCGCCACGGCGCACGGCGCTTTGTCATCCTGAACGGCCATGGCGGCAACCGGCAGAGCATCGAGCGCGTCGGCTTTGAGCTGCAGCGCCGAGGCGCACTGCTCGCCATGCTCAACTGGTGGCTTATGGCGTGGGACCTCAATCCTGCGTGGAAGGGCGGTCATGGCGGCGGCGAAGAGACGGCGGCCATTCTGGGCATCAAACCCGAGCTGGTCGACCGTTCTGAGCTGCACGCGCCGGCCGCATTGCGTGACCTGACTGACGAGCTGCATGCGACAGGGATGCGCACCGTGCGCTACAAGGGTGTAGAGGTCGACATTCCGCGCGTCACAGCCAGTGTCACTGACAATGGCTGGGTCGGCCCTGATCACCCGGAAACGGCGACCGAGCAGTGGGGCCGTGACATGCTGCGCGCTTCGGCCGACTACATTGTTGATTTTATCGGCGAGTTTCAAAAGATTGATCTTGAAAAAGCGTGCAGGATTTTTTAAGCCTCGCAGAATAAAGCCTCAAGACCCGGACGGTTTTCCGTCCGGGTCTTTTTTACCGCAGGCTCGACATTCTACTTGCAAAACAGCGGGTTTTAAGGGACTGGCCTGACGGTCGAGCTGCATTTTGCGTGATTTTTCTTGAAAAACGACGGGGATGGGCTCATAATGTGTATTGCAGCCCGGCCGGCTGAGGACCGGGGCGACGGCCCCAACACAACAGGAGGACCCGTATGGAAGAGAAAATCAGTTTTGGAAAGTTTATCGCCCGCAAGCGCAAAGAAAAAAGTCTGACGCAGCGCGAGCTGGCGGAGCAGCTTTATGTCACCGAGTCGGCTGTTTCAAAATGGGAGCGCGGCGTGTCGTACCCGGATATCACGCTGGTTGCGCCAATCTGTCAGGCGTTGGACATCACCGAACATGAGTTGATTGCCGGCGCCGAGGACGTGCAGCAGAGGACGGCAGACCGGCAGGCGCAGCAATACCGCACCCTGGTACGCGCCTGGTCGTGGACCTTTTATATCCTGTACGCGGTGTCGCTTGCCGTGTGCTTTGTCGTCAATCTGGCTGTCGAGCACCGGCTTTCATGGTTCTTTCTGGTTTTCGGGGGCGAAGCGCTGGCCTTTTCGCTGACATCGCTGCCCGTGCTCGTGCCTAAAAACAAGGGTATGTGGACGCTGGCGGGCTTTTTCGCCAGCCTGTGCCTGCTGCTCACCATTTGCTGCATCTATGTCGGCGGCGACTGGCTGGGCGTGGCGCTGACAGCCGTGGGCTTTGGATTTTGCGTCGTTTTTGCACCGCTGGTCCTGCGCGAGCTTTCGCTGCCCGCTCCGTTTAGCCGCCACAGGACGCTGATTTGCTTTGTACTCGACACCGTGCTGCTGTTTCTGCTTGTGACGCTGTCGTGCCTGTATGCGGGAATCGGGAATGAGCTTTGGACAGTAGCCTGCCCGGTGATGCTGTACTCGCTGCTGCTGCCGTGGGGACTGATGGCGGCCATCCGATATGTGCCGGTCAACGGATTTTTTAAAACCTTGCTCTGTCTGATTTGGACAGGGGCATGGACATTTCTGGCCAACAGCGTGTTCAACGCGGTCATCGACGGCGTCTGGTTTTCGCTGGAGCCGTGGAACTGGACCGACTGGTCAGATACCTACTATTCTGGCAATGTCATCACAATCTTTGCCGCAGCGTGCCTGGTGTTTGCGCTGCTGTTCGCCGCAGGCGGCATTGGGCTTGAGGTACGCAGGCGCAAAAGATAACCGGACCCGGCGTGCACCCCTCGCTTTTTCTGCGCCGCTGTGATACAATACCCGTAAAGGGGGAAAAGTCAATGATTGCTGTTTCAAAGGTTTATGAAAAGCTCGAGCAATGCTTTAGGCCGCAGGAGTGCACCGATGTATTTCCGATCATCGGAGAGCAGTGCCATAACACAGATGAGATTGGCCGGGTGTTCACGGCGACCTTTGCCTCGGACGAGGTCTTTGCGGCGCTCGACGCGCAGGATGCGCACGACTGCCTGCTGTTCACGCACCATCCCGCGCCGCAGCGGAGCGACCTCAACGCCCCGGCGCCCGCCATTGCACAGCGGCATTTTGACTGGATGCGCCAGAGGCGCGTCAACCTGTTTTCCTACCATATTCCGCTCGACCGCAACAGCGAGTGGTCGCCAGGCACCAATCTGGCCCGCGCCGTCGGACTGACCCCGTATGAGGAGTTTTACGAGCAAAACGGCGTGCGTATGGGACTTTTATGCCGCAGCACGTGGACGACGTTGGACGAGCTTGTGAACGCTTTGGCGCGGGCGGTAGGCCACGAGGTGCGCACTTATCCTTACGGCGGGCCGGGTCTGTCAGAGGGCCGCGTCGCCGTCATGGCAGGCGGGGCCAGCAACCGGGCCATCTACAGCGAGCTGCGGGAAAAGGGGATTCAGGCCTTTGTCACCGGCGTGACCAATCCGGCCGTCAGCTGGGTGGCAGGAATTCACGAAGAGGCCCGGCAAAACGGCGTCAGCCTGGTGGGCGGCGGACACTATTCGACAGAAAAGTTTGCGCCCATGGCCATGGTCCGGTTTTTTGAAAATCTGGGCCTGCCGGCGCAGTTTATTCCGGAAACACCCAATATGGCTGAACTTTAAAACGAAAAATAAAGGCCCGGCAGAATGTTTTTTTCTGCCGGGCCTTTTTATGGAGTTTAGGCGTTGATATCCAGAAAGTCGCGGGACTTATTGTCCAAAAGCTCGACCAGGGCGTCAGCGCCGTACTGATCTCCAAAGCGGCGCTCGACCTCGGCCGTCATGTCGCGACCCCGGTCGCCGTAAATGTTGCGCACACAGCGGTCAAAGGTGGACAGCAGATGGCCGCAGTGGTAGGCAAAGGGGCGCTGATTTTTTTTGTCGCGGGGGGCGCGGGGCTTTTCACCCGCCCCGTGCAGCACAAACTCGCAGACGCCTGCAGTGTGCATGGTGCTGCGCACCTCAAAGTCAGCGTCCGGATTAAAGCCGCGCGCAATGGAAAGGTCGAGATCACGGCAATAGCTTTTGGCACAGTCTAAAGCCCCCATTTCGTAAAACTGGGTGCTCCAGGGGCATTTGTGCACAAGGTAGTGGTGGTCCGGAACGGTCTCAATAATTTCGCTTTGTGAAAAATCAGGGTCTGTGTATTCCCATTCGCCATAGGACATGTAGGTGCCCAGCGTCAGCTCGCGGCCATCGCGCAGTGCGCGCTGGGCCATCCGAGCGCCGCGTTCTTCGGCATACTTGCGGGTGCAGAACAAAAAGACGCGTTCGGCACCTGCGGGGTCAAGCTCGTGAATCAGGCGGTAATATTGTGCGGCGATAAAGGCGTGCTGTTTTTCGTTGAGCATACTTGTCCCTCCTGTGTTATTTGAATATCTTTATTATATCTGCTGTGCAGAGATTGTCAATCGGCGCCGGCCGGCGTGCATAGAATGTGGTGGGGAGGCATGAGCCTTCCCCTTGGGAGGAGGAAAACTTTTGTATCATAACAACCCAATGCCACATTCAGGATGTGGCTGGTGGAGATTATGCTGCTGCCCGCCGGCTGCAGCGGGCATGACAGGGGCCACAGGTCTGACCGGCCCGACAGGTGCAACGGGAGAGACAGGAGCCACAGGTCCGACCGGCCCGACGGGTGCAACGGGAGAGACAGGAGCCACGGGCCCAGCCGGTCCGACGGGTGTAACAGGAGAGACAGGAGCCACCGGCCCGGCCGGTCCGGCAGGTACAACGGGCGTAACAGGGGCCACCGGCCCAGCCGGTCCGACGGGTGTAACAGGAGAGACAGGAGCCACCGGCTCTACAGGTCCCACCGGCCCGACGGGCGCAACGGGAGATACAGGGGCCACAGGCCCAGCCGGTCCGGCAGGCCCCACGGGTGCTGCCGGCGTCACTGGCGCGACGGGGCCCACCGGCCCGACGGGCCCGGCAGGACCAACGGGAAGCCTACCCAATCAGGCATTCGCATCATATTACACTTATGGCGCTGCGCTGACCCGCGGAAACATGATTCCCCTGTTTGCGTCGGTCAGCGACACGACAGGAAATATCACGCAGACAGACAGCACACAGATTACGCTTCAATCGGGGGTTTATCTGGTTTCCTACAGTGCGTCTGTGGTGTTCAGAAGCGCCAATTATATGCAGGTTACACCGAGCTATAATGGCGCAGCCCACTTGGAAACGGGCGTCTATTTTGCGGCGAACGCTGACGGGTCAAGCGCGTCGGGGTCAGCGCATTTCATCATTGATGCACCCGGAAATACAGTCTTTTACCTGACCTATTCCGGATCAGCTGATGCCATTGACGGACAGGTGACACTGACCTTTCTCAAGCTGCAAAGAACAGTCTGAGTGCGGCGGCCCGGGCGCAGGGTACTGCGTCCGGGCTTTCCTCATCATGGCACAGGTGCTGACAAAGGGAATTTTTTGTAATATGATTAAAAAAACGCAAATACATAAAGGAGTTGACCCCAAATGATGTGGAAGGAAAGCTATCGGTTAGGCGTCGACCGCATCGACGAGCAGCATATTGAACTGTTCCGCATGACAGAAGAGCTGATTCGCGCCATTGAAAGGCGCGCCTCGACCGAAGCTTATCAGAAGGCGCTGGGTTTTTTGAAAGACTATGTGATTTATCACTTTGCTGATGAAGAACAGTATCAGGCGTCCATAGGCTACAGCGGGCTGGCTGAACACCAGAAAGAGCACAGTGAGTTTACCAGCACGGTGCTTGACTATGAGAAAAAGCTCGAGGCCAACGGTTATGACCTCGCCACGCTCAAGGACCTTGCCGGCATGCTGACAGCATGGCTCATTTACCATGTCGCGGATACCGGCCAGAAAATCGTTGACCGGGAAAAAGCGACCTATGGGAAAAAGAATTTTGGCCAATGCGTCGAACTGTTTTCTGAAAGCGCGGCAGAGGTCATGGAGACCATGGCCGGCTTTGACCGCAGCAATATCAGACTGCGTACGGTGTACGACCATCAGATGCAGGGCGATGTTTTTGTCGAGATTGAGCTGGTTGGCGAGCTCCGTGGCAAGGCGGTATTCGGCTTTTCCAAAGAGCTTGCGCTGTATCTGGTCAACACCATGACCATGATGGAGCTGACCGAGATTGACGAGCTGGTGCAGTCGGCGCTGTGCGAGCTGACCAATATCTCATGCGGCAATGCGGCCAGCGAATTGGCGCAGCGCAGGATTTCGTGCGATATCCGCCCGCCCGTGACATGTGACGGTGCATCGTGCGGCCTGGGCGTCAACGGCGTGTGCATTGATACAACTGCCGGCGGGCTGGAGGTCGTTGTGCTGGTCGACCACGAGCCCAGCCTGTAAAAGCAGGAATACACAGTCTTTGTAAGCCATAACAAAAAGGGAGGGGTAACCCATCCCTTTCGTTTTATGCCAGTTTACAGGTGTGTCTTACTGATGATGCGGACGCTGGCGCTTGACACGCAAACGGGTCAGTGCGCGGGCCAGAGAAGCCTGCGCAGCCCGGTATTCCTGAATGCTTTTCTTTTGCAACAGCGCCTCTTTGGCCGCGTCGGCCCGCCGGCGCGCGCGGTTGGCGTCAATCTCATCCGGCCGCTCAGCGGTATCGACCAGAATCAAAACCTCGCCGTTTTCGACTTTAGCCATGCCGCCTGAAACTGCGGCCTCGAGGGGTTCATTTTCCCGAATCTGGTATTGCAGAGTGCCGGGAACAATGGCCGTAATCATATTGCTGTGATGAGCGTGAATACCGTACATCCCGTTGAGGGTCGGAATGACAAGGGAGTAGCACTCGCCCGAATAAAAGGGATGGTCTGACGCCAGAATTTCAACCCGAAATGCCTGCATCAGCCCTGCGCCTCCATCTCTTTGGCCTTGTTCAGAACGTCGTCAAGCGTGCCGACGTTGAAAAACGCCATTTCCGGGCAATCGTCCACCTCGCCGTCGATGATGGCCTTAAAGCCGCGCAGCGTCTCTTTCAAAGGCACATAGGCTCCGGGGATGTTGGTGAACTTTTCAGCCACATGCATGGGCTGCGCCAGAAAACGCTGGATTTTGCGCGCCCGCATAACTGTCAGGCGGTCCTCGTCGCTCAGCTCATCCATGCCCAGAATGGCGATGATGTCCTGCAGCTCGCTGTATTTTTCCAAGACTTCCTGCACACGCCGGGCAATCTGGTAGTGCTCTTCGCCCACCTTATCCGGTTCGAGCAGGCGCGAACTCGACTGCAGGGGGTCGACAGCGGGATAAATGCCCTGCTCGGCAATCTTGCGGCTGAGCACCGTCGTTGCGTCCAGATGCGTAAAGGTCGTAGCCGTCGCAGGGTCGGTCAGGTCGTCGGCCGGGACATAGACGGCCTGGACCGAGGTGACCGACCCGTCCTTGGTCGAGGTGATGCGCTCCTGCAGCTCGCCCATTTCATTGGCCAGTGTCGGCTGGTAGCCAACGGCTGAGGGCATGCGGCCCAGCAGGGTAGAGACCTCGCTGCCCGCCTGCACAAAGCGGAAGATGTTATCAATGAAAAGAAGCACGTCGCGGCGCTCCTGGTCGCGGAAATACTCAGCCATGGTCAGGCCGGCCAGTGCCACGCGCATACGCACGCCGGGGGATTCGTTCATCTGCCCGAAAACCAGAGCCGTCTTGTCAGACACGCCGCTGCTCCGCATCTCGCTCCACAAGTCGTTGCCTTCACGGCTGCGCTCGCCAACGCCGGTAAAGACTGAATAACCGTTGTGCTCCATAGCCACGTTGTGAATGAGCTCCTGAATCAGAACGGTCTTGCCCCCGGGGGCGCCGCCGAACAGGCCAATCTTTCCGCCCTTGGGATAGGGCTCGAGCAGGTCGATGACCTTGATGCCGGTCTCGAGGATTTCGCCGATGGAGCGCTGCTCTTCAAAAGCGGGCGGCTTGCGGTAGATGCTGCGGCGCTCGGTGTCCGCGGGCAGGGAATCGCCGCCGTCGATGACGTCGCCCAAAACATTGAACATCCGGCCCAGCGTGATTTCGCCGACCGGAACTGTGATGGTCGAGCCGGGGGCGCACACCTGCATACCGCGCCGCAGACCCTCGCTGCCGGCCAGCATAATGCAGCGCACGGTGTCGTGCCCCACATGCTGAGAGACCTCCATGATGCGCTTCTTCTGGTGAACGGAAACAGAAAGCGCCTCCCGAATTTTGGGCAGGTACCCCCCGTCAAAGTGCACGTCCACGACCGGTCCGGACACCTGTACAATGGTTCCGATTTTCACGATACCTGCACCCCTTTCTCTCGTTTTTTCTTCTGCGCCTTTGCGCCCGCTGTGATTTCAGTGATTTCCTGCGTGATAGCGGCCTGGCGGACGCGGTTGTACTGCAGCGACAGCGCGGCCAAAAGCTCGTCGGCGTTTTGGTTGGCAGAGTCCATGGCCGTCATGCGTGCGTTCTGCTCGCTGCAAAAGCTGTCAATGAGCGCACTGTAGATAAAACCGGTCAGGTAGCTTGGCATTATGCCGTTGAGCACATCAGAAATCGAAGGCTGAAACTCAAAGGGCACAGTGACCTTTTTTTCCTTTTCCGGCGTGGCAAAATAGGTTCGGTGAAAGGGCAGCAGACGAGTCGAGCGCGCAGACATTGTCAGTCCGTTGCCCATGTCGGTATAAACGACAAAAATCTTTTTGAGCTGCCCGGAATCGTACTGCTCGAGCAAAAGCGAGCTGATTTCACGCGCGCGCTCGAGCGTGGGGTTTTGTGCGGTGTAAAGAAAGGTCCGCTCAATGGGGACATGGTGCTGCTCAAAAAAACGCCTGCCATACTCGCCGACGACGAACAGCTTGAAATCTGAATGTGCGGTGAGCAGGCGCTTGGCCTCTTTAAAAACATTCTGGTTATAGGCGCCGGCCAGACCCTTGTCCGCGGTGATGACCAGGCAGCCATAGGTCCCCGGCATGTCCGGCTCGTGGTCGGGGGGATAGAAATAAGGGCTGTCAATGTCATTGGCCGTGCGGAAAATGCGCTTGATTTCGCTGCGCAGCGCGTCAAAATACGGGCGCGTGCGGTCGAGTTCGCTGCGCGCCTTGCGCAGCTTTGTCGAGGCAATCAGATACATGGCGTTGGTGATTTTCTGCGTTTCCTTGACGCTTTCAATCCTGTTTTTGATTTCAGCTGTGCTTGCCATGCGCCTATTTCACGCCCTTCCCGGCGGCCGGGACGGCCCATGATGCGGCAAAGGCCTGCGCCATTTCGACAATCGAGTGCATATCGCTGTCCGAAAGCTGACCGTTCTGGTCAATTTTATGGCACAGCGCAGCGGCGTTTTTCTCCATATGCGCAAGATAATCCTGCCTGAACAGGTCCATTTGCCGGATGGGGATGTTCTGCATCACATGATGAAGGGCTGCGACCAGCAGCATGACCTGCTCGTGCTGTTGCATGGGGCGGTACTGCGGCTGCCGCAGCAGGCGCATCAGTCCCTGTCCGTAGACCAGCTGCCGGCGGGTCAGGTCGTCAAGGTCGCTGGAAAACTGAGTAAAGACCTCCATCTCGCGGTACTGGGCCAAATCGAGGCGAATGGCGCCGGCGGCTTTTTTCATGGCTTTGGTCTGTGCGTCGCCGCCCACGCGCGAAACCGAAAGGCCCACGTTGACAGCCGGACGCTGGCCGGCAAAGAACAAATCGGTTTCAAGAAAAATCTGCCCGTCGGTGATGGAGATGATGTTGGTGGGGATATAGGCCGACACGTCGCCGGCCTGCGTCTCGACAATGGGCAGGGCGGTCATGCTGCCGCCGCCCTTTTCCTTGGACAGATGAGCTGAGCGCTCGAGCAGGCGGGAATGCAGATAGAAAACATCGCCCGGGTAGGCCTCGCGGCCCGGCGAGCGCTCGAGCAGCAGGCTGAGCGCACGGTAGGCGATGGCGTGCTTGGAAAGGTCGTCGTAGACAATGAGCACGTCTTTGCCCTTGTACATAAAATACTCGCCCAGCGCGCAGCCGGCATAGGGGGCGATGTACTGAAGCGTGGCCGAATCGCTGGCCGACGCGCTGACGACGATGGAATAATCCATGGCGCCGTACCGGACAAGGGTTTCTGTCAGCTGGGCAATCGAGCTGGCCTTCTGTCCGATGGCCACATAGATGCAGATGACGTCTTTGCCCTTCTGGTTGAGAATGGCGTCGAGCGCGATGGCTGTCTTGCCTGTCTGGCGGTCGCCGATGATCAGCTCGCGCTGTCCGCGGCCGATGGGGAACATGGAGTCAATGGCCAGAATACCGGTCTCAAGGGGCTGGTTGACCGGCTGACGGTCAATAATCTCAGGCGCGGGCATTTCAATGGGACGGTAGTCTTCGGCCTGAATTTCGCCCTTGCCGTCAATGGGGCTGCCCAGCGCGTCGACAACACGGCCCAAAAAGGCGTCGCCCACGGGCACGCCGGCCATTTTGCCGCTGCGGCGCACCATGCTGCCCTCAGAAATCTCTTCGTCGTCGCCGAAAAGAATACAGCCGAGCTCGCCGCTTCTCAGGTCCTGCACCATGCCCTTGACGCCTGAAGAAAAGACCAGAATCTCACCGTAGGCTGCGTGCTCAAGGCCTGAGACTGTGGCAATTTCGTCGCCCACCGTCAGCACCTGCCCCAGCTCCTCGGGCGATACCTCGGGCGACCAGTTTTCAACGGCCTCGCGAATCAGGGGAATGACCTCGTCATGCGCCGGGCGCAGCTGCTCGAGCCGCTCCTTGAACTGCCGCAGACGTCCCTCGACGCTCCAGTCGTACAGGTCGGTGCCGACCTGCAGCACAAAGCCGCCGGCCAGGGAATCGTCCTGCACCCACTCGAGCGCAAACGAGCGGTGATAGGTCTGCTCCAAAAACTTTAAAAGACGCCGGCGATGCTCTTCACTGGGGGGGACACTGCCGCGCAGAACCGCTTTTTCTTCATTCGGACTGCTCATGCTTGCCCTCCTTTTCCGCCAGGTTCAAAAACTGCTCGTAGGGGTCGCCTTTTGCATCCAGAACGATTTTCTCAGCCGCAGTGACAGCAAGCTCGGTCAGCTCGCGGGTCGCTTTTGAAAGCATTTCGCGGTGCTCGCGCTCAGCGTTTTCATGTGCCTTGACCAAAATGGCGTCAGCCTGCTTCCGGGCTTCGGCCAGCTCCTGCTCGCGCAGCTGGTCCAGCTCCTGCTCCGCCGCAGCTTTTTTCTGTTCAATGGCCGAATCAACCTGCGACAGCTGTGTCTGATATTCCTCTTTGAGCTGCCGGGCCTGCTCCTGAACCTGCTCAGCATCCTGATGCAGGCCCTGATAGTAGTCCTCGCGCTGCTTCATGAAATTTTTGATGGGGCGATACAGCAGAATATACAGGCCGCCAGCCAATATCACAAAATTAAACAGGTGCAGCAGAATCTGCCGCCAGTCGATATTTAATGGGATATTCACCGCGCACCGCCTTTACAAGACAAAGATGACCAGAATAACGACCAGCAAAGCGTAAATAATAGCAGTTTCGATAAACACCAGGTCCAGCATCATGGTCGTGCGGATTTTGCCTTCCATATCCGGCTGGCGGGAAATGCCGTCCGCCGCCTTGCCGCCGACAATGCCCATGCCGACAGCGCCGCCGGCAGCCGCCAGACCGATGGCCAGTCCGACGGCGATGGCCTTGAGTCCGTCAGAACTGCCGGACGCAGCCGCGGCATCCCCCTCGGCAGGGGCTGCGCAGACCGGCACAGCCAGCGTCATGACCAGCAGAAATAAAAGAACCGCAGCACACATCTTTTTGGTGATATTCATTACAGTACCCTCCATGTTTTTCTCTTTTTAATTATTTTCGGCCATCGCGGCGCGCTTGCGGCGCGAGGCTTTGGGCTGGCGCTCTCTTGGCTCTGACATCTCGCCGTAAAACAGGGCGGTCAGCATGGTCAGAACATAGGTCTGAATCAGCGCGTGGAGCAGCGTGAAGAGCACGGCGACAACGACGGGCAGCACAAAGCTCAGCGTGACGTAATAATAAACCAGCTCGGTGACCAGAAGGCCGCTGAGCAGAGCGCCAAACAGACGGAAGCTCATGGAGATAAGCAGAGAAATCTCCTTTAAAGCGCTTCCAACCCCGTGGAAGCCGTTCCCCGCAATGGCTCCGGAGCAGATGACAAAGTAAGAAAGCACGCCCAGCATAATGGCTGCGTTGACGTCAGACAACGGCGCCGGCAGGGTAAAGGACGTGCCGTGGGTGGTAATGGCCTGTATGCCGAACAGCTCGAACAGGGTGCCGAAAAAAACATAGCAGCCAGACCCGAACAGGTAGGCGCCTAAAAAACCGTTGCGCCACGGGCTGTTGGATTTTGCCAGGTTGTCAAACAGGCTGACGCCCTGCTCAAGCAGAAGCTGCAGCCGGCCTGGAACATATTTGAACCGCGGGATGACAAAGATGCGGATGAGCAGCGCCGCAGCGAGCAGCACCGCCGTCACCGTGACAGCTGAAATCAGACCGGGATTGACAGGCCCGACGCCGGGCAGGTTTATTTTGTTGGACTCATGCAGCACGGCGTCCCGCATGGCCTCGCGTATGGTTTCTTCATGCTCTTTGGCAGGCACCAGAAGGCTCCCGACAAGCAGAAGCACAATGGCACAGAGCCAAAGGACCAGAAACAGCCGTTTCTTCTTCTTATCCATGACATGTCCCCTTTTTCTTGCGATACATGGTTCTGCGTCCTCTTATCATCAGTTTCCCCAAGTAAACGGGGATGGATACACAGCGGTCCATCCCCTCAGTATCATATTCACCTTTGACAGCACCACTTACTCTGGCAACAGGCCTCAAGCTGAACACCCGGCGTCCGGCAGAGCCAGAAACGCGGAAAACACTTAGCCCGTATCCGGTGTGACGGATGTTGCTGTGGATTTTGCGCTACCTCTAGATTATAGCCGGACAGTGAAAAAAGTCAATGTGCTGGCTGCATAACCACTGGGGGAGAACACTGTAATTTTGTTATTCAAAATGCTGAACTTGAGGCGCCTAAAGAGGAATTTTGATCCCCGCTGCACGGGAAAAGCAACCGGCAAGGTTGCTTTTTATGCCTGCCTGCGGTACAATAGGGCAGACTGATTTGCCAGGCAGGGGGAAAGAGAAATGAAAAACCGGCTCGTTCTGGTTCCGGTGGCCGCGGTGCTTTTGCTTCTGGTGGGAATTGCAGCGCGGCACGACCTGATGCTTCGCACGGCGGTTGTCTGCGTCGGAATCCTGGTCACGCTTGCGGGCATGGGGATTGCCGCGGCCAGGAAAAGCAGCCGCAAGTATCTGCTGGAACTGGCCGTTATTCTGGCCGCCTATGTGCTGTATGCGGGCACAGGTTTTCAGACGACGGACTTGGGCGCCTTTTTGCCCGAGGACTGCACCGTGCAGCGTGTTGACATCACTGTCCGCGAAACGGGGGAGCATGTCATTTGGACTCCCGGCGGTGAGGCTTCGCTGTCAGAGGACAACGGCCAAACGGCCCTGACAGGGGGCAGTGCAGAAGATGTGCGCCAGCAGGCCGGGGGCATCGTGATGTGCAGCTACTGGCGGCCGGGCTTTGTCGAAAGCGCCGCGGCGTCCGCGGTGTCGATTGACCTGACGAGCGGCGGCGAGACCTGCCGGGTCTCGCTGAGTCAAGATGAGAACGCACAGTACAGTCTGTCTGTTCAGTGGGAGTCGGATGAGACCGCCGAGCAAAGCGACTGGCTGCTGTTTGCAGACCCGATGTCGCTGCTGCCGCCGGACGTCGCCGCCCTGCTGTCCTGAAGCCTTATTCAAAGATAACAGCCTGCCCGGTGCTGGTGCGCCGGACAGGCTGTTTTGCTGAATCAGGCCGGAAACACCGGCCTTGTCACTCTGAAATATACTGAATGGAGATTGTGTAGATACCGGTGGATGAGTTGCTGCCCCTTGTGCCTAAGGTATAATTCACACCACAGGTATAGCCGTCAAACGAGTAGCCGTCCTCATTCACAATGCTGTAAGCCTCTTCAATGCGGAAGCGGCTGTCGTCCCCGGACTGAAACTGAAGCTGCACAGAGGTCTCTCCGTTCCGGATGGCGCTTTGAATCTGCGCGACATAGTCATCCACACTCAGGTTTGTCTGGTCGGGATACCGGAGCGTTACAGTGTGCACATCGGTGTCTACATGACTCCCTCGGTGAATGACCTCATAATCCTGCCCGCAAACAAGGCCCGAAGCGGTGGTATACCCTTCTGTCCCCACTCTGCGGGATGCCGATGACGCATAGTACCAGCCTTCCCTGTCCGGATAGCTCCCGGGCGCCAGCTCTACCTGAAGCTCCCGATTGTCGATGGCAGCCTCGAGCAGCTCTACATAACGCTGGACTTCCGTTTCTACCCACTTGTAATTCGTAATATTCACCACGCCGCCGGACTCCGCTCTGAGGCGGTAATCAGAGGCGGTGTAGCCGCCAAAGCTGTAGCCGCTGGCCGCCATATTGCTGCAGGCCAGCCTGACAGCCTCGTCCGTGTAGCCGGAGAGGGTGAGCTGGAATGTTTCGCAATCCATACTCTGAATGGTCTGTTCGATACGCGCCTGAATCTCCACGGCATCGGCGGCGTCCTCGGCATCCTGCCGGTCCTGCTCATCCTGCAGCAAGGTCCGCCGGCGGTCCTGCTCTTCACGCACATCGTCCCGATAGAGCCCCAGGGAGGGTGCGGATGTATCCAGAGAGCCCACCCGGATGCCGGGGTATCGGCTGGGGAGCTCCGTCCGGGCCTGCTCATAGAACAGATACAGCTGTTCCCGCGTCAGCTGGTTTGCAGGCAGCTCAATGGTGACGCGATATGCATCGTTCAGCTCGTCGTCCGTGGCCGCCTGAAGCGCGGCTTCGGTCTGGAAGGGCAGAGCATCAATGGCGTCGCAGCAGAGCTGCAAAAAGGCGTCGATGGTCTCCTGCAGCTGCGCGTCCTGTTGGGTCTGCTGCTCCTGCTGCTCCTGTTCGGCCTGTTCCTCGGTGTCGGGAAGGTCGGCGTTGTCATATCTGGTGCTGGTGCAGACCTGCTTTTGCTGCCAGTTCGAGTGGTCGCGGCCCATATAAGCGTCGCTCTTGAGGAAATAGTCGTAGCGGACATAGCCTTCGCGGTTGGGGACAGGATCATCCCATGTGGCGTCCACATGGTACCACTCGCCGTCAATCTGCACCAGATTCCAGGCATGGCTTCCGCCGTTGCCGTAGCCAGTCACATACTCACACGGAATGCCCACGGCTTCCAGCAGCGCCTGATAGGCCTTGGCATACCCTGCGCACACCGCAGTGCCGTTGGCCAGCGCGCCGTAGGCGGTATAGGATTCGGCAGGGATATTGCCGCTGTAATAGTGCATGTCATACGCGCAGTTGAGCACCAGATAATCGTGCAGCGCTTTGGCGGCCTCATAATCGCTCATGCCGGAGGTCACAACCTCGGCCGCAATATCCTCGGCCATGGCCTGGACCTCTTCACTGCTTCCAGGCTCGGAAGAGCTGACATCCCAGAGATAATACACACCCAGGGAGCCTGCCGGCTCACCGGCAGACTGGTAGCAGCTCAGCAGGGAAATGCGATACGGGTTTTCTCCGTCCTTGTCCGCAATTTCAAGCGCAAGCTCCAGCGCGGCAGAGGACTCAAGGTTGTAGGCGCTGACGTCGATTTGGGTCTGCCGCTCCAGAAAACCGTTGATGATGGCGGCCCGGGCCCCATCCAGGTCGGACAGGCCGGCAGGCACATTCTGCGGGGACTCTGCAGAGGTCTCGCCGTGGTCGGCCAGCTGCATCCACAGGCAGTAGACCACGTCAGAGCGGGGACAGTTGTCCTGCGCGGCAAAGTCCAGACCGTCGGTCAGGCCGTTTGACGCGGCCCAGCTGACCGCAGCAGAGGACCAGTCGCTGCCGCTGGCATCCCCGCCGGCTGCGCGGCAGAGCATGGCCAGAATCTGGTCATAGGCAAGGGTGGCATTGAGGTCAAACCGGCCGCCGCCCACGCCGTTTGTAATGCCCTGCTCGGCTGCCCACAAAACGGCCTTGTAATAGTAAGCACCGGGGTCGGCCACATCGCTGAATGCGGAAGAGGCGGCCGCCGGCTCAGGTGACCCGGCGGCGCGCCACAGAAAAGTCACAGCCTCGGCGCGGGTGACCGTCGCATCGGGAGAAAAGGCAGTGGCCGATGTGCCGGTTGTGACGCCGTTTTCCACGGCCCACTGCACGGCATCAGCGTAATAGTCATCGACATTCACGTCGCTAAAGCCGGCGACCCTGCCGGCGTTTGCCGCGTCAGCCTCTGCGTCGGTGACAGTGACGGGTCGCCCGTTCGTGGTGTCATACCGCACCAGGAACTGCAATTTGTCGCCGTCAAAGCGCTGATAGACATCGACAATCAGGTTGGCCGGAATGGTGAAGCCGTTGAGGTCAGAAAGCGTAAACCGGCCGGCGACCTCCATACAGACAGTGCCGGAAGAAGGCCAGTCATGGGTGTCGGCATATGCGACATGCGTTCTGTCATCATAAAAGATGATGGTCTCGTGCAGCGTGAGTACTCTGCGGGTCGGATTGGGATCGCCGTTGTCAGCTGCATATGCAGGCAGAGCGCCTGCCAGCAGGACAGCGGCCAGCAGAGCGGCAACAAGTCTCTGCGTCAGCTTTTTCATAGTGCACCCCTTTTCTTTAAAGAAAGGGAGCTTTCGCTCCCTTTGCAGTATTTGTTATGCCAGCTGCATCCACAGGCAGTAGACCACGTCAGAACGGGGGCAGCTGTCCTGTGCGGCAAAGTCCAGACCGTCGGTCAGGCCGTTTGACGCAGCCCAGCTGACCGCTGCAGAGGACCAGTCGCTGCCGCTGGCATCCCCGCCGGCTGCGCGGCAAAGCATGGCCAGAATCTGGTCATAGGCAAGGGTGGCATTGAGGTCAAACCGGCCGCCGCCTACACCGTTTGTAATGCCCTGCTCGGCCGCCCACAAAACGGCTTTGTAATAGTAGGCATTGGGGTCGGACACATCGCTGAACGAGGAAGAGGCAGACGCCGGCTCAGGCGACCCGGCGGCGCGCCACAAAAAGGTCACGGCCTCGGCGCGGGTGATGGTCGTATCGGGTGAAAAGGTTGTGGCCGATGTACCGCTGGTGACGCCGCTCTCTTTGGCCCATGCCACCGCATCGGCATAATAGTCGCTCTCGTGTACATCGGTAAACCCGGCGACAGTGTCCGTGGCTGCGGCGGTGCTGCCGTATTTGAACTCAGAGTACTGCCACTTGTAGTCGCCAGTCTCGGGGTTGTTGTAGCAGACCCAGAGCAGATAGACGGTGTCGGTCCCGTCCTCAGGCAGGGAAAAGGTCACGGAATCGCCCCCGTAAAGCAGCATGCCGGACATGTCCGAAGCGTAGAAATTCGGGTCATAAAACGCTTCGTTAAAAACGTTGATAATGCCCTCGAGCTTCTCCCACTGGCCGTCGCTGTTCAGATAATACTGCAGGCTCCAGTCGTTGTTGTAGCAGACATACTCCCCCCTGAAATCCTGCTGGACGCCGCCGTCTTCCACGTGGTCGGTCCACAGCACCAGGGAATCGTTCTGCATGGTATAGGGCTCGTAATAAACAAACACATAGCCCGCATCGTCCCGAAGGTTGGTCAGCGTAAAGGTCGTCCCGCTGTCAATCAGATGGTAGCCGTCGCTTTCATAGGTCGTCACCGTTTCGTTGAATGCGTAGTGAAAGGCGACATCCTGCTCGACCTTTGCATATTCGCTCTCAAGGCTGTAGTAGTCAGGCCACAGGCTTTTTTCCATGGCGAACGAGGGGACGCTCAGGCCCAGGCACAGGACCGCCGCCAAGACAAGAGACAGAAGTTTGCGCTTTTTCATTTTGCTTTTCCACTCCTTATTTTAAATAGGGCTGTGCGCTGCCGCCCCGACAAGTGTCCCCGGGGATGGGGCGAGCCCAGCCCCGGGGTGTTTCCTGTCGAGACGAATAAAAGGGCTGTGCAGGTATGTAGGATCCCTGCACAGCCCGATACAGCACACAACCCCATTAAAGAATTCCCTTGTAAAACCCGGAAAATCACTTTATAATGGGGATGGCGCAGAAAATCTGCTGTGTGGGAGGATGCTTCTCCTGCATAGGGACGTGGAGAGGTGCGAACTCTCCGCGTCCTGCCCATTTTATTCGCCTTGAGTCTATTGTACTGCATAATTTCTGTGAGCGCAAGCGATTTTTTACGCGGTCCGGCTTTAGCCGGGCCGTTTTTTGCCAGCTGATGCCCGCCTGTGTTCGTCCGCTGCCGGCTGATTTTATTCAAGCCGGAGCCGGCAGTTCGGTTTGCTAAAAATCTTGGCGCTATCGGGCAGTGCAATGTAGACAGTGTACTGCGCTAATGATTATGCAAAAACGCATGAAAACCGTAAGACGGCCGGGAAAAACATCCCGGTCGTCTTGGACCTTTTGATTTCCCCCGATCAAAGGGCAGGTGACCTTTGCCGGCGACGATATTTTTACCAAAGAACACATACTTTACCGCGACCTTTGCCGGCGCATGAACACCGGCTTTCAGGACACCTTCAATTCGCCGAACACGAACCTGAGCTGTGTGAAATTACACCGATAAGGTATAATAATTTTCGCAAATTGAAAAGAGGATAAAAGAAGACATGGTTTGCAGAACTCTGGTAGAATGAAGTTGCGACACTAACCATTCTGAAAGGAGACAGCAAACCATGTCTGAGAAAATTGTACAACTAAACGAGGCCGTAATCAAGAGCGAACTCAAGGAGCTGGTACGAGGCAGCGTAGAGGAAACCCTCAACGAACTGCTGGAGGCTGAAGCGGAGAAACTTACCCAGGCAGCCCGGTACGAGCGCAACGAGCAGCGGCAGGGTTATCGCAGTGGCCACTACAGCCGCAACCTCACCACCACTTCCGGGGACGTTACCCTGAAGGTACCCAAGCTCAAGGGGATCTCCTTTGAGACCGCCATCATTGAGCGGTATCGCCGCCGGGAGAGCAGTGTAGAAGAAGCTCTCATTGAGATGTACCTGGCAGGCGTATCCGTCCGGCGTGTGGAGGACATCACAGAAGCGCTTTGGGCAGCAAGGTGTCTCCGGCCACCATCAGTGAGCTGAACAAGAAAGCGTATGTCCACA
>DVMR01000058.1 GCA_018714845.1 Candidatus Ventrousia excrementavium
TCTCCCAGCTGAGCTATGCTCCCGCGCCTCACAGCGACGAGAATTATTATACACATTTCCCGGCCTATTGTCAAGGGTTTCCTTCAATTTTTTTGATTGGAAAGCAAAGCGCGCAGCTCTTCCGGCGTAAAGGCATAGTCTGCATCGCAGAACTGGCAGGTGACATGGGTATCTTCCCCGCTGTCGGCCAGCTTCAAAAGCTCATCGCGTCCCATGCTCAAAAGGGCCTGTTCAACTTTTCCGCGCGAGCACTTGCACTCATAGGCAACCGGATGCCGGTCCAGCACTTCAACATCCATACCATCAAACAGCGCCGCCATAGCCTGTTCAATACTTTGTTTCTGCAAATGTCCAGTCACGCTGCCAAAGGCCGCGATGCGTTTTTCAAGCTCAGTGATGAGCTCGTCATCCGCGCCCGGCATAAGCTGGATCATAAATCCACCGGCACAGGTCACCGACTGATCCCGCCCGACCAGCACGCCCAGCGCGCACACTGTCGGCACCTGCTCGCTGACCGCGAAATAGGCCGCCACATCCTCGGCAATCTCGCCGCTTTGCAGCTCGACCCGGCCGGAAAATGGCTCGCCCTCGCCCATATCGCGCAGGACAGTCAGCACGCCATCCGCCCCTACGCCGCCGCCGACATCCAGCTTGCCATCAGGACGCAGCGGCAGCTCGACCGCCGGATTCTGCAAATAGCCCCGCGCGTTGCCGTGCGCGTCGGCCACAGCCGTAATGGAGCCCAGCGGTCCGCCGCCGCGAATCTGTAGCGTTACCGAACCGTTGTCATTTTTAATGTCGTCGCCCATCATGCTGCACGCCGTCAGCGTGCGTCCCAACGCCGCCGTTGCCAGTGGCAGGGTACGGTGGATGGTGCGCATCCGCTCGACCATATTGGTCGACTGCTCGGCGACAAACCGAACCATGCCGTGTGCCGCCATTCCGCGAATCAAAAGATCAGCCATTGATTTTCCTCACTTTTTGCCGTTGATCGTCCCTGTAGGGGACTGCTTTTGGGCGGCAAAAAACAGCCGCCCTGTCTCCTCCTGCGCCGGATGCAGAGATAAACCCTGAAAGACGCCGCGCAACGAAAACCCGGTTTCAGCCAGCACCTGCTCCAGCACTTCGCGCGGATAGGCACGCTGAACATGCTCTTCCGTACGGCGCTGATAACCGCCATGCTGCTCAAAAAACAGGTCAACCTGATGCACGCACAGCCGGCTGCGGCCGTCCCAGCCATAGCGCCATGCGCTGAACCACCCTTCGCCCTCATCGACGCTGCACAGCCCGTCCATCGCTCGAAACAGCGCAGGCGTTTTGACATCAAACAAAAACAGTCCGCCCTGCTCCAAAAAGAGTGACACACGCGAAAAGGCACGCCTGAGCTGCCGGCGGTCGGTCAGGTAATTGACACTGTCCAGGCAGCAGACCGCAGCCTGGACAGTACCGTACAAATCGAGTTCACACATGTCCTGGCAGATAAAGACCGGCGGTACCGGCAGGTCCCCACACTTTTCCCTGGCTACAGTGAGCATATCAGGCGAAATGTCGGCCGCGATCATTTCATATCCGCGCTGCGCCAAAAGCCGGGTCAGCGACCCGGTGCCGCAGGCCAACTCGAGCACGATTGACGGTTTTTGCCTGTAACGACGGAAAAGCCGCTCAATCTGAGCGGCATATTCCTCATAGGGCACATTGTCGGTCAGGCAGTCGTAAAGCCCGGCCAGGGAAGAATACTGCGTCATTCCTCTTCTTTCACGCGCTCCAGCGCTTTGCGGTAGCCGCCTTTGCCATAGTTGAGGCAACGGTTGACACGGCTGATGGTCGCCGTGCTGGCACCTGTCATCTCAACAATATCAGTATAGATATACCCTGCGCTCAAAAGCCGCGCCACCCAAAAGCGCTGCTTGATGGCCAGAAGCTCGGACACAGTACACAGGTCGTCAAACAGGTCATAGCACTCTTCCACGCTTTCCAGCTTCAAAATGGCTTCGAACAGTTTGTCCATGTTCTCATCGCGAATGCTGTTGTTCATACGATCCCCTTCCTATTCCGGCGCAGACAGTACAGCCGCGCCTATTCTAACTATAAGTATAGTTTATCGAAAATCGCATACAAAGTAAAGTGCTAAAACGTTTTTCCGCTATCGGATTATTTGATAACCTGCCATAATTCGCGCAAATCGGATATGACCGGACAACCGCAGCGCGACAAATCCGCATACGACTGGTGGCCGCAGCTGAGCAGGACGCAGCGGGCCCCCAATGCCTGCGCCACTTCCCAATCGTGGACCAAGTCGCCGATGACCAGCACCTGATCCGGCGGCGCCCCGCTTTGCTTCAGCCAGTCCTGAGCACGGCCGACCTTGCTCTCTGACCGGATGTTCTCGGCCCCCAGCACCGCTTCAAAGGCGTCTGCCAGCTCAAGTTCCTGTAAAATGGTGAGCAGGCGCTGCTGCTCAAAGGACGAGAGCACGACCTGTCGGCAGCCCGCGGCCGCAAAGCGG
This sequence comes from Candidatus Ventrousia excrementavium, assembly GCA_018714845.1. Classification (GTDB taxonomy): domain Bacteria; phylum Bacillota; class Clostridia; order Oscillospirales; family Butyricicoccaceae; genus Ventrousia; species Ventrousia excrementavium. The sequence goes on from DVMR01000058.1 coordinate 2,507, forward strand.
CTGACCGCCTCACGCGCGCCGGGAGCCAGGCGCGCCAGTGAAAAATGGCGTGCATAGCCCTCAACAAACTCGCGGCTCAGCGTTTCAAACGGGACCTGCGACAGGTCGAACAGTTTTTCATAATAGCGGATGATGGGCATTTCCATCAGCTCATAGTACCAGGCACGGGTCATGGGCTCCCTGCCGCGGCTGACCAGCATGTCGCTGACCGCAGCGACTGCGACGTCCAAATCGTCGAGCAGCGTGCCGTTGAAGTCCCACAAAACGTGAGTACAACTGCCCACAGGCATTAAAAGAGGCGCCGCTTGGCCTTGAGCCCGGTCGGCGTGATGGCCAGTCCGCCCTCGGCCGTTTCACGGATGCAGGCCGGCAGGTTGCAGCCAATCTGGTACATGGCGTCAATAACCTCATCAGGGGGAATAAAGCTCTCAACCCCGGCCAGTGCCAGGTCCGCCGCCGCAATAGCCATACAGGCATACATGCCGTTGCGCTTGATGCACGGCACTTCGACCAGACCGGCCACCGGGTCGCAGGCCAGGCCCAGCGCGTTTTTGAGCGCAATGGCCGCTGCGTGAGTTGTCTGACGTGCCGTGCCACCCATGACGTCGCACAGTGCGGCAGCCGCCATGGCACAGCCGCTTCCGACCTCGGCCTGACAGCCGCCCTGCGCGCCCGAAATGGTCGCCCGGGTGGCGATGACAGCGCCGATACCCGTCGCGGTAATCAGCGCGTTGACGGCCTCACGGTCAGTAAAACCGTACTCTTCCTGCGCGGCCAGCAAAACACCGGGCAGCACGCCTGCCGCTCCTGCCGTCGGCGCTGCGACAATGACGCCCATAGCCGCGTTGTACTCGCTGGTGCCCAGCGCATAGGCCATGGCACGGGCTGACAGGGAGCCGAGCAAATTCTTACGGTTTTTGAAGTGCCGGTAATACCGTGCCGCATCGCCCCCTGTCAAACCGCTGACCGAGCGGATCTCGCTCGAGATTCCGCCATTGGCCGCGTCGCGCATGATATCATATGTTTTTAAAACCCGCTCACGCAGTTCTTCGATGCTCAAGCCGCTGTCAGCCTGTTCTTCACGCAGGACGATCTGCCAGATAGGCTGATTGTCCTTGGCCGCCTCGTCAAGCAGGTAATCAATGCTGGGAATATTCATAGTCTGTCCGCCTGCCTTTAAAATTTGGGTATGGAGACCACGCTTTTGACGTTGTGAACCTGCGAAAGCGCAGCGACGGTTTTCGGGTCGACCGGCACGTCGGTCTCAATAATGGTGATGACGTTTCCGTCACGTCTGTCGCGGGAAAGGCGCAGGTTGCCGATGTTGTAGCCACAGCCTGACAGCGTCTGCGCCATGCCAGCCAGTGTCCCCGGCGCGTCCTGGTGAAAGACGACCAGCGTGTCGTAAAGACAGGCCGCGTCGATGGCAAAGCCGTTGAGCTCGACCAGCCGAATGGCGCCGCCGCCCACTGAAACGCCGCGCAGATTGACGCTTTTAAGCGCCCCCTGCGCCTCGATACGCACTGTATTGGGGTGAAAGCGCGGCTCTTCCGCCGTGGTGAGCTCGTATTCCATGCCGCGCAGCTGGGCGAGCTGAAGGCTGTCACGCACCTTGACATTGTCCGTGTTAAAACCGAGCAAACCGCCGATAACGGCCTTGTCAGTGCCGTGTCCGCGATAAGTGTCGGCAAACGAGCCGTAAAAGGTCACCTTGGCCTTTTTGACGTCCTCGCCCAAAATGATTCGGCAGGCCAGCCCGATGCGGATGGCGCCCGCTGTGTGCGAAGACGACGGCCCGACAGTGATCGGGCCGAGGATATCAAACATATTCACGCTCATGCTGCCCACCGTCCATCAGGGGAAAATGCCGCGAATGCGCTTGGCCGTGCATACACGCTCCAGCGCGATCAAATAAGCGCCCATGCGCATGGGGACGGCGTTTTTCCGCGAAACTTCCCACACCTCGTCATATGCCTTGAGAATGACGTTTTTGAGCATGCGGTTAATCTCGAACTCATCCCACATCAGCGACTGCACATTCTGGACGCGCTCGAAGTACGAAACGATGATGCCGCCCAGCGTGGCCACAAGGTCAGGGATGACAAGACATTCCTTTTTGTTCAGGACTTCGTCAGCCTCAGCCGTGATCTGTGCGTTGCCGCCTTCAATAACAATCTGTGCCTGCACTGATGCGGCATTCTGGGCATTGATAACATCAGAAACGGCACAGGGCGCCAGGATGGTGCATTCTGTGGCGATCAGTTCTTCATTGGTGATGTGCTCCACGCCGTTTTCCTGATACTCCGCGATTTTGTGCCCGCTTTCAACGTGTGCGACCACAGCCTGAATGTTGAGCCCGCGGGCGCTGCGCACACCGCCGCTCGTGTCACTGACAGCGACCACGCGCACGCCGTCTTCAAACAGGCGGCGCGCTGCTTCCTTGCCGACTTTGCCAAATCCCAGAATAGCCGCTGTGCAGTCCTCTTCAAGAATCTTGAGGCGCTTGCGAGTCTCTCGCAGGATGTAACTTACGCCGCGGCCGGTCGCTTCAGTCCTGCCCAGCGATCCGCCGAGAAGCAGCGGCTTGCCCGTGACGATGCCCGGCACAGCGTGGCCGCGCATCATGCTGTAGGTATCCATGATCCAGCCCATGATTTCTTCATTGGTGTTTACATCGGGCGCCGGAATGTCTTCGTCCGGCCCGATGATAGGCAGAATCATGGCGGTATAGCGCCGTGTCAGGCGCTTGAGCTCGTTTTTGGACAGGGTCGACGGGTCGACGATAACTCCGCCCTTGGCCCCGCCGAAGGGGAGATTGGCCAGCGCACACTTAAAGGTCATGAGCGCGGCCAGCGCCTTCATCTCATCGTGATTGACGCTCTGATGATAGCGCACGCCGCCCTTGTACGGGCCGAGCAGGCTGGAGTGCTGGACGCGGAAGCCCTCGAAAATAGTGACCGTGCCGTCGTCCATTTCAACGGGGATGGAGACCGACAGCTCGCGCTCAGGATATTTGATAAACTCATAGGCCGACCGCTCGTAGCCCAAAAGTTTGGCCGCCTGGTCGACTGTCTGCGTAAAGCTGACATACGGATTATTGGCTTGTGTCACATTGTCACCTCAGTTTAAAAAGTCCTTGAGCTTTTTCGAGCGCGAGGGATGGCGCAGCTTGCGCAGGGCCTTGGCCTCGATTTGACGGATACGTTCGCGCGTGACGTTGAATTCCTTGCCGACCTCTTCCAAAGTGCGGGTGCGGCCGTCTTCAATGCCAAAGCGCAGGCGCAGCACCTTTTCCTCGCGCGGGGTCAGCGTTTTGAGCACGTCGACGAGCTGCTCCTTGAGCAGGGTGAACGATGCGACCTCTGCCGGCTCGGGCGCATCATCATCCGGGATAAAGTCGCCCAAATGGCTGTCTTCCTCCTCGCCGATCGGGGTTTCGAGCGAGACCGGCTCCTGCGCAATCTTCAGGATTTCGCGCACCTTCTGCACCGGCATTCCCATTTCCTCCGAAATCTCTTCAGGGGTGGGGTCGTGCCCCAGCTCCTGCAGAAGCTGACGTGACACGCGAATCACCTTGTTGATGGTCTCGACCATGTGTACCGGAATGCGGATGGTGCGGGCCTGGTCGGCAATGGCGCGGGTAATTGCCTGGCGAATCCACCACGTCGCGTAGGTCGAGAACTTGTAGCCTTTTGTATAATCAAACTTTTCGACCGCCTTGATGAGGCCCAGATTACCCTCCTGAATCAAGTCCAGAAAGAGCATTCCGCGGCCGACATAGCGCTTGGCGATAGAGACAACGAGGCGCAGGTTGGCCTCGGCCAGGCGTTTTTTGGCCGCCTCATCTCCCTCGAGCATCCGGCGGGCCAGCTCAATCTCTTCGTCAGGCTGCAAAAGGTCGACCTTGCCAATCTCTTTCAAATACATGCGCACCGGGTCGTCGATAGCCAGTCCCTCGGCCAGCGCCGACGTGTCGACCAGCTCTTCCTCGGGAATCTCTTCCACGTTGCCGGGAAAGTCTCCGTCCACATCGTCCAGGGCAGGCGCATCGAGCAAAAAGTCCTCGTCCTCGACGGCGACGTCGATGCCCGCCTTTTCCAGCGCCTCAAAAAAGCGGTCCTGCTGATCGGGGTCGAGCTCCATCTCGTCAAAGACGACATTGATTTCTTTCATCGTCAGCTTGCCATTCTTTTTGCCCTGCTCCAGCAGATCGTGCAGCAGGTTTTTTGCATTTTCCATTTCCGCCATTCTTTATCCTCCCTCTTTGGAACGCCGACGGCTGGCCGCTTTGCGCAGCAGATCGTCGCCGTCCGGCTCGGTTCTCTTTTCATATTCGGACAAAATCGTGCTGATATAATCATCCATTTCGCGTTCCGGCTCGCGAGAACGCACCGACTCGGCCAAAACACCCGACAGGTGGCGCACCTCGCCTTCCGGCAGTCCTGCCATGCAGGCGGCCGCAGACAGCTCAAGCCCCTGTTCGCGCCGCTCAATGGCCTTTTGGTATATCTTTGCCAGAAAATCCGAAGAAAACGCGTCTGGAGATACTTTTTCCCTTGCTTGGTCTAAAAGATCCTGGTCCTGCAATACCAGCGCCAGCAGCTTTTCTTCACACAGCGCCGAGCGCGGATTCTGGTACCGCAGCTCACGCTCATGCGGCTGGACCTGCCGCAGCGGCTGCAGTGCCCGGCGCTCGGTCTCCTGCTTTTTCCGGCGCTCGCCGCGCGCCGATGCACGGGCGACCTCAGTCAAAACAGCGTTTTCAGAAAGCCCGGCCATCTGCGCGGCCGAGCGCGCGTAAATCTCGCGCTCAATGCGGTTGGGCATAGCCGCCAGCATGGGCACAGCGGCCTTTAAAAAGGCGATGCGCCCGTCGTCCTGGGTCAGGTCGTACTGTGCAGCGAGCTGTGCGACGCGGTATTCGCCGTCGGTCTGCGGTTTCCGCAGCAGCAGGCCAAAGGCCTCGCTGCCGTTTTCACGGATATATTCGTCAGGGTCCTTGGCACCGGGGATGCGCAGCACACGCACCTCCATTCCGGCCCTGTTCAAAATGTCAATGGCGCGCTGCGCCGCCTTCTGCCCCGCTTCGTCCGAGTCGTAGCAGATGACAACCTCTTTGGTATACCGGGTCATCAGTTTGGCCTGCTCGTCAGTCAGCGCTGTGCCCAGCGACGCGACGGCGCAGTCAAACCCCGCCTGGTGCAGGGCGATGACATCCATATACCCTTCGGCCAGAATGAGACGGCCCTGCCTGCTTTTTTTTGCCAGGTTGAGGGCAAACAGGTTGCGGTTTTTATGAAACACCAGCGTGTCCGGCGAGTTTAAGTACTTGGGCTTGCTGTCATCAAGCACCCGTCCGCCAAAGCCGATGACATTGCCCCGCACATCGATGATGGGGAACATGACCCGGCCGCGGAACCGGTCATACAGTCCGCCGCCGCTGCCGCGCACGGCAAGGCCGGCCTTTTCAATCTCAGCAGGCCGGTAACCCAGCCCGGTCAGATGCTTTAACAGACTGTCCCATGAATTCTCGGCCCAGCCCAGTCCAAAGCTGGTCACCGTTCGCTTTGACAAACCGCGGCGGACAAAGTAGGCCTGTGCCTGTTCGCCCTGCGGCTGCTGCAGCAGGGTGTGAAACCAGCGTGCCGCGTCGCGGTTCATGCTCAGCATCCGCTCGCGCGCACGCCGCTGCTCGTCGCTCTGCTCACGGTCCGTCGGCATTTCCATGCCGGCGCGGTCGGCCAAAAGCCGCACTGCATCCAGAAAGGGCAGGCCCTCAATCTTCATGATGAACTGAATGACCCCGCCGCCTTCGCCGCAGCCGAAGCAGTAAAAAATCTGCTTATCTGGCGAGACGGAAAAGGACGGCGAGCGTTCGTTGTGAAAGGGACACAGGCCAAAGTAGTTGCTCCCGCTTTTTTTCAGGGGAACATAATGCTGAACGACCTCGACGATGTCGCTGCGCGCGACCAGCTCGTCCAGGAAGCTGTCAGGCAGTGCCACACTGCGCCCTCCTTTCGTTCATACAGGTCAAACCACCGCCTCTTATATCTTGCTCCAGAATTTGGGGATAAACAGATCCTCGAACTTGGCGACGGCAAAGCGGTCGGTCATGCCGGCAATATAGTCGCACACCGCGCGCGACAGCCCGTCGCGCTGCGCGATATCGCAAAACTCCTGCGGCATGTCGTCAGGATTGCGAAAGTAATGTTCATATAGGCGCTTTAAAATGTCCATGCCTCGGCTTTCCTCGCCCTTGGCCACGGGATTTTTATATACAGCCTCGAACATGAAATCCCACATTTCATCCATGGCCGCGGCAAACTCAGGCTCAAGCCCGATGTTTCCGGTCCGGGCACCGTAGCGGATGGCCGACAGCACCAGCGAGTTGATGCGGCTGCTGTGCGAGTTTCCCAAAAGCGCGCTCAGGTGGGCCGGAATGTCACTTTCGTGCAGAATACTGCCCCTCAGAGCGTCATCGATGTCGTGATTGATGTAGGCGATGCGGTCGGAATAATGGACAATCTGCCCCTCCAGCGTGTCGGCCAGCTTGCCGCCGCTCGAGTGGCAGACAATGCCGTCGCGAACTTCCCAGGTCAGGTTGAGGCCGCGTCCCCCTTTTTCCAGCTGCTCAACAACGCGCAGGCTCTGTTCGTTGTGGCGGAACCCACAGTCGGAAATGCTGTCGAGCGCCCGCTCGCCGGCGTGGCCAAAGGGGGTATGCCCCAGGTCATGTCCCAGCGCAATGGCCTCGACCAGGTCCTCGTTGAGGCGCAGGCCGCGCGCGATGGTGCGGCCGATTTGCGACACCTCGAGCGTGTGGGTCAGACGGGTCCGGTAGTGGTCGCCCTCGGGCGAGATAAAGACCTGTGTCTTGTGCTTGAGCCGGCGGAAGGACTTGCTGTGAATGATGCGGTCGCGGTCGCGCATGTAACAGGTGCGCACCTCGCACACATCGTCAGGCCAGGCGCGTCCGCGCGAGCATGCGGACAGAGCCGCACGGGGCGACAGGGTCTCTCTTTCTGTCTGCTCAATCGTTTCGCGTACTGTCACACGCAGTCCCCCCTTTTTGAACTCTCATTATATATATACGTTTAATCGGTCTTTTTTCCTCTTTTTCAATCCAGTTTTTTTGCAAAAAGCTTCTGCCCCTGCCGCTCGGGCCGAACGGCGCCGTTGGTCTTGTCGACCATGTGGGCGCAAAAATCCTCTCCCCGCTCGGCGGGCAGGCAGACGGTCAGCACAACCGACGCGCCGTAGTCGGCGCTTTCTTCGGCGGCGTCAAAGCCCCCGAGCTGCCGCCGCACAGTCTCCAGCAGCCCGTACGGACAGTCGAGGCGGTAAAAATCAAACGGCTGCATGACGGCGATACCGGCGGCGTCAAGCGCCTGCTTGCACGCTTTTCCATAAGTTCGTGTCAGGCCGCCGGCCCCTAAAAGCGTGCCGCCGAAATACCGCGTTGTGATGCACAGGACGTTCTTAATCTCTTCCTTGCGCAGCACCTCAAGGGTCGGCATCCCGGCCGTTCCCTGGGGCTCGCCGTCGTCGCTCATGCGCATGACGCCGTTTTCCAGAATGTAGGCATGGACATTGTGGCTGGCGTCCCAGTGCTGCTTTCTGATTTTCTGCAGAATCTCCTGCGCCTGCTCGGCGCTCTCGATTTTAAAAATACGGCTGATAAAGCGCGACTTTTTTTCAATGAGCTCAATCTCGCTCTCTCCGGCGGGCACTCTATAGGGCGTCATCATCATTCTCCTCCGCAGGCAGAAACTCGCGCAGACGGCCGAACATGCGCGCGTCAACCACAGCCTCGACGTCGATTCCGTCTTCGACATACTCGGCGCGTTTGACGCTGGCCTCGCGATACAGCTCATCCAGCAGCGATGCGCGGGCATAGGGCAGCACAAAGGAAACGCGGCGGTGCCCCTGTGACAGGCAGGAGACCATGCGGCCCATCAGCTCGTCAAGTCCCCTGCCGTATTTGGCCGAACAGTAAACAGCGTCAGCCTTGTGCGGCAGTTCGGTATCGGGCACCAGATCGACCTTGTTGAACACCGTGATATGCGGTACCGCGCCCGCCCCCAGCTCTGTCACCAGCTTGTCGACAACCTCGGCCTGCTCCTGCCAGACCGGGTTGCTGACGTCGATGACATGAACGATGACGTCGGCGTAAGTGACTTCTTCCAGCGTGGCCCGGAAGGCGCTGACCAGATGGTGGGGCAGCTTGCGGATGAATCCGACGGTGTCAGACACCAGAACCTGCATGCCGTCGGGCGTGGTCAGACTTTTGGTCGTGGGGTCAAGGGTGTCGAACAGCCGCCCCTCTGCGTGCACGCCGGCCCCGGTCAAGGCGTTGAGCAGCGTCGACTTGCCGGCGTTGGTATAGCCCACAATGCAGACGAGCGGCACGGCCGCCTTTTCGCGCCCGCGCCGCTGCACGGCGCGCACCCGGCGGACGTCGTCAGTCTCTTCCTTGAGCTTGGCAATCTTGCGGCGGATGTGACGGCGGTCTGTCTCGAGCTGCGTCTCGCCCGGGCCGCGGGTGCCGATGGGGCTGCGGCCGCCTGCCGCCGTCTGCCGCACCAGGTGCCCCCACATACCGGACAGACGGGGCAGCAGGTACTGGTACTGCGCAAGCTCGACCTGCAGCTTGCCCTCGCGCGTCTGCGCGCGGTCGGCAAAAATATCCAGAATCAAAGCGCTGCGGTCTATGACGCGGCAGTCGAGCTCTTTTTCCAGCGCCCGTGTCTGCGACGGTCCCAGCTCGTTGTCAAACACGGCCAGTTCAATGTCATTGGCCTTGATGAGCTCGCGCAACTCGTGGCACTTTCCCTCGCCGATAAAGGTGCGCGGGTCCGGGGTCTTGCGGTTCTGCATGGCGGTCAGCACCGTCTCGCCGCCCGCGGTCTCCAAAAGCTCCTGCAGCTCGCGCATGGTCTCTTCGTCCGAGTTGTCAAAGTCCGGCACAGCCGTGCAGCTGACGCCGACCAGAATGGCGCGCTCTTTGGCGCTCTGCCTTTTCTCTATCAAAACAGCTCCTCCAAGATGAAAAGCGGCGCCCCAGCAGGGCGCCGCGCAGAATATCGGCGAAGCCGGACACAGCCGGCCCCAACCCTCGCCGACGCAGTCCGCAGACGCTGTCGGTTACTTGTCCAGGTTGAAACGCTTTTTGAAACGGTCCACACGTCCGCCGGTGTCGACCAGCTTTTGCTTACCGGTAAAGAACGGATGGCACTTGCTGCAAATCTCAACGCGGATGTTCTCTTTGGTCGAGCCCGTCTCAAAGGTGTTGCCGCAGGCGCACTTGACGGTGGTCACCTGGTATTTGGGATGGATCTTTTCCTTCATCGCTTGTCTCACCTCGCATCACAAAAGCAGCCCGCCTGACAGTATTCCCGCCCGGCCGACACGCTTCCAACATACATTCGAAATGTAGTTTACCACATTTTACGCCGAAATGCAAGAGATATTTTTCCGCGCTCAGCTGATTTCGGCGCAAATACCCGCCGGCCGCAGTATTTTCGCTTGCGCAAAGAACATGATAATGATATAATCACTTCATTCGTATTTCAGGAGGTGTTGATATGGGACGCATAGTCGCCATCGGCGGCGGCGATCTGCGCGCCGGCGAGACTCTTCCCATTGACCGATACATCGTATCGCTGGCGCGGAGCGAAAGCCCCCGCCTGCTCTTCATCCCGACGGCGAGCCATGACTCTGCGGGATACATCGAACTGGTCCAAAAGGTTTACGGCTCACTCGGGTGCACAGTCGAAGCCCTGTGCCTGTACGGAGAAGAGAGCGACGACGAAATCCGGCGCAAGGTGCTGACCGCTGACATTATTTATGTGGGCGGCGGCAACACCGAGGCCATGATGGAGCTGTGGCGCAGCCGGTCAGTTGACCGATACCTTCGCCAGGCCTATCGCGCAGGTACGGTGCTGGCGGGACTGAGCGCAGGTTCCATCTGCTGGTTCATCGCAGGCCACAGCGACAGCGAGTTTATTGCGGGCACAGACCAGCCGGTGTACAAATGGGTGCGTGGTCTGGGGCTTCTGCCCTTTCTGCACTGCCCGCACTACAATGAGCCCGAGCGGCAGGGCTTTGACGGCTTTGTCGACGGCCAGATCGCCGACGCCATTGCGCTTGAGAACAACACGGCCTTTGTCGAGCTGGACGGCGAGTATTTTGTAATCCGCTCGAATGAGTCGGCGCGCGCCTTTCTTTTGTCGTGGGATGGCGCTGCGGTGCATAAGCGCGCGCTGAGCGGCGAAAAGGACGACTGCTTTGTCCGTGCTCTGTAGTTCCGCCGGGCGGCACTGCCGATGCACGACCAGTTTCAGTGCCCGGCACCGCCGTCTTTGCAGAAATGGGTTGACAATTTGTCCGCTTTCCCCGATAATTTACATGTTCTTAACATACCCTTCATTGTTTTGCGATACAATGGGGCTTGCGCATATTCCAAAAGACAGTTATAAAACGAAGGATGGTTTTTGAGATGGGAAAAGGAGCCAGAATCCGGCGCGAACACGAAAATGAGAGCAAAGCGCCCAAGCAGAAGCAAGCCGAGTCCAAGATCTGGAAAATTCTTGGACGTGCGGGAATTATCGCCATCTGCCTGCTTGTCGTCGTCGGCGCCGCATGGGGCGTCGTTTACACCACAGGTGTGCTGCAGCGCAGCTTTACCGCTGTCACGGTCGGCGATTATAAGGTCAGCGCTCTTGAGTTCAATATGTATTATAATGACATTTTGTCGAACCTGATGAACACCTATGCGCAGTACGGCATGGATGCGCAGAACCTCGAGATTCAGATGTACGATGAGGAGCGCACCTTTGCCGACTATATCCGCGAATCGGCGGTCAGCCAGGTCACCGAGGTCTATGTTTTGTACAGCGAGGCCCAGGCCAACGGCTATGATTATGAAAACGACGTCTATGCGCAGGCGCTGTACCAGTCCTCGATGTCACAGCTTCAGGAGTCTGCCGAGACCTACGAGATGGAGCCCGAGGCTCTGCTCAAGGCCATTTACGGCAATCAGATGAAAATGTCAGACTTTGAGGCCTTCCTCACCCGCCGCACCACGGCGCAGGGCTATGCCGAGCAGCTTGAGTCCGGCCTGACCGTGTCCGACGACGAGGCCGAGAATTACTACAGCGAGAACAAGGATGAGTACGACAACGTCTCTTACCGCTACTTCACCTTCCCGTATGAGACGGTGACCTACACCGAACCTGAGGACGGCGAAACCCCCGAAGAGGGCGCCCCGACCAGCGAGGAAGAAGCGACTGCCATGACCGAGGAAAACCGCGCCGCGGCCGAAGCCCTGGCCAATGAGATGCTCGAGCGCATCACCGACGAGCAATCCTTTATTGACCTTGCTCTGGAGTACGCCGACGAAGAGGACAAAGAGGAGTATTCCGACGATGACGCCACCCTGGTGACTAACGGCAGTGCCACCGCGACCAGCCCGCTGGCTCAGTGGTACAGCGACCCGGCCCGCACGGAGGGCGAAACCGCTGTCATTGACAACAACAACAATGGCTATACCGTTGCCTACTTTATTTCGCGCGAGCGCGATGAGTCCGCTACCGTCAATATCCGCCACATTCTGTTCGGAACCGAGGATGCCGCTTCCGACGCCACCGAAGAGGAGCTTGCCGCAGTCGAAGAGGCCAACGCGGCCCAGCAGGAGCTGGCCCAGCAGATTTATGACGAGTGGCTGACCGGCGACCAGAGCGAGGAAAGCTTTGCCGCCCTGGCCCGTGAGTATTCCGACGACGGCAACGCCCCCGAAGGCGGCATTTACGAAAACGTCTACGAGGGCCAGATGGTCAGCGAGTTCAATGACTGGATTTTTGACCCGTCGCGCCGGACCGGCGACTCCGATATCGTCGAAACCAGCTACGGCTACCACATCATTTACTTTATCGGCGAAGGTCTGCCCCGTTGGAGAGCCGACGTTGAGACTGACCTTATCAGCGAAAAGTACACGGCTTTGTACAACGACCTTGTACAGAAATACACCATTACAACCAGTGAGTTTGCCATGAAGCTGTAACGGCTTTCTTTCATGCAGAGCGGCATATGCCGCTCTGCCTTTTTCTATCCGGCAATGATTGTCAACTGCTTGACAATCCCTCCGCTACCTGATACCATGATAGCAGCACCGATTCTTGACATTTCACAGAGGAGGCATGTACATTGAACATATCTGTCTGTGTCGGCAGTTCCTGCCATCTCCGCGGCTCTTACAACATCATCGAGCAGATGAAGAGCAGCCTGGCCCGTTACGGCCTGACCGACAAGGTCAACCTGGGCGCCGCCTTTTGCCTGGGCAAATGCACTGAGGGCGTCTCGATTCGCTTTGACGACGAGATTGTCTCGGGTGTCAGTCTTGAAAACTTTGACAAGGTCTTCAAAGAACATGTTCTGGACCCGCTGGGTCTGTGAGCAGTCCTGTGAGATTTGAAAGGAGGCAGCTTGTGAACGAATATCTGCGTCTGAAAAAATCCAACTGCAAAAACTGCTACAAATGCATCCGCCACTGCCCGGTCAAGTCCATTCGTTTTTCCGACAACCAGGCCCATATCGTCGGCGACGAGTGTATTTTGTGCGGCCAATGCTTTGTCGTATGCCCCCAAAATGCCAAAGAGATTCGCTGCGACCTTGACCGCGCCCGCGCCCTGCTTGCTTCCGGCCGGCCGGTCTACGCCAGCCTGGCGCCGTCCTTTGCCGCCGACTTCCCCGGCGTCACCATCACAGCCATGCAGAAAGCACTGTCCGCGCTGGGCTTTGCCGGCGCCGAAGAAACGGCGGTCGGCGCCACTATGGTCAAAAAGAGGTATGAAGAAATCCTCGTCACTGAGCACCCGGATGTTTTAATTTCATCCTGCTGCCACAGCGTCAACCTGCTCATCCGCCGCTATTTTCCCGAGGCCCTGCCCTACCTGGCAGCAGTACGTTCACCCATGCAGGCGCACTGCGTGGACCTCAAGCGCCGCCACCCCGGCGCAGCGGCCATCTTCATCGGCCCCTGCATCTCCAAAAAGGCCGAGGCCGACGAATACCCCGACGGCGCCGACTGCGTTCTGACCTTTGAAGAGCTCAATCAGTGGCTGGCGGGCGAGAACATCACATTCGAAGACATTCCCGACCCGCCCGAGGTCGGCGGACGCGCCCGCCTCTTCCCCACGTCAGGGGGCATTCTGCGCTCCATGCACGAAAAGACGCCTGACTATACATATCTTGTCGTTGACGGGCAGGAGAACTGCATCGCCGCGCTGCAGGACGTTATCCGCGGGGATTTGAAAAACTGCTTTATCGAGATGTCGGCCTGCTCGGGCAGCTGTGTCGGCGGGCCGGCCATGGGCAAAAACCACCGCGCGCCTGTCCGCGATTTTGCTTATGTCGACCGCTATGCCCAAAACTGTGACTTCCCTGTCGACATGTCTGTCCAAAAGCTGCACGCCGAGCACAGCTTCATGGGGCTCCATCACCAGAAGCCGGGCCAGCGCGCCATTGAAGAGGTCCTTCACGCGCTGGGCAAGATGACTCCCGAGCAGGAGCTCAACTGCGGCAGCTGCGGCTACAATACCTGCCGCGAAAAGGCCGAAGCCGTTGTTCTGGGCAAGGCCGACCTGACCATGTGCCTGCCGTACCTCAAGGAAAAGGCCGAGACCTTTTCCGGCAATGTGTTGGAAAACACGCCCAATGGCATCATTCTGCTCGACGAGGACATGCAGATTCAGCAGATCAACCCTGCGGCCTGCGGCATCATGAACATCCCCATGCCTTCAGACGCCGTCGGGCAGCCCATTATCCGCTATTTGAACCCCGAGCCTTTTGTGCAGGTTCTGCAGAGTAAGCGCTCCAGCAAGGCCACACAGGTCTACCTGGCGGAATACAAAAAGCACGTCGAGCTGACCATTGTGTATGACGGTAAGTACCACAATGTGATGGCCATTCTGCGCGACATCACGCGCGAGGCCGAGGAGCAGGCGCGCAAGGACGCGGCCAGCCGCCACACCATCGAAGTCACGGACAAGGTCATCGAAAAGCAGATGCGCGTCGTGCAGGAGATTGCTTCGCTGCTCGGCGAGACAACGGCTGAAACCAAGATTGCACTGACCAAGCTGAAGGAGTCGCTGAACGATGAGTGAGCTTTGCACGGACATCGGCTATTACAGCCTGAATAAAAAGGGCGAGCAGCTTTGCGGCGACCACATTGACGTCATCGAGCCTGACAACGACAACACCATCACCGCTGTGCTGGCCGATGGGCTGGGCAGCGGGGTCAAGGCCTGCATTCTTTCGACCCTGACGAGCAAAATCATCTCGACGCTGATGGCCAACAATATCAGCATTGAGGAATGTGTTGAGACCATCGCGGCCACGCTGCCGGTCTGCTCGGTTCGCGGCGTCGCCTATTCGACTTTCACCATTCTGCGCATCGTCGACAACCGCGAGGCTGAGATCATTCAGTTTGATAATCCCCATGTCATTTTGCTGCGCGGCGGCAAAAGCTTTGCCTATCCCGAGGAAGAGCGGGTTATCGGCGGCAAAAAAATCTACCGCTCGCGCCTCACGCTTCAAGAGGGCGATATTTTCCTCGCCATGAGCGACGGCGTCATTCACGCCGGCGTCGGCATGACCCTCAACTTTGGCTGGCTGCGCGAAAACGTCATCGAGTTTCTCGAAATGATGTACGACCCCGACTTCACCGCCAAGACCTACTCGACCATTCTGCTCAACGAGTGCAACCGCCTGTACGAAGGGATGCCGGGCGACGACACCACGGTGCTCGCCATCAAGGTGCGGCGGCGCCAGCCGGTCAGCCTGATGATTGGTCCCCCGCGCGACCCCAATGACCTGCACGAAATGCACGAGCGCTTCTTCGGCGAAGAGGGCAAGCACATTGTCTGCGGCGGCACGACTTCCAAGCTGGCTGCCGAATACCTGGGCAAAACAGTCGACACCTGCATGGACTACCTCGATCCCGAGATTCCGCCCATTGCCACAATCGACGGTGTCGACCTTGTAACAGAAGGCGTCATCACCTTCAGCCGCGTGCTCGAATACGCCGAAAATTATCTTGAAGACAACACCCGCTACACAGACTGGAGCTACAAGCGCGACGGCGCATCGCTCATCGCGCGCATGCTTTTTGAGCAGGCGACAGACATTCATTTTTATGTCGGCCGCGCTGTCAACCCCGCCCACCAGAACCCCAGCCTGCCCATCAACTTCAATATCAAAATGCAGCTGGTCGACAAGCTGACCGACTGCCTGAAAAAAATGGGCAAGCGCGTGCAGGTGACCCGCTACTGATGCAAAAAGCCACTCGCATGAGTGGCTTTTCTCTTCTGTTTTCCGCCTGCAGTAACCAATCGACGCCGAGGTGACCGCCATGCTCGAAAGCATCCCCGCCAAAACCATTGTATCAGGCTACCGGAAAAATAACCGCTGGTTTGGCATGCACTACAACATGAACATTTACAAAGGCTGCTGCCACGGCTGCATTTACTGCGACAGCCGCAGCGACTGCTACCGCGTCGATGACTTTGACCGCGTGCGCGTCAAAAGCGATGCACTGCGCGTAATCCGCGACGACCTGCAGAGCAAGCGCCGTACCGGCGTCGTGGCGACAGGCGCCATGAGCGACCCCTATAACCCCTTTGAAAAGGAGCTTCTGCTGACCCGCCACGCGCTTGAGCTGCTTTCGGCCTTTGGCTTTGGCGTGGGCATTGCCACCAAAAGCCCCCTGGTTACGCGGGACATCGACGTTTTGCAGGAAATCGCCGCGCGTTCGCCCGTGCTGTGCAAGGTGACCGTGACAACGGCTGATGACGCGCTGGCCCGCAAGCTCGAGCCACATGCGCCGCCGCCCTCGGCTCGGCTGGACGCCATTGCAAAGCTGTCGGACGCCGGACTGTTTGCCGGCGTGCTGCTGCTGCCGGTTCTCCCCTTCATCACCGACGGCGAGGACAGCGTGCGCACCCTTGTGCGCAGGGCGCAGGAATGCGGCGCGCGCTTTGTATACGCCTGGTTCGGCGTCACTTTGCGCAGCAACCAGCGGCAGTATTTTTATGACCGGCTCGACGAGCAGTTCCCCGGCCTGCGCGCACGCTATGACAGCGCGTTCGGCGAGCGCTATGAATGTGTCAGCCCGCGTGCGCAGCGGCTGCGGGACGTTTTTGCCTCAGAATGCCGCGAGCCCGGGCTTTATTACCGCATGAGCGATATCATCCGCGCCTATCAGGCCCCTTACGCCGAGCCTCAGCTGCGCCTTTTCTGACCAGGCGGCGCGACAAAAACCAGTCTGCTTTCGTCGGACAGCGCAGGCTGAAAAACAAACCCCAGACGGTCAAAGCTGCGCAGTTCTTCGGGCCGCTGCATATGATTTTCCGCCATAAACCGCACCATTTCGCCGCGCGCCATTTTGACGTAAACTCCCTTTTCAACCACTCTGCCGCCCTGCTGCTCGCCAAAAATGCAGGTGACGAAGCGCGCGCCTTTGGGCAGATGCCGCCGGACGAGTCTGCTGTACTCGCCGGACGCCAGGTTGACGATGGTATCGGTCTCGCGCAGCAGGGCGCGGCAGGGCCCATCACCCCAGAAATCATACAAATCAGCACAGAAATCAGTGCGCAGGCGCGCCTGCATTTCGAGCCGGTAGGGCGTAACCCCGTCAAAGGGGCGCAGCAGGCCGTAAAAGCCTGACAAAATGCGCACATGATGCTCGATGTAGTCAAAGCAGCGGTCGTCAAACACGCCGGGCGCCATATACTGATACTGGATGCCGTCAAAGGACAGCACAGCCGGACTGAGCCCGGCGCGCAGGTCCATGGTCTGGTACTGCCGCCAGCTGCGGCGGGCAATGTCGTCGTTGCACTGCAGCAGCGTTTGCAGCTGCGGCAGCGTCATGCCGCGCAAAACGCCGAGCAGCTGTTCAGTCCGCGCCAGAAACATCGGCTCAGTCCGCGGCGCCAGGCAGTCTTCCGTTTTCATCCGTTTGGCCGGCGAAAGAATGGCCAGCATGGCTTTTCCTCCTGTCTGACAGTCTAAAACAGCCCCGCTGTGCGGGGCTGTTTTTTACAGAGCCTTTATCAAAAAGATCTCCATGTTCTCGACCAGCGGCGGGCAGTTTTTGACCAGACAGCCGCAGTCATGATAACCCAGGCGGTGATAAAAATGCTGCGCATCTTCTTCGGCCATAGTCGACGTCATGGCAAGCCTGTGGCCGCCTGCGCGCATCTGCGCCTCCCACTGCTCCATGGCCTGACGGCCCACGCCGCGGCCGCGCCGGTCCCCGGTCAGCCACAGCAGGGTGACAAAAGGAATCCAGTCCCAAAACAGCTGCCAGCGCAGCACGCCGACAGCCTGACCGGCCTCGTACACAAACAGACAGCGGCCGGCTTCGGCCTTGAGCCGGTATTCGCTTTCCGCCAGATGCGGGTCGAACGACTGCCACAGGGCAAAATCCTGCGCGCCCGCCCGTTCGAGCGTCACCATGCTTACAAAATGCGGACCGTCTTCATCTCGGCGGTGACGCCGTTCTGCGAATCTTCAACAATTTTGTCCACGACGTCCATGCCGTTTGTCACGCGGCCAAAGGCGGCGTACTGACCGTCAAGGTGCGGCGCGTCCTCAACCATGATAAAGAACTGGCTGCCCGCCGAGTCATAGGCCTGTGCACGGGCCATGGACAAAACGCCGCGGGTGTGCTTGAGGTCGTTTTTGACGCCGTTGGCCCGGAACTCGCCCTTGATTTGATAGCCGGGACCACCCATGCCCGTGCCTGTCGGGTCACCGCCCTGAATGACAAAGCCGGGAACCACGCGGTGAAAAATGACGCCGTCATAAAACCCGTCTCTGGCCAGCTTGACGAAGTTCTCAACCGAAATGGGGGCCGTTTCAGGGTACAGCTCCAGCGCGATGACGCCGCCGTCCTGCAGCTCGATCTCTGCCTGTATTGTTTTCATATGCATCCTCTTTTTCCCTTGATTTCCGCTGTACGGATACTTTATTCTATCATATCGGCCCGCCCGGTGCAAGGTCACCCTTTGCCTGCGCGTGAAGTCCCGGATGCTCCTGGCCCCGCCAGTCTTCGGCATCGGCCGCACGAAGCGCAGGCGCGGGCCGGTTCGGTGCTTCTTCCTCCATTTCGGTCATATGCACCCAGTAGCGTTTGGGCATGTGCGTCATGCGGCAGCGTGGATTTTCACGTCCTTCAATGCCAATGACGCGGTAAAACCGCTTCCATAGCTGCCGCCACTGCTCTTCCGCAGCGTCAGGCGGCGGAAACTGCACGCTGGCGCGGACCACGCCCCACTGCCCTGCCCGGCACCACAGCACAAGGCCGTGGGTGTCGTCGTAAATGACAATGCGTTCGCCGGGAAACCGGTCGCTGAAGTGCGGTCCCAGCCGCTGCAGCACCTGATGCTTGGGCGAAATGGTCGCTGTCAGTACGCCGTCGTGCTCAACAAAGCGGATAAATCCGGTCAGCAGATGCGCTTCCTGGTGCATCTGGTACACCGCAGTGCGCAGGGCGGCAACCGACCGGTCGCCGTGCGCTGACGCGGCCATGGGCCCCAGCCTGCGCGCCAGCAGAAGCAGGCGCAGGATGTGCATTTCCTTTTGCGGCAGGCTGGACAGAAAGCCCTCGCGCGCCAGCTCCGACACCTCTCCCCCCAGCGTCGTGCTCAGCCAGCGCGCCACGCGGCGCGACCGCTCCGGGTCCGTTCGAACGAGCCGGGCCGGGTACAGGCTCTGCTGCGCTCCCTCGCCGCCCTGGATATCAGCCGGTATCTCACGCCGCTCAAAGCATTCAAAAACGCAGCACAGAAAGCCCTTCCATGTGCCGTCGTAACGGTAGACCTCTCCCCCCTGCTTCACGGGGCAATACACCTCCTCAAATCGTCGTCGCCGACCTCGAACAGCGAAAGCTGTTCTCCCTGCGCACCGGGCAGCATGGACAGGCTGCGATCGGACAAAAGCCCGCGCAAAATCCCTTCCGGTCCTTCCTGTCGCCGCACCATGGACCTGCCCTGGCAGGTGACAAAATACTGCGCCCGCTTGAGCACAACGCCGATTCTTTTGAGCGCGCCGAAGTCAAGGGAATGGACCTTCCGCGCTTTGACGATGCGCCCCGCGCTGCGCACTCCGATGCCGGGCACGCGCAGCAAAAGGTCATACGGCGCGCGGTTGACCTCGACCGGAAAGTGCTCCGGATGGCGCAGCGCCCAGTTGCATTTGGGGTCAATGAGCGGATTTAAATTGGGGTGTTTTTCGTCGATAATCTCATTGACGTCAAAGCGGTAAAAGCGCAAAAGCCAGTCAGCCTGGTACAGCCGGTGCTCACGCAGCAGGGGCGGGCGCGTGCCGAGTGCCGGCAGGTTTTTCCCCTCGACAACCGGCATATACGCCGAAAAAAAGACCCGTTTGAGCGCATACTTTTTATAAAGCCCGGCTGTCAGCCCGAGAATCTGATAATCGGTGTCCGGCGTGGCGCCGATAATCATTTGCGTGCTTTGTCCCGCCGGCACAAAGCGCCGTGCACGGCTGTAGCGCACAAGGTCGCTTTTGCGCTCGGCGATGCCCTGTGAAATCTGCCCCATGGGCTTTAAAATGCCGTCGCGGTCCTTTTGCGGGGCCAGCAGACGCAGGCTCTGCTGCGAAGGCAGCTCGATATTGACGCTCATGCGGTCGGCGAGCAGCCCCAGCGCCTCGACAAGCCGGGGGTCGGCCCCCGGAATGGCCTTGACGTGGATATACCCGCCAAAGCGGTATTCCTCGCGCAGCAGCGTCAGGACGCGCAGCATCTGTTCACAGGTGAAGTCAGGATTTTTGACCACAGCTGACGACAAAAAAAGGCCTTCGATATAGTTGCGCCGGTAAAACTGCATGGTCAGGTCAGCCAGCTCGCGCGGCGTAAAGGATGCGCGCGGCGTATCGTTGCTGCGCCGGTTGACGCAGTACGCACAGTCGTAAGCGCACATATTGCTCATCAATACCTTGAGCAGCGAAATGCACCGCCCGTCAGCGGCAAAGCTGTGGCAGATTCCGCAGGCAACGGCGCTGCCGATGCCCCCGGCTTTCCCGGCCCTGTTCACACCGCTTGACGTGCAGGCGACGTCGTACTTGGCCGCATCGGTCAAAACGGTCAGCTTTTGCATGAGATCCATTCTGTTCACCCCGAAAAGAACATTTGTTCTGTTTTATTGTAACAGATTCTCTGCCCTTTGTAAAGAGGAAATCACTGGTCTCTGTCCCGCTTGAAATACTTTTGTTTGACAAAATGCAAAAGTATCCGTAAAATAAGACCATAAGATGGATAAAATCCGCCAGTTACAGCCCGATTTCTGACCGAAAGGACGATGATTCCCTTTGTACAATCCACAGCTGGAGACCTTTTTGTGCGTGGCGCAGTGCGGCAGTTTTAACAAGGCCGCCGAAAAGCTGTATATCTCGCCGCCTGCCGTCATCAAGCAGATTAACCTGCTCGAAGAAAGCCTCGGCCTGCAGCTGTTTGTCCGTACGCACCGCGGCCTGGCATTGACTGAGGCTGGCCAGTCTCTGTGCCAGGACGCAAAATACATCATTCAGTACTGCAAGGACTCGGTCACGCGGGCCAAAAACACCATGCAGGAAAGCGACAGCGTCATCCGCATCGGCACTTCTCCCATGACGCCGGCGCAGGTGCTGGTGGATCTGTGGCCTCAGGTCCAGCAGCACTGCCCCAACATTAAATTTCAACTGATCCCCTTTGAAAACACCCCGGAAAACGCCCGCGAAATCCTGGGCCATCTGGGCCAGAACATCGACGTCGTCGCCGGTATCTTTGACGAGACCATGCTCAATCTTCGTCAGTGCGCGGGCCTGGAAATCTCGCGCGAGCCCATCTGCTGCGCGGTGTCCATCCATCACCGCCTGGCGCAGAAGGAAAAACTGTCTGTTCAGGACCTTTACGGCGAGCGGCTCATGCTCATGCGCCGGGACTGGAGCCATTATGTCGACCTGCTGCGCGACGACATCTGGAAAAACCATCCGCAGATTCAGATTGTGGACTTTGATTTTTACGATGTCGCGGCATTTAATCAATGTGAAAACAACAACTGTGTACTGATGGCCATAGAAAACTGGCGGTACGTCCATCCGCTTTTAAAGATTCTTCCGGTGGACTGGGGATATACCATTCCCTTTGGCCTGCTTCACTCCCCCGAGCCGTCCCCGGCGGTCCGGCGTTTTCTACAGGCAGTGGAAAAAGCTGTGGCTGTCCGCTCGAAGCTATAAACCTTTAGGTATGCACTGTATAACAAAACGAGACTTCTGCAGAAGTCTCGTTTTGTTTATAATAAGGACATCCAGAAAAAGAGAGGGGCGCGAGATGAAAAAGGCAGCTGTAGCCGTTTTAATACTCTGCGTACTGCTTTGCTTTTCCGGCTGTAAAGCCGAAAGCGCCGCAGCCGATACTTCCCGCGAGACCCCGGCAGACAATATTTCACAGGAACCAGGAGATGAAAGCACTGTGCAGGCAAAGTCAGATACCGGCAGTCTGTACACCACAGATTCACGCATTGAAGATGTCATGCACGACCCGGTGTTCGACGATTACGGGCGGCTGATTTTTCCCGCCGACACAGCTTACTGGAGCGGCGACACTCTGGCCGAGCTGCGTCTGACGTGGTACAGCAACATTGACCCTGACATGACGGTCGAAATCGTCAATTACCTGAAAGAACATGCGCAGGCCGGCGACACTGTCTTTTACGACATTTACACGGATGAAGAAAAGGCCGGGGACCCTGACAAAGAGGACACGGGCCTGTTCTTCTTCCGGGGCGAGCCCGGCGCCAAATTTTCCGTGTGCAATGCCGGCGGCGCTTTTGCCTACGTCGGGGCCATGCAGGACAGCTTCCCGCACGCTTTGGAGCTGTCAAAGCGGGGCTACAACGCCTTTGCGCTGATTTACCGTCCCGGGGCCCAGACCGCCTGCGAAGACCTGGCGCGTGCCATCAGCTTTATTTTTGAAAACGCCGAAGAGCTCGAGGTCGACACCGACTGCTATTCCCTGTGGGGCGGCTCTGCCGGAGCACGCATGGCCGCGTGGCTCGGCTCTTACGGTCCGGCCGCGTTCGGCGGCGATGACCTCCCGCAGCCCGGCGCAGTCGTCATGCAGTACACCGGACATTCCAACACCACCCGCAGCGACCCGCCCACCTTTGCCTGCGTGGGCGAAAGCGACGGAATTGCCGGCTGGCAGACCATGCAGCGCCGCATTGATGCGCTGTCCGCCATGGGGATTCCCACCGAATTTCACCACTACCCCGGGCTGGGACACGGGTTCGGGCTGGGCACCGGCACTGCCGCCGAAGGCTGGCTTGACCAGGCTGTCGCCTTTTGGGAAGCACAGATGCAGTGATTGAAATACACAGTAAAGGAAGCATTGCCATGAACAACTTCATTTTTGAAAACGCAACCAAAGTCTATTTTGGTCAGGGGTGCGTCAAAGAGTACCTTTCCTGTCTGACAAAGTCCAGCAGCACGGTTCTGCTGGCCTACGGCGGCGGCTCTGTCAAGCGCAACGGCGTTTATGACGAGGTCACGGGCATTTTAAAGGCGGCTGGAAAAACGATTGTCGAGTTTTCCGGCATCATGGCCAATCCCACCTATGCCAAGGTGCAGGAAGGCGCCCGACTGGCCCGCGAGCATCATGCAGACATGATTCTGGCCGTTGGCGGCGGTTCTGTCATGGACTGCTGCAAAGCCGTATCGCTGGCCGCCCGGTATGACGGCGACATCTGGGACAATTTCTGGGCCCGCCCGGGCGTCATCTCGGTCGATCCGCTTCCGCTGGGCGTCATCGTGACCGTGGCGGGCACAGGCAGTGAATGCAACGGCGGCGCCGTCATCACCAACGAGGAGAAAAAAATCAAAACCGGCCGCGATTATCCAAAGCTCAATCCCCGGTTTGCGCTGATGGACCCCACCTATACCTACAGCGTGCCGGCACGCCAGATGGTGTCGGGCGGCTTTGACATTCTCAGCCACATCATGGAGACCTATTTCAGCGGGCCCAACGAGGACAATGTGTCTGACGACATCATGGAAGCGCTGATGAAAAGCGTCATCCGCAACCTGCGCGCCGCCATCCGCGACCCCAGGGACTACACGGCCCGCAGCAACCTGATGTGGGACGCCACAATGGCCGAAAACCGCATCATCAAGATGGGTAAAAAATGCGATTTCCAGTGCCACAATATGGAGCATCAGCTGGGAGCTTTTACAGACTGCAACCACGGCTGCGGCCTGGCTGTGCTACACCCCGTCTATTACCGCCATATTTACAAAGACGGCCTGCCCAAGTTTGTCCGCTTTGCGGAAAACGTCTGGGGGATTGCCCGCGGCTGTCAGAGCGATGAAGAGCTGGCGCTGGCCGGTGTCAATGCCCTGGCCGCCTTTATCAAAGAAATCGGTCTGCCCACCACACTCAAAGAACTTGGCGTGACCGATGAATCCATGCTCAAAGAAATTGCCGATTCCTGCGGCATTTCTGCGGGCAGCTACCGCAAAATGACCCATGAAGAAATTTTGAAGATTTTTCAGGAATGTTATGCGTGAAGGGAGTCATGAACATGAAGAAAACTGTTTGCCTGCTGCTGGCCTTTGCCATGCTGTTCAGCCTGGCTGCGTGCAGCCAGCCATCCGAACCGTCTGAGCCCGCACAAAATGAGCCCGTGCAGCCTCAGGAGCCCCAGTCGCCGGACACATCCGAGCCGTCAGGCAGCACAGATGACACTGCTGCGCCGTCCGAGCCCGAGCCGTCCGCGGACGACGCAGCTGAACCCGAGACCGGCAAGACTCTGGTCGTCTATTTTTCTGCAACCGGTAACACCGAACAGGCGGCTGGTTACATTGCCGAAGCCACGCGCGGCGACCTCTTTGAACTGACCCCGGCAGAGCCGTATTCCGATGACGACCTGAACTGGCGCGACGAAAGCAGCCGCGTGGTCTATGAGTACGAGCACCCCGACGAGCGCGACATCGAGCTGACGGCTGCCTCGCTTGACAACTGGGATGAGTATGATACGATATTTATCGGATACCCGATTTGGTGGGGCATTGCCGCCTGGCCGGTCGACACCTTTGTCGAGGCCAACGACTTCACCGGCAAGACCGTCATTCCGTTCTGCACATCTTCCAGCTCGGGACTGGGTGAAAGCGGCGAGCTGCTGGCCGAGCAGGCTGGCACCGGCGAGTGGCTGGAAGGCCATCGGTTTTCTTCCAGCGTAAGTGCCGACGACGTGCAGGCCTGGCTGGACGAGCTGGGGCTGTAAGCCTCTGCCAAAAAAGGCGCTTCCCATGAAAAGAATGATTGCCATGATTCTGGCGCAGATGCTGACCTTTGGCCTGGCCGCCTGCGAGGCGCAGGGCCCTGATTCCAAATCAGACGCCGGTGCAGGCAGCGACGCGCCGCAGCAAGACAACGTCCAGCCCATTCCCGAAGAACCGGTCGAAGGCGGCGATACCGTCGCCACGGCCGTGGTAACGCCGGATGCGCAGCAGGTGCTGTATCTGTGGGAGAACGGCAATGTGCCCGCGACCACAGAATACACCGAAAACAACGGCAGCTACTTTGACGCCCCGGATTTCCGCCCCTATATCACCAGCTACCCCGTTCCATCGGGGACTGACATCAAGGGCGCAGTGCTCATCTGTGCGGGCGGCGCGTTTCAGTTCCGCAGTGAGAGTGAGGGCCGCCCGGTGGCCGAGGCGCTGAGCGAACGGGGCTATCAGAGCTTTGTTGTGGACTACCGCCTGCGCCCCTATACCCAGCAGGAAGGCGCGCTCGATCTGGCCCGGGCAGTCCGGTTTGTCCGCGCCCATGCCGAAGAATATGGCATTGACGAAAACGACATCGCTGTGATGGGCTTTTCGGCCGGCGGGATTTTAAGCGGTGAAATGCTGCTGCACTTTGACGGTCAGGTCGACGGAACAGCATTAGATCCTGATTATGTCCCGGACGCGCTCGACCAGGTTTCCGCTGACGCGGCAGCCTGCGGCATGATTTATTCGTTTTACGGCCGGCTGAGCATCGGCACCACTGATGTAGAGCTGCTGCGCTCGGGGAATCTTCCGCCGACCTTTTACTGCTACGGCACCCTCGACCCGTTCTATTCACAGTTTCTCGCCAATGCCGATGCCGCCGAGCAGGCCGGCGTAAGTATGCAGCGCCTGCAGCTGGACGACATGCCTCACGGCTTCGGTGCAGGCGGAGACTGGATTCCCACCTATGACGAATGGCTGTCCCGTATTTTTGACGGCCAATAATTCCCGGTACGGCTATACCGGTTTGACATACACAATTATTTTATCAAAGGAGTGCTTATCATGCGGAAAAACTTCGGAGCAAAGCCCTGGCTGTACCCTCTTCCTGTGCTCATCATCGGCACCTATAATGAAGACGGCACTGCCGATGCCATGAACGCCGCCTGGGGCGGTCTGTACGGCTCTGACAAAGTCGTTTTGTGCCTGAGCGCAGGCCATAAAACCACTGCCAACATCAAGGCAAAAGGCGCCTTTACCGTCAGCTTTGCCGACGCTGCCAACGTGGTCGCCTCAGACTATGTGGGCATGGTCTCTGCCAACAGCGAACCCAAGAAGCTGGAAAAATCCGGCTTTCACACGACCAAGAGCGAGTTTGTGGACGCGCCGCTGATTGACGAGCTGCCTGTCGCCATGGAGTGCGAGCTGCTCAAAATCACCGAGGATGGCAACATCATCGGCCGGATTGTCAATGTCAGTGCTGATGAGAGCGTTCTGGACGCGGACGGCAGCATCGATCTCGGCAAGTTCCGCCCCATTTCCTTTGAACCGGTACACAGGGTCTATCATGTCATGGGCGAGCGGGTCGGCAACGCTTTCAGCGACGGCGCAGCCCTGAACAAGTAAGGCGGTCAGTGATGGACAAGGTGACTGCCGGCAGAGATGCCATGGGCGAGTTTGCGCCCAAGTTTGCACAGTTCAATGACGATGTGCTGTTCGGCGAGGTCTGGTCCCGCGAGGACCAGCTCTCGCCCCGGGACCGGAGTCTGATTACTGTCTCTGCCCTGATGGCCAGCGGTATTCTGGACTCTTCCCTGCTTCATCATATCCAGCGGGCCAAAGCCAACGGCGTGACACAGGTGGAAATGTCCGAGGCCCTGACCCAGCTCGCCTTCTATGCGGGCTGGCCGAAAGCGTGGGCTGCCCTGCGCATGGCCAAGGATGTCTACACGGATGAATAAAACCGACCGCCCCTTTGTTGTCTGCCACATGCTCACATCGCTGGATGGAAAGATAGACGGCGAGTTCTTTGCAGCGCCTGAAACCGCACCCGCGCAGGCGGAGTACGGCCGTCTGCGCGGTTTTTACAGCTGCCAGGCCACGCTGTACGGCACAACGACCATGCAGGGCAGCTACTCTGAAGGCCTGGCTCCTGCCGTTCTGCCGCCGGCCGACGGGACTGTTCCCAGAAGCGACTACGTCAATGCAGACGGGCTTGCGCTGGGGAACTTTATTGTCTCTATGGACCCGCAGGGCGTGCTGGGCTGGAACTCCAACATTATCGAAAAAAAGAACCGCCCCAAAGCACACGTCATCGAGGCGCTGACCGAGCAGGTGTCTTCTGAATACCTCAGCTATCTGCGGCAGTTCGGCATCTCTTATCTGTTTGCCGGCAAAGACCGCCTGGACTGTGCCCTGCTCCTTCAAAAGCTGAAAAAGCTCTTTTCCATCGAACGCCTGATGATTGCCGGCGGCGGCGTCGCCAACTGGTCCCTTTTGCAGGACGGACTGATTGACGAGCTCAGCCTGGTCATCGCCCCGGTGGCCGACGGCAGCACAACGGCGGTTTCCATCTTTGAAAAGGCCGGCTTTTTGCCTCCACACGGGCCGGTGGCCTTTACACTGAAGGAAGCCAGACCCTTTGAGGGCAATGGCCTGTGGCTGCGGTATGAGACCGCAGAGCCTTAAAAAAGCGGCGTGCCCAGAGATGAGCTTTTTCTGACCACAAAGATATGGATTTCGAATGCCGGGTATGAAAAAGCCAAGGCATCCATCAACAGTTCATTGCAGAGGCTGAAAACCGACTATATCGATTTGCTGCTCATCCATCAGCCTTTTGGCGACTATTACGGCGCCTATCGCGCCATGGAAGAGGCCTACAAGGCCGGCAAGCTGCGCGCCATCGGCGTGTCAAACTTTTACCCTGACCGGCTCATCGACCTGTGTCAGTTTGCCCGGGTGACGCCGGCCGTCAACCAGGTCGAAACCCATGTGTTCCATCAGCAGAAAACCGCACATGAATATATGAAAAAGTACGGCGTTCAGCATGAATCCTGGGGTCCCTTTGCCGAGGGCAGAAAGGACTTTTTCTCCAATCCCGTGCTGACCGAAATCGGCGCCAAATACGGCAAAACATCTGCACAGACCGCGCTGCGCTTTCTGCTGCAAAGCGACGTGGTCGTCATTCCCAAGTCCACACACAAAGAGCGTATGGCACAGAATATCGACGTATTTGACTTCACCCTGAGCGATGAAGATATGCAGTCCATTGCCGCGCTCGACGAAGGCGAAAGCCTGTTCTTTTCACACTATGACCCTGCGACAGTCGAGATGCTGACCAATATGGGAAAAACGCGGATTGTGTAGTCCAAAGTCCGCCCCATATAAGTCCGCAGACGTTGTCCAGGTTCTCTGATACTCTTTCCTGCTGCTTTTTACCCTGACGGCAAGCCCGCCGGTTCTGGTTTTCCTGATTTCCCAGACCGGCAGGCTTGCTCTATTCGGTACCGATACACCCGCTGCGCCCCGGCGGCTAAAAGTTCACCAGACTTCCAGGGCGTCCTCCACTACATCGAGCAGATGGTCCAGCGCCAGTTCTGACTGTGTGCATCTCTGCGCCAGCTGCAAAACAAAATCCCGATCAAGTGATATATCGGCAATGCGCGCCGCGCAGCTTCCGTCCCGCATGGCGCAAATGCCAAACGCTTGGTATTCTCCCGCTTCCTCACTGTATTCCCGGCTTTCAAACATGCAGTACTGTATCTTCACCGCTCTCATCCTTTCTGTCAAGGAATTGATTCAAGTCCAGCTCCAGGACCCGCGCTACGCGCACGCATATTTCAAAGCCCGCGCTCACGTCTCCCTTTTCAATCTGCTGGTACCATCGCGTTGAAATATCGGCCAGCTCGGCAACCTTTTCCTGCGACCAGTGCTTTGCTTCCCGCGCCTCGCTGACCGCGCGGGCAAAGTCGGCTAGTATGTGCATGCTTTTCTCCTCCTTTGCATACAGAATACCTTTTGCGCCGCCATTTCGGAACGATTCATGGTTCATTATCACTAATAATCCACAATATTCACCAAAAATGAACAATTTATTTTGACAAATATCCAAAATATTCTGCTTTGCATGGTATACTGATGCTGCTTTTCACTGAGCAGAATGATTATACAGGAAGCAGCAGGTAAATTCCAGCATTATTTTCTATATATTACCATATTTCTATCTTTGCAAGGCATATGCGCAAAAGCTCTTGCGTTTTTTCACGGAATGTGGTATAAAAAGATGTATATATCGCAAAATGCGATGACGGAGAGAGTAGCGTGCCTGTTCCTGTGGCAGAGAATGGCGGTCACCGGCTGCGAGCCGCCTGCGGGAAAGCTGCGTGAAGTTCACTCCTGAGCACCGGCGTGGAACCCCCTGGGGCAGTAGACGCCGGCGGTCGGCCCCGTTACGGCCTAAAGCGCCCGCCCATTGATGGCGGGAAGCAGGGTGGTACCGCGGAAGGTTGCTTTCGTCCCTATGGGGGCGGAAGCTTTTTTTGTTTTCTATTTTCATCATACAAGGAGCTGTTGACATTGAAGCAGAAACTCAGGCAGATTCTCGACTCTGCGCTCGGCGACATCCAGGGCGCTGTTTCGAAAGAGGCGCTGGAAAACGTCCGTGTCCGTTTTCTGGGCAAAAAGGGCGAGTTGACCGCTATTTTGCGCGGCATGGGCGCTCTGAGCCCTGAAGAGCGCCCGGCTATGGGCCAGCTGGCCAACGAGGTGCGCGCCAAAATTGAAAAGGCCCTTGAAGACGCGGCCGCAGGTATGGAACGCCGCGCTTTTGAGGCGCGCATAGCGCGCGAGACCATCGACGTCACCATGCCGGGCACCAAAATGGCCACAGGCCGCAAGCACCCGCTCAACATCGTGCTCGACGAGCTGTGCGACATTTTTGTCGGCATGGGCTTTTCCATCGCTGAAGGGCCGGAGGTCGAACTGGATTACTATAATTTCGAAGCCCTGAACATCCCCAAAAATCACCCTGCACGCGACACGCAGGATACCTTTTACGTCAATGACAACATCGTGCTGCGCACTCAGACTTCCGGTATGCAGGTGCGCACCATGGAAAAGCAAAAGCCTCCCATCCGCATGATTGCACCGGGGCGCGTTTTCCGCTCGGACGCCGTCGACGCCAACCACTCGCCTGTCTTCCACCAGATCGAGGGTCTGGTCGTTGACAAGGGCGTCACCATGGGCGACCTCAAGGGCACGCTCGAAATCTTTGCCAAGCGACTGTACGGCGAAGACACCCGCGTGCGCTTCCGCCCGCACCACTTCCCCTTTACCGAGCCGAGCGCCGAAATGGACATGATGTGTTTCAAATGCCAGGGCGAAGGCTGCCGGCTGTGCAAGGGCGAGGGCTGGATTGAGATTCTCGGCTGCGGCATGGTGCATCCGCGCGTGCTGCGCACCTGCGGCATTGACCCGGACGTCTATTCAGGCTTTGCCTTTGGCATCGGCCTTGAGCGCATCGTCATGCGCCGTTACAAAATCGACGACATGCGCCTGCTGTTCGAAAACGACGCGCGCTTCTTGTCGCAATTCTAAGGAGGGACACATTCATGAAACTGCCTTACAAATGGCTTCAGGAATATACTGACGTTCACGAAGACCCCAAAAGCTACGCTGCCCGCATGACCATGACCGGTTCCAAAGTCGAGGGCTGGGAATCGCCTGCGGATGAAATCAAAAACGTCGTCGTTGGCCGCGTGCTGGCGGTGCGCAAGCATCCCCACGCCGACAAGCTGGTCGTTTGTGACGTCGATGTGGGCGGCAAGACTTTGCAGATCTGCACCGGTGCCCCCAATATCCGTGCGGACGTGCTTGTCCCCGTCGCGCTCGACGGCGCCGTTTTGCCCGGCGGGCACCGCATCGAGACCACAACCATGCGCGGCGAGCTGTCGCAGGGCATGATGTGCTCGTTTGCCGAGCTGGGCCTGACCCAGAACGACGTCCCCTATGGCGACCCGGACGGGCTTTTATTCCTGCCCGAGGGCACGCCCGGACAGGATATCTGCCCCCTTTTCGGGCTGGACGACGTCATCTTTGATTTTGAGATCACCCCCAACCGCCCTGACTGCCTGAGTGTCATCGGTCTGGCGCGCGAAAGTGCCGCGTCGTTCGGCAAGCCGCTGCGCCTGCACGAGCCTGTTGTGCACAAAACCACCGGGGATATCCGCGAGCTGCTGGCGGTCGAGATCGACGCCCCGGACCTGTGCCCGCGCTACAGCGCTGCCATGGTCAAAAACATCAAAATCGAACCGTCGCCCGAATGGATGCGCGAGCGCCTGCGCAACGCCGGCGTGCGTCCCATCAACAACATTGTCGATATCACCAACTATGTCATGCTGGAATATGGCCAGCCCATGCACGCTTTTGACTATTCCTGCATCGAGCAGAACAAAATCATCGTGCGCCGCAGCCGGCCGGACGAAGTTGTCACCACGCTGGACGGCCAGCAGCGCCGTGTCGCGCCCGAGACGCTGCTCATCACCGACCCGGTCAAGGCCGTGGGCATTGCCGGCGTCATGGGCGGTGAAAACAGCGAAATCACTGAAAACACCAAAATGGTGGTCTTTGAAAGCGCCACATTCTCCGGTCCCAGCGTCCGCGTCGCGTCGCGCCGCATCGGAATGCGCACCGAGGCCTCGGGCCGCTTTGAAAAGGGTCTGGACTGCGAAAACACCATGCCCGCCCTGCTGCGCGCCTGCGAGCTGGTCGAAATGCTGGGCGCCGGCGAAATCATCGGCGGCGTGATCGACACCTACCCCAACCCCAAACAGCCTCGTGTTCTGCCCTTTGAGCCGGACAAAATGCGCGCGCTCATCGGCGCTGACATTCCCGACGCCGACATGGTCCAAAGCCTTGTATCCCTGGGCTTCACGGTTGAAAACGGCAATGTCACCGTGCCCTCGTGGCGCGACGACGCCGAGGGCATGGCCGACCTGGCCGAAGAGGCCGCCCGCATGTACGGCTACGACAAAATCGAGCCCACTCTGCTGAGCGGATCCACGACCATCGGCGGTCTGAACGACTGGCAGAAGTTCGAGCATACGCTGCGCGCCGCCTGTATTTCGGCCGGGTATATGGAATGTGTCACCCTGTCCTTCCTGGGCCCCAAGGTCTTTGACAAGCTGCTGCTGCCACAGGATTCCCCGCTGCGCACGGCTGTCGTCATTCAAAATCCGCTGGGCGAGGACCAGAGCCTGATGCGCACCACGCCGCTTCATTCCATGCTCGAGGTGACGGCGCGCAACTACAACCTGCGCAATCCGGCCATGAACGCCTTTGAGCTGTCGACGACCTATACCCCTGCCGTTAAAGACGGCCAGGCTGATATGAGTGTCCTGCCCGAAGAAAACCGCATCCTCACCCTGATGAGTTATGGCAATGGGGATTTTTATTCCCTCAAGGGCGCGGCTGAAGCCATTTTGGATATGGCGGCAGTGCACGGTCTGGAAGTCCTGCCGTGCCGTGACAATCCGACCTATCACCCCGGCCGCTGCGGTATCATGGTGGTTCAGGGACAGACCATCGGCGTCATCGGCCAGATTCATCCGCAGTGTGCGCAAAATTACGGCATTGGCGCCGAGGTCTATATGGCTGAAATCGACATGAAAAAGCTCTTTGCCCTGCGTGACACTGAAAAGTCCTACCGTCCGCTGCCGAAGTATCCGGCCGTTGCCCGCGACCTCGCCGTTGTCGTGCGCGAAGACATCACCGTGCTTGAACTGGAAAAGACCATTTCTGCCGCGGCAGGCGAGCACCTGGAGTCCATCGCGCTGTTCGATGTGTATCGCGGTGCTCAGGTGCCGGCGGGTCAAAAGAGCGTCGCCTTCTCGCTCGCCTTCCGGTGCTTTGACCGCACCCTGACCGACGCCGAGGTTGACGCGGCCATGACCAGCGCTCTGCACGCGCTTGAAAAAGAATACCAAGCAGTGCTGCGCGCATAATATTAGCGCTTTACTTTAAGCGCAAACCGGTGTATAATAACAGTAATATCGTTTATGGGGAGGTTTTCTTGATGCTCGACGGCACCCGCAAGTTCACCATCGCAGATGAGGCCGATCAGGAGATGAAGCGCATCCTGACCACGGTGTACGACGCTCTGCGTGAAAAGGGCTATAATCCCATCAATCAAATCGTCGGGTATATTTTGTCAGAAGACCCGACCTATATCACCAATCATTTAAATGCCCGCAGCCTGATTCGCAAGATCGATCGCGACGAGCTTTTGCAGGAGCTTGTCCGGCAGTATCTCGCCGATTGAGAGCGGAGCTCAGGCTTTCCTCTGCTTTGCAGGATAATCCAAACTCCTTTCTTTACCGCACAGGGCGGCATGGCTAAAGGCCATGCCGCCCTGCTTTCATGTCAGCGCTCATCATCGCGATGCTCTTCCCCCCAAACGCACAGCTGATCGAGCACCGTCATCAGCGACTTTCCCCTGTCCGACAGGCTGTACTCTACTTTGGGCGGAATCTGCGGGTAAACCGTGCGGATAATCAGCCGGTCAGCCTCAAGCTCCTTCAGGTTTTGGCTCAGTGTCTTGTCTGAAATTTTGCGCAAATACCGCTGAAGCTCGTTAAACCGGACTGCTCCGAACTCCATCAGGCAGTACAGAATAACCATCTTGTATTTGCCTGAAATCAGCGACAGCGTATAGCTGAAGCCTGTTTCTTCAAAATTGGCGTCTTTAATATACCTTGATATCATTTTACACTTTCTTTCTGTCAAGTACGTAACCTATATATCGGTACTTGTTTTTTTATTTCATGTCTATTATAATAGATTTATAGAGAAATGGGAAGATGTCCGCAGCGCCTTTTCCCACAAATTATCAATATGGAGGTTGCCTTATGAAAAAAGATCTGGGCGTCAAGCCCTATTTGTTCCCCATGCCGGTTCTGATGATTTCAACCTATGGCGACAACGACGTCGTCGATGTCATGAATATGGCCTGGGGCGGCATTTGTGCAGATAACATGGTCTCGCTCAACATCAGCGAAGATCACAAGACATCGGAAAACATCAAAAAGCGCGGCGCGTTTACCCTGAGCATTGCCGATTTGCCCCACATCGAAGCCGCCGACTTTTTCGGAATTGCCTCGGGCAATAAGATGCCGGATAAATTTGAGCGCTCCGGCCTGACTGCCGTGAAGAGCCAAAAGGTTGATGCGCCTGTTGTCGAGGAATTTCCACTGACGCTGGAATGTAAGGTCGTCGAAGCCAAAAACGAAGTTTACGGATTTCACGTCATTGGTGAAATCGTCGGCGTGCTGGCCGACGAGGCAGTCCTTGATGCGAATGGAAAGGTCGACCCGGCCAGGCTCAATGCCTTTGTGTTCGACCAGTTCCAGAACGGCTACTACGCCATCGGTGAAAAGGTCGGCCAGGCCTGGCACACCGGCGCCCCGCTGATGAAGAAATAAAGTTGTCTACTGTTATCTGAGGCACCCGCAGACTGCGGGTGCCTTTTTCGGCAGTAAAAAGGTCCGGTGAGCATTGCCCACCGGACCAAGACAAAGTTTTTTATTCGTCGTCATCTGCCGAGAACTTGGCTTCGGCAATGATCTTTTCCTGCACATTGGCCGGGACCTGCTCATACCGCTCAAACTTTGCGGTGAACGAGCCGCGGCCCTGCGTCATCGAGCGCAGCGAGATAGCGTAGTCGGCGATTTCGCTCTGCGGGACCTCAGCCTCGACGATCTGGGTGCCGTCTCCTTGCGGCTCCATACCCAGGATGCGGCCGCGGCGCTTGTTCATATCGCCCATGACGTCGCCGGTGTTGCTGTCAGGCACACAGATTTTCATCGAGCAGACCGGCTCGAGAATAACCGGATTGGCCTGCGGAATGCCGGCCTTGTAGGCCAGGCGGGCCGCCATTTTAAAGGACAGCTCGTTAGAGTCGACATCATGGTACTTGCCGTCCATCAGCGTAGCCTTGAGGCCGACCATCGGGTAACCGGCCAGAACGCCGTGCTCCATGGCCTCGCGGATGCCCTTTTCGACCGCGGGATGGAAGTTCTTCGGCACGCTGCCGCCGAAAATCTTTTCTTCAAAGACAAAGTCCTCGCCTTCGATGGGCTCAAAGTCCATCTTGACATTGCCGTACTGGCCATGTCCGCCCGACTGCTTTTTGTGGTTACCCTCGACCATCGAGACCTTTTTGCGGATGGTCTCGCGGTAAGCGACCTTCGGATTGCTCAGCTCAACCTCAACGCCGAACTTGCTCTTGAGCTTGGAGCACAGCACGTCGATATGAATGTCGCCGGCGCCCGAAATGACCATCTGCTTGGTCTCGGGGTTGTTGACGACAGTAAAGGTCGGGTCCTCGTCATGCAGGCGCGCCAGACCGGAAGCAATTTTTTCCTCGCCGCCCTTGACCTTGGGCGAAATGACCTGGCTGTAGCACGGCTCGGCAAACTCGATGCCCTTTAAGGTGATGCCAACCCCTGGCGCGCACAGCGTATCGCCTGTGCTGGTATCAGTCAGCTTGGAGACCGCGCCAATGTCGCCGCAGCCGACCTCCTTGACCTCATAATTCTTTTTGCCCTTGACAATATAGATATGACCCATCTTTTCGCTGGCACCGCTGCGGGTGTTCTGCAGCGTCATGTCAGACGTTACCTTGCCCGAAATGACTTTAAAGAACGAGAAACGGCCATACTGGTCGGCAATGGTCTTAAAGACCAGAGCAATGGTCTTGCCATCGGGGTCATACTTGACCTCGACCGGCTCGCCATCTTCATTGACGCCTTCTTCCACACGCACTTCGTTGGGCGCGGGTGCGAAGTCGATGATGGTCTCAAGCAGCTGCATGGTGCCAAAACCGGTCAGCGCCGAGCCGCAGACAACAGGTACGACATCGCCCTTCAAAACGCCCTGGCGCAAGCCCTGGCGCAGCTCTTCATCGGTAAAGCTCTCGCCGGCCAGGTATTTATCCAGCATCTCTTCCGACGTCTCGGCCACACTCTCAACCAGCGCATTGCGCAGCCGCTCAACTTTATCCTTTTTATTGTCAGGCAGCGGATGCTCGGTGATCTTATTTCCGTCAGCCTTGTACACCTTTTCAGTCAGCAGGTTGATAACGCCCTGGGCCTTGCCATTCTCATCGAACAGGGGAATGACAAAAGGTGTGGCCGCATTGCCGAAGGCCGCGCGCAGGCTTTCATATGCCTTGTCAAAATCAGCGTGCTCTTCGTCGACCTTGGAGATGTAAAAGAACGAGGGCAGTTTTTTCTTCTGCACGGCCTTCCATGCCTTTTCGGTGCCGACAGCGCAGCCGTTTTTGGCCGAAACAACAATAATGCCGCAGTCAGCGACGCGCAGCGCCTGCGCGACCTCGCCCTCGAAGTCAAAATAACCCGGAGTATCGATGACATTGACGATATGGCCCTTGTACTCGACAGGAGCCAGCGCCGTGGAAATGGAAATCTGGCGCTTGACCTCTTCG
The DNA here is from genome assembly GCA_018714845.1 of Candidatus Ventrousia excrementavium. GTDB lineage: Bacteria > Bacillota > Clostridia > Oscillospirales > Butyricicoccaceae > Ventrousia > Ventrousia excrementavium. The sequence goes on from DVMR01000058.1 coordinate 38,334, forward strand.
GGGTCAAAGTCGCAGACAGTGTTTCCGTCAGATACCTTGCCCAGGCGGTCGGTCCCGCCGGTCAAAAACAGCAGGCTCTCCGCCAGCGAGGTCTTTCCGTCGCCACCGTGTCCCAGCAAGCAAACATTGCGGATTTTGTCAATGGGATATGCCATATACGTCTCTCCTTCAAGGTAAAATATCGCCGCAGCCGCCGGGAACAGAACCACGCTCAGGCATGTACAGTCCCCCGCCCCGCGGCGTCAAACCGCAGTTACGGTTAAATAACCACGTCTTAGTTATTATATAATAATTCGGCCTCCAATTCAACATATTTTTTGGGGTTTTTGATTAAAGTTAAAATTTCGTAATGAGCAGGCCGCAAAGCAACGCCGGGACCTCCCACAAAAGCAGAAAAAGCAGGACATTATAGGGTGTTGCGCTCGATGCCTTGAAGGATGCAACCAGAAAATACATGAAAAACAGTCCTATTGCCGCGCTGATCAAGCCGATGGCAATGCCCAGCTTTTCGGCGCGGCACTGCTGCCGCGCGCCGCCGGCTGCCTCGGCAAAGGCCATGGCCGAATCCCGGGACAAAAGGGCCAGCGGCTCTTCCCTTCGACCACATTCAGGCGCCGACAAGTCGATGCGGTCAGCCATATCAGGATAATCGGCTCCGCCCGAACGCAGCTCGAAACGTTTTTCAACCAGCGCCTGCGTCAGTCCGAAAAACACCGTTGCCAGCACCGGACGCAGCCGGCACCGCTGCAGTACGCGAAAAGTGGAAAAAGCCTGCGGCTGCACGGCGTATTTGACGGTAAACACCCCTGCGAACGCCGAGTCGATAGCCAGACACAGCCCGTCAGCCATCTTGCTGCTCAGGGAAACATGCACGCCCATCCGCAGCAAAAAGCTGGGAGTTCCCGCCAGCACATAATGACCGCCAACATTGGCCGACATTCCTCCTGTTTCAAAGAACCGAAAGTCGCTGGCCTGCTTGATGATGATGTACTGCTGCCGCGCAAAGTCGGAAAAAGCCTTGGCAACGCCGCTGCCGCAGGCCGAAAAGACCGCTGCCGCTGTGCCGATAATGTCTTCCATACGCATGCTGTTTGACAGCTTCATACCTGTGATGGCGATACTGCCGGCCGGGAACAGGTCTCCGTCGCGCAGCACTGCCTCCCGGCATCGCGACAGCCGCGCTGCACCGCGGCTGCCGAGCAGAGCCGCGCCCGAGGTAAACAGTTTTTTGGCTACGCGGCGCGCCGGTCCGGTTGACGCAAACAGCAGCGGCAATGGCACGCAGACCGACGACAAAGCGGCGAGTGCCCACAAAAAGAGCTGTCCCTGCCCCTGTCCAAAGGTTGCCACGCCAGCCAGTACCAGGCAGGCAATGATGACGATAGGCGCATACAGCGTCGATACCCGCTCGGTCCGGCTGGGGCCAGCCAGGCGTTCGACGTCCGGATAGGCTCCCTGCTGCGTCTTGACGGCAGCAAAGGTGCCATCAGGCATACGGATGCGCTTAACCGCCGTCGGGGCCGTCGCCACCTGACATATTTTGTACGCGCGCTTCAAAATATCCGCCCGCTGCCGCTTGGCCATGACGGCCAACAGGCAGACCAGAACCGAAACACAACAGTAGGGCAGATATCCGCCCCACTCGGGCACGGCAATGATCGACACCGCATGCGCCAGCGTACAAAGACAGCTGAACAGCACAGCGCTGTCCAGCGTCGGGCGAAACACGGCCAAACGGTACAGCCCTGCCCCCGTGACATCTGCCGCGAGCAGCATGGCGCAGACTTCGATGCCGCACAGCACCAGAATATAAAGAAACGGGCTCTGCGTATAGGTAAACCCGGGCGGCATGGGCAGCGCCAGCATGGACGCCAGCGTCATATAGACCGATACTGCCAAAAGGGGCAGCATAAATAAAATGCGCGCTGACAGCGAGGCCGTCTTTGCCGTGCAATAGGCCGCCCCCTGTCCGGCGTCGTCGAAGCTGGGGTTGGACAGGTCATACGGCCGATTGGGAGCAGTGTGAACGCCCTCCCCGTCCTCGTCCTCCGGCGGCAGCGTGTCGTCCTCAGGCTCGGCTTCCCAATCGGCCGGCGCCTGTGTGCGCCACGGCGCACGCGGCCGGCGGCGGGGTTTTTCCGGCTCCAGAGCGTCTTCTTCGCCATATCCGGCTTCAGGAAACTCTAAAATCTTGGCTCGAGCCGCAGACCGCGCCTTTTCCGTTGCGCTTGCTTGCGGCTGTTCCGGCGGCTGATGCCGGGGCGGTTCGGTCCTTTCAACCACCGGTTCCTGCGGACGGGCCGGGGGCGGGGACGCCGGACGCAAACGCGGCGCCTGATCCTGTTCGTCTGCACTCCGGCCGGCCGCCTCTTCCGGCGCCGCGTGCCCAGGCTGCGGCGCAACTGACGCACGCGGTACCTCAGGCTCCGGACGGGCACGCCGGGGGACAGCCCCGTCTTCCGGCGCGGCCGTATCCGGCGGCGATGACAGCTTGCCGCTTTTAACCTCAGCTATGATTTCTTCAAGGGTATATTGCTCTTCCAAAAAAACTGCCTCCGACTTTAATGTTGACAGATTTACCTGACACCACGCTGCCGCACTGTCTCGAACAGCAGCACAGCTGCCGCGTTCGACGCATTGAGTGAGGGGATGTGCCCATGCTGCGGGATGCTGACGACGGCGTCACACCCCTCGCGCACCAGCCGTGAAAGCCCCGCGCCCTCGGACCCAATAACAATGCCGGCCGGCACCGTCAAGTCGGTCTCATAGAGGCTGACGCCCGCCATATCAGCGGCAAACAGAAATAACCCGTTTTCTTTGAGCTCTGCCATGGCCGCAGGCAGATTGCTGACCCGTGCGACCGGCAAATGCTCAAGCGCGCCGGCCGCAGCCTTTGCGCAGGCCCCGTTGAGCCCGGCGCTGCGCCGGCGGGGGATGACGACGCCGTGTGCCCCGGCCACCTCAGCTGAACGGATGATGGCGCCGAGATTGTGCGGGTCAGTGATTCCATCGCACAGGATAACAAGCGGTGTCTCCCCTTTGTTTTTCGCCAGTGCCAAAATGTCTGCAATCGAAGCGTACTGCGCCGCCGCAGCGACGGCGATAATGCCCTGGTGTGCGCCCGTGGCGCTCATGCGGTCCAGCTTGCGGCGGTCACATTCCTGTACCGGCACTCCCTGCTTTCGCGCACGGTCGATGATGCGCCCTACCGATGATGCCGACCCGCTGGCGAAAAACAGCTTATCCAGCTGACGCCCGGCGTTCAGCGCCTCCCAGACGGCATTTTTTCCTTCAAGCAAATCCTCGCGCTCTGCCGTATCCTTTTCATAGCGCTCGTTTGCGGCATAAACCGACCCATGATGCACACGCCCGGACGGACGCGAATTCTTTTTCTTCTGTTCCACCTGATCACTCCTGACCGCCGCGGCATACCGGGGCGAATACACAGCGACAACCACTCGGTGTCTGTCGAGTGTTTTCAGTATATCACATTCGCAAGTCATTTGGAATAGAAAAAACGACCACTTTCGACCAGCTTATACCTTGTGCTTTCGCACGCTACACCGGGTACGAGGGCATATCGCTTACAGATTGTCATCATTTTCGCAGAGTAAATGGTCTATAGCAAAAGGAGACGCCCTGCGGGCGTCTCCTTGAGTTTAGCAGTTTTATTTTGTCTTTTCGCCTTTGTAAACGCGCAGCACACGCTGATTCGGGCTGCAGATGGGATAGACAAAGCTCTGGCCGGTGAAACGCTCAAGCTCAAAGGCTGACAGCAGTTCGCCGCCCTTGGAATAACCAAAGATTGTGACCTCATCGCCCAGCTTGCAGTCAATGCCAGTTACGTCGACAAAGGTCTGGTCCATGCAGATGCCCAGGTAGCGGGTGCGGGTGTCATTGACCAGCACAGGCCCAAAATTCATGGCCAGCGGACGGTAGAAGCCGTCACCGTAGCCGATGCTGACCGTCGCGACCGTGGTCGGCTTGTCGGGCTTGAAATAACGGTTATAGCCGAGGCTCTCGCCCGGGCCAATCTCGTGGATATTGGTGATAAAGGCGCGCCACGAGAACGGCTCTTTGACGTTCAAAGGATTGGAGTAGTCATCCATCGAGCTGTAGCCCAGATACAGGCTGCCGTTGCGCACATGGGTGCAGATTTCCTTAGCTTTTTCAAACCATACGGTTGCGCCGGTGTTGGCACAGTGGATGTAGCGCATATTGCTCCAGCCGGCCGCCTTGATCTGCTCTACGCCCTGGACAAACAGCTGATACTGTTCTTCGGTGAAGGGATTGTTGTATTCTGTCGAATGGGCAAAGTGGGTAAAGCAGCCGACGATCTCGATATTTCCGCATTCGCGGATGCAGTCGAGCAGCTCAGCCAGCTGCTGGCCCGGCCGTGCACCGATGCGATTAAGGCCGGTCTCGACCTTAATCTGTGCCTCAATGCGTGAAACGCCCTGGTCGCGCGCCGCTTTGGACAGCGCAAGCGCACATTCCTTATTGAACAGCGGCAGCTGCAGGCGGTATTTGACCGCATACGGAATGGCGTGGAAAGGCGCAGCCCCCATGATGAGAATGTCGACGTCCTCGTAGCCGGCTTCGCGGATCTGTGCAGCTTCAAAGATCTGTGCATTGCCCAGCACGGTAACGCCGCAGTCCTCGATGAGCATACGGGCGATGGGCAGCGTCCCCATGCCATAGGCATTGCCCTTAACGACCGGGATAAAGCCCTGGCTGGGACCAATGTGCGCCTTGACCTTGGCAAAATTGTCGCGCAGCACGTCAAGGTCGACTTCGGCATACGAGTTGTAGTACTTGAGATCCATGAATGGTTCCTCCCTAAATAAGTTTCTATGCTCGATTATTCCTGCATGAGTGAAAGTATTTGCGCGCCGATCTCTTCCACATCGATGGCGCTGTTGCACAAAACCGCGACTCCGGTACCTGTCTCAGGAACAAAACCGATATAGCTGCCATAGCCGCCGGTCATCCCGCTCTGCCACAGCACCTGCTTCCCCGCGGACTCACCGTGCCGCAGCCCCAGCCCGACAACCGTTTCGCCGTCGTCAAACCAGACTTTTTGTGCTTCCTGCATTCCCTGTACCAGCGTCTCAGTCTCCACAGGGATCTGTCCCATGTTGGCGGCAAGGTACAGCATCAGGTCATAAGTCGTGCTCTTGACTCCGCCGGCCGACTGAAGTGCTGCGTAATCCCACTGACTAACCGGCTGGCCTGACGCGTCATGCGGCATGGCGCGGGCCTCTTCCTGTTCTTCGGTCAGGAAAATGGCGGTATTTGACATGCCGAGCGGCCAGATAAGCCGCGCCTGCAGCAGGTACTCATACGGCGTACGCATGGCATACGAAAGGGCATAGCCCAAAAATCCCGCGCCCAAATCCGAGTACAGATACTCAGTCCCCGGTTCGGACAAAAGCTCTGCCTGCGATAGATACTCGCGCAGATCAGCAGCCGAATAGTCGGCAAAAGGATTGTCGCCAGTCGGTTCAATATTGTCAGGCAGCGCAGGCAGGCCCGAAACGTGAGCAGACAGATGCCACCACTGAATGGGTTCATCATCATAGGTCGGCAGGTCGAAATAGGGCATAAACTCCTGCACGGTGTTGGTCGTTCGGATATTAAGCGTCTCAACACTGCTCAGCGTACCCAGCACAGTGCCGGCCATGGCCTGTGAAACGCCGCCGAGCTCGAACCGGGTGTTCTCAGTGACAGCAGAGCCGCCTTCGCTTTTGACGCCGTAGTTAAAAAACTGAACTCGGCCATCGCGAATGACACCCACTGACAAACCAACTGGCTGCTGCTCATCATAAAATGCCTGCGCCGCCTGGCCGATGGACTGGGCCAGCGCATCGTCACCCAGCTTGCGGAAGGGCGAAACAGCCGACGTCTGCGTGCCGCAGGCCGTCAGAACAGACATCAAAAGCAAGGCGGTTAGCAGCAGGGAAAGTTTTTGTTTCATCCGGTTTTCTCCTTTTACCATGTAAACGGGGTCTGTGCCCAGATAGCCACACAGTCAGTGTCATCCTCGTTGACATTGACTATGCGGTGGGGCAGCGTGCTCTCAAAATAAATGCTGTCGCCAGGCAGCATATCGTACTCGCCTTCGCTGGTCAGAATGCGCAGATGCCCTGACAGCAGAAAACCGCATTCTGCGCCCTCATGAACGGCCAGGCAGCCATGGTCGTCACGGTTCTTCTTGAAAATGACTTTATACATCTCGATTTGCCTGTCAGGGTTGAGCGTAAGCAGATGGTACTCGTTCCCCGTCCCGCTGACGACGCGATGCGCGCCTGCGCGGATGAGGGACACCCGCTCGCGCGGCTGCTCCTCGTCGAGAAAATACGAGATGTTTTCGTCCAGGGCCTTGGCGATTTTGGCAAACAGCAAAATGGAAGGAACCGTGGTGTTTCGCTCGATCTGGCTGATCATTCCCGGGCTGACGCCTGCTTTTTCGGCCAGCGCGGCAATGCTCATACCCCTTTCCTTGCGAACCTTTCTGAGCTTTTCGCCCAGCTTGATCTCCATCTTATCTGCTCCTTTCGCAAAGCAAACCTCGATACAGTCCAATCAAATCATCTATTCAGTCTATTATATAGATTACCTCGAAAAGCCGACGAAATCAATACTTTTTTATAGCTTTTTCAAAGACCCGCAGGACCTGCCCTCTCCGCCCGCACGGCAAGAAAAAGGACCGCCTTTTTCAGGCGGTCCCTGGGTCGTAACTCTTACAGCTTTTCGGCAAACGGGCAGGCACAGAAGTGACCGGGAGAAATCTCGCGGAACTCGGGGTCCTTGCCCAGGCATGCGTCGGTGGCAAACTCACAGCGCGCGGCAAAACGGCAGCCGGGCTTGGGGTCGATGGGACTTGTGACCTCGCCCTTGATGACCTTGATTTCTTTGTCGCGCATGCTGAGCGAGGGCACGGGGATGGCCGACAAAAGCGCTTTGGTGTACGGGTGCATGGGATTCTCAAACAACTCGTCGCTCGGCGCCTTTTCAACGCACTGGCCCAGGTACAAAACCGCAATCTCGGTCGAGATGTGCTTGACGACCGACAGGTCGTGGGTGATGAACATGTATGTCAGGCCCAAGTTGTCCTGCAGGTCCATCAACAGGTTGAGAATCTGCGCCTGAATGGATACGTCAAGGGCCGAGACAGGCTCGTCGCACACGATGAACTTGGGGTCCAGGGCAAGTGCACGGGCCACGCCGATACGCTGACGGCGGCCGCCGTCGAGCTCATGCGGATAGGTATTGTACAGTCGCTCGGCCAGGCCGACAATCTCCATCAGCTCGTCAATGCGGCGCAAAAGCTCATCCTTGCTTTTAAAGGTCTTGTTGACAATCATGGGCTCGGCGATGATTTCACTGACCGACAGACGCGGATTGATGCTGGAATACGGGTCCTGGAAGATGATCTGCATATCCTTGCGCATTTCCCGCATCTGCGCCTTGCTCAGCTTGGAGATATCCTTGCCGTTGAACAGGATTTCGCCGCTCGTCGGTTCCAAAAGCCGCAGAATGGTACGGCCCAGCGTCGACTTGCCACAGCCTGACTCGCCGACAACGCCCAGCGTCTTACCCTCGTCAATGGTCAGGTTGATATTGTCGACCGCGTGCAGAAAGCTCTTTTTAACCTTGAAATACTTTTTCAGGTTGCGGGTCTCGATCATGGGGACTTTATTGCTGGCTGTCATGTCACTCTCCTCCTTTACGCCTTGCCGCCAAAGAGGTGGCAGGCGATGCAGTGGGTCCCGTCGACATACTCTTTCGGCGGCGTCTCTTTACAGATGTCCATGCATTTGGGGCAGCGGGGAGAGAATTTGCAGCCCTTGGGCAGGTCAGTCGGGTCGGGAATCAGGCCCTCGATGGGACTTAAGCGGGCACTCTTTACGGTCAAGTTGGGAATGGAGCCAAACAGGCCGTCCGTATACGGATGGTGTTTGTCGGACTCAAAAATATCCTCGACCGTGCCCTTTTCCACAAGCTCACCGGCGTACATGACGGCGACCTTGTCGCAAACCTGCGCCACAATGCCCAGGTCGTGCGTAATCATGATGAGCGCTGTGCCCAGCTTGCGGCGCAGCTCGACCATCATGGCCAGCACCTGTGCCTGAATGGTGACGTCCAGCGCTGTCGTCGGCTCGTCGGCAATCAAAAGGTCCGGCTCGCACGCCAGCGCAATGGCAATGACGACGCGCTGCTTCATTCCGCCCGAGAACTGGTGCGGGAAGTCGTTTTTGCGCGCGCGGGGAATACCGACCAGCTCGAGCGTCTCTTCGACGCGCTTTTCAATCTGCTCCTTGGTCTTGTGGTCACTGTTGTGATAAATCAGCGCTTCCGCAATCTGCTCACCAACGCGCAGAACGGGGTTTAAGCTGGTCATCGGGTCCTGAAAAATCATGGAGATGCGTTCGCCGCGGTAAATGTCGCGCATTTCGACCTCAGGCACTTCAAGCAGGTTAACACCGTCCATGGTAATGCTGCCGGCCTTGACGATGCCGGTCTTTTCCGGCAAAAGGCGCAAGATGGAAAGCGCTGTCGTCGTCTTGCCCGCGCCTGTCTCGCCGACAATGCCGATGGATTCGCCGGCATTGAGGTCAAACGAAATACCGTTGACTGCGTGAACGGTCTCTTCGTCGGTCTGATAAATGACCTCCAGGTCTTTTATTTCAAGCAGTTTTTCGCTCATGTCCTCTTCGTCCTTTCTGTAATAGAATAGTGATGGCTCTTTGCCGACGTCAATCCTTCAGACGCGGGTCAAGAGCGTCGCGCAGGCCGTCGCCGACCAGGTTAAAGGACAGAGCAGTCAAAATAACGCAGATACCGGGGAAAATCATCAGATACGGGTACTCGCGCATGAACTCACGCGACTCGGACAGCATATAGCCCCATTCCGGCTGCGGCGGCTGAACGCCCATGCCGATGTACGACATGCCTGAGGCCTGCAGAATCATGCCAGAAATGCTCGACGTCGTCTGAATGATGATGGTGCCGATGGCGTTGGGCAGAATGTGCTTGTAAATGATGCGCGCGTCACGGGTGCCGCAGGCGCGCGCCGCCTCGACATAGTCCATTTCAACGACCGTCAGAACCACCGAGCGGATCAGGCGCACAAAGCCCGGAATACTCGAAATGGTGATGGCGATGAGCAGGTTTGTCATGCTGGCGCCCAGCGCCGCAACGATGGCCAGAGCCAGCAGCGTGCTGGGGATAGATGTCAGCATGTCCATGCAGCGCATGATGACATTGTCAACCTGACCGCCGTAAAACGCGGCCATGGCGCCCAGCACGCCGCCGATAAGCAGCGAGAACAGCGCCGTGACAAAGCCGATGGTCAGTGAAACGCGCGAGCCGTACAGCACGCGGGTAAATACGTCGCGGCCAAAGGCGTCAGTGCCGAACCAGTGCTCGCTCGAGGGCGGCTGGAGACGGATTTTTGCGTCCTGTGCGGTCACCAGCTCTTCTGGTGAAATGAAGTTGGCAAAAATGGCGGCCAGAGCAAAAATAATCAGAATGACAAGGCCGATCATCGAGCCCTTGTTCTTTTTCATGCGGCGCCAGGTCTCTTTAAACTTGCTTTTTTTCTTTCCCTTGGCGCTGACGACATCCTTATTGGTCAGTCTTTTTGTGCTCACAGTCTCCGCCTCCTTATTTCGAGTACTTGGCCTTAATGCGCGGATCGACAAAGGCATACAGCAAATCGACGACCAGCATGATAATGCTGAACATCACTGCGAGGAACAAAATCGCGGCCAGCACGACCGGTTTGTCTCTCTGCCTGATACCCGTGACAATCAGCGTGCCGAGCCCGGGGATGGAAAAGACCGATTCAGTGATGACGGCGCCGCCCAGCAATCCGCCGAACGAGGTCGCCATGATAGTGATAATGGGCAGCAGCGCGTTGCGCAGAGCATGCTTGAAAACGATGGTGCGCTGCGGCACGCCCTTGGCGCGCGCAGTGCGGATGTAGTCCTGCCGGATGGTCTCAAGCATGGTCGAGCGGGTCATGCGCAGCATGCTGCCGGCGTAAGGAATGGCCAGCGTAATCATGGGCAGGATAAAGTGTTTCCAGCTTTCGGCGCCCGACGAGGGCAGCCAGCCCAGCTTGAGGGCAAAGGCAAAAATCAGCATCATGCCCAGCCAGAACGGCGGAATGGCCGCAGCCAGCATGGCGGTGACGCGCGAAATCGTGTCAACGGCCGAATACTGCTTGACAGCCGACAGAATGCCGAGCGGAATACCGATGATACATGCGCCCAGAATGCCGTTGAACGAAATTTTCAGGCTGTTGGGGATGCGGGCGAACACGTCGTCAAACACCGGCTTGGATGTACGGTAGGATTCGCCGAAGTCCAGTTTGGTAATGGCGTCCTTCAGGTAATTAAAAAACTGCACAAAGAATGGGTCATAATAGCCCAGCTCCTCGTTTTTCTGGTCAACCGCCTCCTGCGACGCATTTTCACCCAGAATGATGCGGCCGGGGTCACCGGGCATCAGGTACATAATGGTGAAAATAATGAGGATGACGCCGAGAATAACGGGGATCAGCAGCAAAAGCCTCTTGAGAACATACTTGATCATTCAGTCACTTCTCCTTTGCTGGTTGCCTTGCATAAAAAGAACAGGGCCGGCCCGGCAGGCCGGCCCTGCTTTACTGAAATCACCTGGAAACCCACGGCCTCTTTTGCCGGGGCAACCGCCCGCGGCAGGCCAGGCCTTAGTTCCAGCTCATCTCATAGACATAGTACGGGTGGCCGGAGTTGATATGCGGGGTGGCGTTGAGGTCTTTGGCCCAGACCCAGGGAATCTGCTTGTTGAAGATGGGGATGTTGGGGCAGTCTTCCTGGATAATCTGGATGACCTGGCCGTACAGCTCAAGACGGCGGTCGCTGTCCTGTTCCTGAGCCGCCTCCTCAAACAGAGCGGTGACTTCGGGATTGTCGTAGTTCATCATGTTGTCAGGCACATAGTGTGAGGAATTGTAGGCAAAGTCCGAGGTAAAGCCGTTGCCCATGGTGCACAGAGTGTAATCGTGCGCCGTGGCGTCAGCAACCGCTGTTTCAGAGGCCTGCAGCTCGATGGTGACGCCGATCTCGGACAGGCTCTGCTGGAAGACCTGCGCATACTTTTCGTGATAGGTGCCGCCCATGATGGTCATGGTGCCCAGATCCAGCCCGTCGGGATACCCGGCAGCCGCCAGTTCCTCTCTGGCCAAATCGAGGTCATAGGGGTAAGCATTGACAAAGTTTTCTTCCGTAACGCCAAAGGTCGAGGTATTGGCCATCAGATAGGCCGGGGTTGCCAGACCTTCATATGCAATCTCAATCATGGTCTCACGGTCGGTGGCATGAGCCAGCGCGCGGCGCATATGGACATTGTCCAGCGGCTCAACCTTGTTGTTCATCAGGATGTGGGCCGTATGGTAGGTCGAGCCCAGCATGGTATTGTACTTACCCGACTCTTCCAGCGGGGCAAAAGCCGAAACGTTGAAGCAGAAGATAAAGTCAAGCTCGCCCGACTCAAAGGCCACGACGGCAGTAGTGCCTTCGGTAATAACCTTGAACTTGGCATCCTTGATGCTGGCGGGCTCTTTCCAGTAATCGTCAAAGCGGGTCATGTTGCACTCGGTGTTCATGTCAAAGTCGACCAGCTGATAAGGGCCGGTGCCGCAGGCGGTGTCAAGCAGCGAATTGCCCTCTTCAACGTACTTCTCGCTGACGACAGGAATATTTTCGGTATAGGTCAGGAACGGTGCGAACGCGTACTTCAGCGTAATCTCAAAAGTATAGTCGCCCGTTGCCGCAACCGAAGCGATGGGGGCGTAATAGGTCTCGAGCTCGGGGAAACCCATGGCGCGCTCGTACGAATAAGCGACGTCTGAAGCCTTCATCTCTTCGCCGTTATGGAACTTGACGCCTTCCTGCAGATTAAAGGTGTAAACAAGGCCGTCATCACTGACCGTCCAGTCCTTGGCCAGTACCGGCGTGACTTCGCCTGCATCGTTGACATAGGTCAGGGACTCGTACATCTGGTTTGTGAGGTACATGTTGACATAGGTGGTTGCGCCTGTACCATGCGGATCAAGCGAGGACCACGGGTTTTCGACATAGATGATGACATCGTCGCGCTTTTCACCCGAAGTCTCGCCATCGCCTTCATTGCCCGCAGTGCCGGTATCGCTGCTGCAGCCAAGGGCCAGAACGGAAACCAGCAGAAGCATCGCCAAGAGCAAAGACAGCTTCTTTTTCATGTTTTCTCCTTCTTTCTTTGCAAAAATTATAATCAAACCGATCTTTCGGCTTCATTATCCGTATATAAAGAACAAAGTACTACTCCTGATACATATCATTATACCAGCAATTTGTTCATGGCGATAATACATTTTTTTCGTTAATGCTATAAAAAAATATGATAATGTTAAAATAGCAAAATTTTTCAGTTGATTTTTTGTTGCATTGCACCAAGTGCTCATCCTGTCCAGGCAGAGATTACACTGTTGCGCAGCGGTGCTCTTGGCACCTTTCCGGCCGAATCGATCGACTTTATATTTTTTCATTGAAACCAAAGAAGTACAGTGTTATACTAAATAAAATAACCTTTCTCAGGATGGATTTATGAGCGAGTATCTGGAAATCGGAAAAATCATCAACACCCACGGCGTACGCGGCGAGCTCAAGCTCGACCCGTGGTGCGAACCCGGCGAGGTCTTTGAGGGTCTGAGCCAGGTCTACATCGACGGCCGGCCCGTCAGCGTTCGGGGCTGGCGGCTGCATCAGCGCTTTGTGCTTCTGACCCTCGAGGGCGTCGGTGACATGGACGCCGCTGCCGCACTTAAAAACCGCGTCGTCAGCGCGCGGCGCGACGAGATTGAACTGCCCGAGGGGCAGTATTTTTACAGCGACCTGTTCGGCTTTGAAGTATATGACAGCCGGGTCGGACAGGTCATCGGCGTGCTTGAGGATGTACGCGAGCTGCCGGGCAGCGATTTATACGTTGTTCGCGACGCACAGGGGCGCGAAATCCTGGTTCCCGCCGTCGAAGCTTTTGAAGAAGAGGTCAATTTTGACACGCGCCGCCTGGTTCTGCGCACAATAGAGGGAATGCTTCCCGATGAAAATTGACATTCTTACCCTGTTCCCCGAGGTGATCGAGGCTGTACTCGGCAGCAGCATCATCGGCCGCGGACGTGAAAAGGGGCTTTTGGACATTGCCGCGCACAATATCCGAGATTATACTCCCGATAAGCACGGACGCACGGACGATTATCCCTACGGCGGCGGACGCGGCATGGTCATGCAGTGCGAGCCGCTCTTCCGCTGTCTTGAAGCTGTGCGCGGGGACGAGCCGGTGCACACCGTCATGATGAGCGCGCAGGGCGCGCCGTTTGACCAGCAGAAGGCGCGCGAGCTTTTGGCGCACGGACGTTTTATCATCGTCTGCGGGCACTACGAGGGCATTGACCGCCGCTTTATTGACCGCTGCGTGGACGAAGAAATCTCGCTGGGCGACTTTGTACTGACAGGCGGTGAAATTGCGGCCATGGCCGTGGCGGACGCTGTGTGCCGCATGGTGCCCGGCGTGCTGGCCGAGGACGTCTGCTTCACCGATGAAAGCCATTATTCCGGGCTTTTGGAATATCCCCAGTACACCCGGCCTGAGGAATGGCGCGGACAGCGCGTGCCTGACATTCTGCTCTCGGGCCACCATGCCAATATTGAAAAATGGCGGCGCCGCCAGTCGCTTCTTCTGACGCGCACACGTCGCCCTGATTTGTTTGAAAGGCTTGACCTTTCACCCGAGGACCAGAAGCTGTTAAAGGAGGAAGAATCATGCTGAGCCACACCGGAACCCGCGTTTTGGAAACGCCCCGCCTGGTGCTGCGGCGGTTTGAGGAAAAGGACGCCGAGGCCATGTTCGCCTGGGCGGGCGACAGCCAGGTCACCCGCTTCCTGCGCTACGCGACGCACAAAAGCGTCGATGACTCGCGCGCCGTCCTGCGGCAGTGGCAGGAATGCTACCGCCGCCCTGACTTTTACGAATGGGCCGTCACGGAAAAAGAAAACTCGCGCACTGTCGGCGCCATCGCGCTCAACGTCTTAAATGAGCACGACCGCAGCGGCGACGTCGGCTACTGCCTGCTGCGCGAGTGCTGGGGCCGCGGATACATGAGCGAAGCGCTGAGCGCTGTTTTAGAGTTCGGCTTTCACACCGTCGGTTTCAACCGCATCGAGGGGACGCATTCCGAGCTCAACCCCGCATCGGGCGCCGTCATGCGCCGCTGCGGAATGCAGTACGAGGGTCTGTCGCGTCAGCTTTATTACAGCAATGAGGGATTTCAGGACTGCCACCGCTACGCGCGGCTCAAGTCGGACTGATAAAAATACAAAAACAGCATGGCTGCTCGTGCCATGCTGTTTTTTTACTGTACTTTATCCGGCAGGCCTCAGTCGAGGATATCGACCATGACCTTGCGTCCGTCGCGCAGGCCATACGCCTTGACCAGCGCGCGGATTTCTTTTGCTATGCGGCCCTGCCGGCCGATCACCTTGCCCATATCGTCGGGCGCGACGCGAAGCTGCAGAGTCAGCGTGTCGCCCGCCTCGACCTCATTGACAGAGATCGCGTCAGGGTCCTGCACAAGACTGCGCACAATGTAAGTGAGCAGCTCTTTGACGTTGTGGTTTTCCATAGATTACAGAACACCGGCCTTTTTGAGCAGTCCGCGAACAGTATCGGTGGGCTGTGCGCCGTTTTTGACCCACTGGTGCACGCGCTCGGCGTCCACCTTGATTTCGGCAGGATTGGTCAGGGGATTATAAGTGCCCAGCTCCTCGATAAACCGGCCGTCGCGCGGGGAACGGGAATCAGCGACGATGATGCGGTAAAACGGAGCCTTCTTGGCGCCCATTCTCTTCAGTCTGATCTTAACCATGCTTTTCACCTCCGTATTTTTTCTCTGTATATTGCAATGCGTTATTGCCTAAAACGGGAACCTGATACCGCCGCGGCCGCGGCGCATTTTTTTGCCGCCGCCTGCCAGCTGCTTCATCATTTTCTGCGCTGCGTCAAACTGCTTGAGCAGCCGGTTGACGTCCTCGATTTTGAGCCCGCAGCCGGCGGCAATGCGCTTTTTGCGGCTGAAATTGAGGATATCCGGATTGTCGCGCTCGCGCGGGGTCATGGACAAAATAATGGCTTCGGTGCGCGCCATCTGCTTTTCGTCGACCTGCGCGCCGGCCAGCGCCTTGCCCGCGCCGCCGGGGAGCATGGCGGCAATCTCGCTCATGCCGCCCATATTTTTCATCTGGCTCATCTGGTCATAAAAGTCGGTCAGCGTCAGCTTGCCCTGGCGCATACGCTTTTCAAGGTCCTGCGCTTTTTTCTCGTCAAAGCTCTCCTGCGCCTTTTCGATGAGCGACATAACGTCGCCCATGCCCAGAATGCGCGACGCCATGCGGTCGGGATAAAAGGGCTCAATAGCGTCGAGCTTTTCACCCATGCCGCAGAACTTGATGGGCTTGCCGGTGACTGCGCGAATGGACAGTGCTGCGCCGCCGCGGCTGTCGCCGTCGAGCTTGGTCATGAGCACCGAATCGATGCCCAACGCCTCGTCAAAGGCTGTTGCGGCGTTGACAGCATCCTGGCCCGTCATGCCGTCGACGACCAGCATAATCTCGTGCGGCTTGACGGCTGCCTTGATATTTTTCAGCTCCTGCATAAGCTGCTCGTCAATGTGCAGACGGCCCGCCGTGTCGATAAACAGCATGTCGTTGCCATGCCGGCGCGCATGTTCATATGCCGCCTGCGCAATGGCGACCGGGTCGCCCTGGCCCTGCTCAAACACCGGAATGTCGAGTTTGCCGCCGACGACCTTGAGCTGGTCAATGGCGGCCGGGCGATAGACGTCGCAGGCCACCAGCAGCGGCCGGCGGCTCTCACGCTTTTTAAAATACCCTGCCAGCTTGGCGATGTTCGTCGTTTTACCCGCGCCTTGCAGGCCGACAAACATGATGACCGTCGGCGGCGAGTTGGCCATGCGAATGCGGCTCTGCCCGCCGCCCATCAGGGCACACAGCTCGTCGTTGACGATTTTGATGACCTGCTGCGCAGGCGACAGGCTTTCCAGAATATCCTCGCCCACTGCCTTTTCGCTGACGCGGGCGATAAAATCCTTGACCACGCGGAAGTTGACGTCAGCCTCGAGCAGCGCCATGCGAATCTCGCGCATGGCCGCCTTGACATCGCTTTCAGTCAGACGCCCGCGCGAACGCAGGTTTTTGAATACTTTATTGAGTTTTTCGGTCAGTCCTTCAAATGCCATCAGTTGTCTCCCATCAGCTCACGGGTCAGCGTCAGAATCTCGCCGACCGCCCCGGCAATCTCATAGCTTTTGATGCGGGCATTGGCCTGGTTGATGTACGCGGCGTTTTCGGCAATCTTGCGCACGCGCGCTTCGACGCCGCCGTAGCGGCGCACCAGGTGCAGCCGGTCCTCGGTATCGCGCAGGATGGTCTCAGCGCGGACAATGGCGTCGCGCACGCCCTGACGCGAAATTTCCGCCTGTTCAGCGATTTCAGACAGCGATAAATCCTCGTTATAATACAAATCGAAAAGCTCTTTCTGCTTTTCTGTCAAAAGTTCGCCGTAAAAGTCGAACAGCATCGACATGGTAAAGGTATCGCTTTTCACAAGCTATCCTCACTTTCTGTAAAGCCATGCCGCTTTACAACAAGAGATACTATACATGATTTTCTTGTAAAAGTCAAGCGGGATTTTCGTCTTTTCCTGCGATTTCATCGAGGCGGGGCGCGCCCTGGTGCCATACCTGCCGTCACAGCTAAATCTGGCTGCCACTCTTTATGCGCCGGGCTGCGGCAGCAGGTGTGTTTCCCCCGGCTCTTGCAAAAAGCTCCGGCCGCGGATATAATAGGGAATATTCCCCCTGAAAGGATGTGACGGGTTTTCCCGCGCAGCATGACTCATACCATCGGATTCCCCGGTCTTTTTGAAAAGACTTTTACACTGAATACCGAGGCACTGTCCTTTTCCATTGGCTCATTTGATTTCAGCATCAAATGGTACGGCGTCATTATTGCCGTCGGCTTTATACTGGCTGTTTTGTACGTCACAAGGCGGGCGCCGCAGTTCGGCACGAACAGCGACGAAATCATCGACCTCTTGCTGTGGGCGCTGCCCATCGGCATCGTCGGCGCGCGGCTCTATTTTGTCTTGAACAAGTGGGACTATTACGGCCAGCACCCTGAGGACATCGTCAAAATCTGGGAGGGCGGCCTGGCCATTTACGGCGGCATTATCGCCGCATTCCTTACTGTTGTCGTTTTCAGCCGCGTGCGCAAATGCAACATGCTGGGCATTATGGACATCGGTTCGCTCGGGCTGCTCATCGGCCAGCTGGTCGGGCGCTGGGCCAACTTTGTCAACGCCGAGGCTCACGGCGGCGAGACCGACTTGCCCTGGGGCATGACCATTGACGGCGGGACTCCGGTGCACCCGACCTTTCTCTATGAATCGTTATGGAATCTGATTGGCTTTACGCTGCTGCACTTTTATTCCAAAAAGAAGCGCGCGTTTGCCGGCGAAATTACCCTGCTGTATTTTGCCTGGTACGGCTTCGGCCGCTTTTTCATCGAGGGACTGCGCATCGACAGTCTCTACCTGGGGCACACCAATATCCGCATTTCGCAGGCGCTGGCGCTCGTTTTGTTCCTGATTGCGGGCGGTCTGTGGCTTTACCTGCGCCTGTCAAAAAACTACAAGCCTATTGCCAAGGAGGAACCGAAAAATGCCGACAATCATTGATGGTAAGACCACTGCCAAAAACCTGCGCGAGGACGTGCGGCGTCAGACCGAACAGCTCAAGGCGCAGGGCGTCGTGCCCGGGCTGGCCGTCATTTTAGTGGGCGACGACCCGGCGTCACAGATTTACGTCCGCAATAAGGAAAAGGCGTGTGCTGACTGCGGCTTTTACAGCGAAAAGCACGCTTTGCCGGCGTCGACCACCGAGGCCGAGCTGCTTGCGCTCATCGACAGGCTCAATCACGACGACCGCATCAGCGGTATTTTGTGTCAGCTGCCTGTGCCCAAGCACATAGACGAACAGAAAGTCATTCTGGCCATTGACCCCAAAAAGGATGTCGATGCCTTTCACCCGCAGAATGTCGGCCGCATCATGACGGGCGACATTCTGTTCGCGCCCTGCACGCCGGCCGGCGTCATGACGCTTCTCGATACCTATGGCATTGACCCCAAAGGCAAAAAATGCGTTGTTGTCGGCCGCTCCAACATTGTTGGCAAGCCGCAGGCCATGCTTTTGCTGCACCGCCACGGCACGGTGACCATCTGTCATTCGCGCACTGCCGACCTTGCCGCAGAGACCCGTCAGGCAGACATTCTGGTAGCCGCCATCGGCAAGCCCAAGTTCATCACCGCCGATATGGTCAAGGATGGCGCCGTCGTCATTGACGTGGGCATGGACCACGACGAAAACGGCAAGCTGTGCGGCGACGTAGACTATGAAAACGTTGCGCCCAAGTGTTCGTTCATCACGCCGGTACCCGGGGGTGTCGGCCCCATGACCATTGCCACACTGATGCAGAACACCCTGCTGGCCGCAAAGCTTCAGCACGGTCTGCAATAAGCTGCGTACATGGTAAAAGCAGCAGGCCTGATGCCTGCTGCTTTCTCTGTCAGAATTTTAAGATTTTCTTCATGCACTCCGCCAGTGTTTGTGGTAAGCTGAAACTATCCTGCCAGGGGGAGTGAGACCTTTGAACAACCATACAGACCGTCTGAGCGAACGGCAGAAGCGCGTGCGGATGCGCCGCCTGCGCCGCCGGATGATTTTATGCGCGCCGCCTGTCCTGCTGGCGCTCGTCATCGGCTTTTTGATTTTCCGGCCCCGCAGCCCTGTTTTGACAGCTGAAGAGCTGGGGCTGCCCGACTGGGTGACCGTCGACCTGCTGCCGGTCAACGAATGGTCGCGTCCCGGCACGCCCCTCGACGCTGTCAATGGCATTGTCGTGCACTATGTCGGCAACCCGGGCACTACAGCGGCGCAAAACCACAGCTATTTTGAAAACCTTGCCACCACGCACGAGACCAAGGCGAGCAGCAATTTTCTCATTGGCCTGGATGGCGAGGTCCTGCTCAACGTCCCGCCCGATGAGGTCGCCTTTTGCTCGAACGAGCGCAATAACGACACTCTGTCCATTGAATGCTGCCATCCCGGCGCGGACGGCGCCTTTACCGACGAGACCTATGACAGCCTTGTACGGCTGGTCGCCTTTTTATGCGACGCCTATGACCTGTCGCGCGAAGACATCATCCGCCATTACGACATCACCGGCAAGCAGTGCCCGCTGTATTTTGTCGAGCACCCCGACGCGTGGGATGCCTTTCTCGACGACGTCGAAGCATATGAGGCGCCGTCCGAAGAGGCCTAGACTTCCTCGTGCGACGGACTGGACCAGTCGATGGGCTTCTGTCCGTTCCGGACAAGGAATTCGTTGGCGCGTGAAAAGTGGCGGCACCCGAAAAAACCCGATGCTGAAAGGGGGCTGGGGTGCGCGCACTGCAGCACCAGATGGGGCGTGCCCCGCAAAAGGGGGGCTTTTGCCCGCGCATTGGCTCCCCACAGCATAAAGACCATTGGCTCGGGCCGCAGAGCCAGCTTTTCAATGACATGGTCGGTAAAAATCTCCCAGCCTGCGCCGCGGTGTGAGTTGGGCTGGCCCGCCCGCACGGTCAGCACTGTGTTGAGCAGCAGAACGCCCTGCCGGGCCCAGCTTTCAAGACATCCGTGCGGCGGAATCGGAGCCCCGACGTCACTCTGAATCTCCTGAAAAATGTTGCTCAGCGACGGCGGCACGGGCACGCCGCGGCGGACCGAAAAGCTCAGTCCGTGCGCCTGTCCTGGACCGTGGTACGGGTCCTGACCCAGAATGACGACGCTGACCGCACTGTAGGGCGTCAGCCGCAGTGCGTTGAAAATATCATACATATCCGGGTACACGGGGCCGGATGCGTATTCGCGCTTTAAGAAAGCGCGCAGCTTCTGGTAATATTCCCTGTCAAACTCCCCCGCAAGCACAGTGTCCCAGTCATTTCCAATATGGACCATGGCGGCCTCCTTTTTTGTTTTCCACTATTATACAGCATGACCCGGTGCGCGGCAATGATTGCATTGCGCGCTTTTTTTTGATATAATAACCAGACAACCAGGCTTTGCCGGGCCGGCGCACTCGGCAGGGCCTTTTCACTCACTGCGCCGGAAAGGATGGCTGACTATGAAAAAGCTGTTTTCGCGGCTGACCGCCGCCTGCCTTTGTCTTTTCATCCTGCTCCCCACCGCCGCTTCGGCCTCGGGACTGGACCTGTTCACCAAAAAGAACACCTACACGTCGGGGCAGTTTTCCGACGTATCCGCTTCAGCCTGGTACGCGGAAAGCGTGCAGACCTGCTATGAACTGGGCCTGATGAGCGGCTACGAGGACGGCACCTTCCGCCCCGGCGGCAACATCACGCTGGCTGAGTGCATCGTCATCGCCGCGCGCGTGCACAACATTTACCGCAGCGGGCTGGGCATTTTTGACCAGTCTGGCACCCCGTGGTACGACATTCCGGTCAAATACGCCATTTCGAGTAAAATTATCACCTCGACTGATTTTTCAGACTACACCCAGAGCGCGACGCGCGCGCAGATGGCCTACATTTTTTCTTCTCCCCTGCCCTCTTCCGAGCTGACCGCCATCAACACCATTGACTCCATTCCCGATGTGACGGCCGACGCACAGTACAGCGATTCCATTTATCTTCTCTACCGGGCTGGCGTGCTGACCGGCCGCGGCGACGAGGGCTACTTTGACCCCTCAAGCGCCATCACCCGCGGCGAGGCGGCGGCCATCATCAGTCGCCTGGTCGTGCCCGCCAACCGCAAAACCTTTACCCTGACGCCGGTCGTCGACCCGACAGACCCTGTCGACCCGGTTGATCCCGTTGACCCGGTCGACCCCACAGACCCGGATGAGACAGACCCCGTCGACCCGGTCGATCCGACCGGTGATGACGACATCTCATCGGGTACAGCCTTTTCCTTCACCGATGTGCAGAGCTTCAGCGAGGGTTTTGCCGTGGTCTCACGTTCGGGCGAATACGGCTATATCGGCACGGATGGAACCATGCTGACAGACACCAGCTACGCGGCCGCTTACCCGTTCAGCGAGGGCAAGGGCGTTGTACTGACGACCCGGGCCGCGGGCGGATACTCGCTCGGCTTTGTCGACCGCGATGGCGACTACACGTCCCTGGGCGTCAATATTGGGTCCGGCCTGGCCTACACCGGCACAGACGGGCAGTTCAGCGAGGGGCTTTTGCTGCTCAAGGGCGCTGCCCCTGCTCTGGTCGATGAGACAGGCGCCATTTTCTCCCTTGACGCTACCAGCGTCGCCGCTTCAGCCGCCGGCGACGGCCTCATTCTGATTGACGGCAATCTGGCCGGCGAATATCCCGACTACCGCTATGTTGACCACAACGGCAGCACGGTTATAGACCTGTCCTGCGCCGGTGATTTGACCGGCGGCGTAGGCGACGCCATCGTCGATGCCGGCGCTTTTCACAACGGCATGGCGCCGGTGTGCATCGGCAGCTTTGCCGGTGGCAAACAGGTCTCGTCGAGCTGGGGTTTTATCGACCTGACCGGCAAGATCGTTGTTTCGGGATTTTCCAGCCAGCCGGCCCCATTTGAAGGTGGAGTGGCAACTGGGCTGCTGTCCGGCTCTCCGGTCCTTGTGACCGGCGCGGGCTCGACCATTTCGCTCAGCGGTTACAGCTCTGTGCTCGCGCCTTCCCCCGACTCGCCGCTTATCGGCGTGGTCAGAAATAACCGCTACGGTTTTGTTAACAAGACAGGCGCTCAGGTTATCACGCCGCAGTTCAGCTCTGCCCAACCTTTTTCTGACGGACTGGCTGCTGTCACCTCGGGCGGCAAGACGGGCTTTATCGACGAAAACGGTGACTGGGTCTTCAGCGCTGTGTATGACGAGGTTCGTTCTTTCTCCGGCGGTTTTGGCTGGGGCAAGACAGGCGGCGCCTGGTATATCCTCGAGTATTGATATTCTTTTATAAAAACAGCGCCCCGGCACATGCCGGGGCGTTTTAAAGGACGGATGAGACCATATGACCCATTTTCTGGTTCAGCATTTTATCAAAAACTGGAACGACACCCGCGACCCCGCCGTGCGCCAGCGCTACGGGGTACTGAGCGGCTGCGTCGGCATTGTACTCAACCTGCTGTTGTGCGCGGGCAAATTTCTGGCCGGTGTTCTGACTTCATCCATCGCCGTCACAGCTGACGCCTTTAACAACCTGTCAGATGCAGGCTCGTCAATCGTCACCCTGGTGGGCTTTAAAATGGCAGGTCAAAAGCCCGACCTCGACCACCCGTTCGGTCATGGCCGCATTGAATACCTGGCCGGTCTGGCCGTCAGCATGGTCATCATTCTGGCCGGCGTTGAACTGGGAAAGGCGTCGGTCGAAAAGATTCTGTCCCCTGCACCCGTCGACTTCAGCGTGCTGTCCTGTGTCATTCTGGCCTGTTCCATCGCCGTCAAGCTGTGGATGTTTTTCTTCAACCGCCGCCTGGGGCGCGACATCGATTCGTCGGCCATGCAGGCGACGGCGACCGATTCCCTCAGCGATACGGCAGCGACGGCCGTTGTCCTGCTGGGCACCCTGATCGGCCATTTTTCCAATCTGATGGTTGACGGCTGGCTGGGTGCGGCCGTTGCCCTGTTCATCATCTACAGCGGCATCGGCGCCGCGCGTGACACCCTCAATCCGCTGCTGGGCCAAAAGCCCGACCCTGAGCTGGTTCAGAATATCGCCGACACCGTGCTGGCGCACAAAGAGATTGTCGGCGTGCATGACCTGATTGTCCACGACTACGGACCAGGCCGCTGTATGATTTCACTGCACGCAGAGGTGCCGTGCGACGCCAACATCATGCAGATGCACGACATCATCGACGACGTCGAGCGCGAGCTGCAGGCGCGTTACTGCGCGGCGGCCGTTATCCACATGGACCCCATCGCGACTGACGACGAGTTGACCGTGCGCAAGCGCGCCGAGGTTGCGGCGCTCGTCAAGCTCATTGACCCGAGCGTCTCCATCCACGATTTCCGCATGACGGCCGGCCCCGAACACACCAACCTGATTTTTGACGTCGTCGTGCCGCACAATTTCCGCCTGAGCGACCAGCAGATTGCCCAGGCCATCCGCGACGCCATTTCGGCCATGGACGGCGGAAAATACTATGCCGTCGTGCAGATTGACAAGTCATATACATAAAAACACTTGACAACGGCGCACTCAAAGAGTATAATGCCGTTAAACCGTTGAAGGGGAGATAAAACAGAGTACGCGCTCACAGAGAGTCCGGGCTGGTGGGATCCGGGCAGAAAGGCGGCTTTGGCAAATGGACCCCAGAGGGCGGGATGAACGGCGCTTTGCGCTCAGTATCTCCCGACGCCTGCACCGGCGTTATCGGGTGGGGAATGTGATGGCATTTCTGTAAAGTGGGTACGTTTGTACCAATCAAGGTGGCACCGCAGGTTTCAGCACCTGTCCTTGAAGAGGACGGGTGCTTTTTGTTTTGTCCACCCGTGCAGAAACACTTCCCAAATCACAAAAAGGGCTGCAGTTTCAGCCCGCCACACACTGTACGGGCCCCGCAGGGGCAGGAAAGGAGAAAACAAAATGAACACCATGCACACCGCTCAGCTCCCCAATGCAGACGGATTTTTCGGCCAGTACGGCGGCAGCTTTATCCCACCGCAGCTGCAAAGCGTTTTGGACGAGGTCGCACGCGAGTTCCACGCCGCTGTGCGCGATCCGGCATTTCTCGCCGAGCTCAACCGCTACCAGGCCGAATACATCGGCCGGCCATCCAACCTGTACTATGCCGAACGGTTGACAAAAAAGCTGGGCGGCGCCAAAATCTACCTCAAGCGCGAGGACCTCAACCACACGGGCGCGCACAAAATCAACCACGCCATCGGCCAGGCCCTGCTGGCCCGCCGGCTGGGCAAAAACCGCATTATTGCCGAGACCGGCGCGGGACAGCACGGCGTGGCGACAGCCACAGTGTGCGCGCTGTTCGGCATGGAATGTGTCATCTACATGGGCGCCGAGGACTGCCGCCGGCAGGCTCTCAACGTCTACCGCATGGAAATGCTGGGCGCGACCGTCGTTTCGGTGGAAAGCGGTACGCGCACCCTTAAGGACGCCGTCGACGCCGCGCTGGTCGATCTGGTCGAAAACCGCGACAGCACCTATTACCTGCTCGGCTCGGCCGTCGGCCCGGCCCCCTACCCTGAAATGGTCCGCTTTTTCCAGTCTGTCGTCGGGCAAGAGGCCCGCGCACAGTGCCTGGCCCTCGAACACCGACTTCCCGACGTCGTCATGGCCTGCGTCGGCGGCGGCTCCAACGCCATCGGCCTGTTTTCTCCGTTCTACAATGACCCCGATGTTCAGATGATCGGCGTCGAGGCCGCGGGCCGCGGGCTTGACACCCCTGACCACGCCGCCACCATGACGCTGGGCACGCCGGGTATTATCCACGGCTTTAAGTGTTATCTCGTTCAGGACGAACAGGGGCAGCCTCTGCCGGTCTATTCCATTTCAGCCGGCCTTGATTACCCCGGCGTCGGGCCTGAGCACTGCTATTACAAGGACACCGGCCGCGCGACTTATGTCGCTGCCACAGATGACGAGGCAGTCGATGCACTCTTTACCCTGTCGCGCACCGAGGGCATCGTCCCCGCCATTGAGAGCGCGCACGCGCTGGCTCACGCCATCAAACTTGCCCCCACTATGGAAAAGGACAAAATCATCATTGTAAACCTGTCGGGCCGCGGCGACAAGGACGTGGCTGAAATTGCCCGCCTGTACGGCAGCCGCCAATAAAAAGCAAAAAAGCCCTTCCGTCTGTTTCAAGCAGACGGAAGGGCTTTCTTCATTCACTCCGCCGCAGGCGGCGCTCAGTGCTGACAGGCAATCAGATCAGTACAGCGCTTCGGACGCATATTTTTCGCGCCACAACGCCTCGAGCGCTTTGATGTCCTCGCGGAAAGCCGCGGCATCCTGATCGCTCTTTTGCTCCAGCGTCTCGAGCACTTCAAGCGAAAATGCGCCCGCTCCATACCGGTCCCAGTCGGCCTGAATGCGCGGCGAAACGCACGAGCCGGTGGCGCACGAAAACTGGAAGCGGTTTTGCAGTCCGCGCAAATCAGAGCCTGACATCAAAAGCCGTTTCCCCGTCTCGGCACATACAATGGCGAGCACGCCGCCCAGGGCCTGCTTTTCACGGTATGCGGCTGTCATTTCTTTTCGTTTCTGTTTATCCATCATTTCTCCTCTTCTGCATCAGCGCATCTCCTGCGCGCTGTTGACCGGCGTGTGCCACTCGCGGATGACCTGAATATCGTGGCGGGTGCGGCTTAAATCACTGAGAATGCCGGGCAACGCCTCGGCTGATGCCTCGTTGCTCAAAAGCCGGACCACGGCATTGCGCTCCATGCTCTGCAAAATGGTGCGCACGTTGGCGCGTACGCTGTAGGCCGACCGCTCATCTGCCCGCGGGTCCAGGTTATCCTCCCACAGGCGGTATCCGGCGCCGATCAGCGCGTCACGCTGCTCCTGTGTCAGGCTGCGGCTGCCGGGCATCCACACCAGCCGGGCCCGCGTGTGCAGGACTTCGCACAGCGCGTCGTTCTGCGCCCGAAGCGCGGATAGAAGCTCGTCGACAGAGGCGTATTCCCCCGGCGCATACAGGCCAATGGTATGCCCCTCGCCCAGGATACGGCGCAGGGTGGAGCGCCACTCGTTGACATCGCCTGAAATAAAGAATGCCGCCTGTTCGCCCGCATTTTCAAGGCTGTCCAGAATGCTTTCGGTCTCAGCCGTAAGCGGTCCTTCAAAGGCCAGGCTGACCGCTACGGGTTCCGGCTCGTCCTGCTGACTGGGTTCCGCCGGTTCTTCAGGCGTATCGGGATCGCTCGGTTCAGGAGCCAGGCTCTCTACATAAGTGTCGTAGACCTGCTCCATACGGCTCAGATAGCGGTCGACAAACTCGCTGTCCGTCAAAATCGGCGCTTCGGTATTGATGCGGATGACCGAGCCGTACGGCGGCACGGTGATGTGAGAATAGCTGAATCCGAACTTCTGACAGACCAGCGAGATTGGCACAAAAATAGTCCCGCTGCGCCGCACGGCGTTATAAGAATACACGACTCCCGACTCGTCATAGGTAATGCTGTTGGCCAGATCGAAGTTGAGCGTGTAGTCAAAGTTATAAACCAGCACACGCTGTTCGCGCACATTATAATAGACGCTGATGGGCGACAGCCGCGACAGCGTTGTATATGGGACATAAACCTGCCCACCGACGCGCACCGGCATAGTATCGGCCGACAGACTCTGCACCGCGTCATTGATGGCGGTAAAGATGACTGTGGGGGCCACCGCGGCCAGCGAGCCGGGCAGCGATATGAAAATCAGGCAGACAAGCAGCAGCGCTGCGGCGCGCTTCACCCAGTCCTTCCCCCTTTCAAAGGTTCACTTTCACATATGATATGCAGCAATATTAAATATTTTCGGCGTATTTATCTATGACAGTAAATTTTTTGTTGTCAAACGCCGCCAAGGGTGCTATACTGTAGATAATTTATATGGTATCGCAAATTGCGGCTTTTCGCAAGTGGCAACTTTATAAGGAGGCGTGAGTGATGTTAGAAATCAAAAAAACCCTGACCCAGTCCCCCAAGCAGAAGCCTGACCAGAGCAATCTCGGTTTTGGCAAGTATTTCAGCGACCATATGGTGACCGTTGATTATTCGGACGATAAAGGCTGGCACAACGCACAGCTTGTCCCCTACGGCCCCATCTGTCTCGACCCGGCGGCCATGGTCTTCCACTATGGGCAGGAGCTGTTCGAGGGCATGAAGGCCTATCCCGCGGCGGACGGACGCGTGCTACTGTTCCGTCCTGAAAAGAACGCTGAACGCATGATTCGTTCGTGCGAGCGCATGTGTATGGCATTGCTTCCGACCGAGGATTTCATCCAGTGCGTCGAAGCTCTGGTCAATGCCGACCGCGACTGGATTCCGACCGCCCCGGGTACCTCACTGTATCTGCGTCCCTTCATCATCGCCACCGATGCCATGCTGGGCGTGCATGCTTCGCATACATACAAGGCTGTCTTTATCGCCTCGCCGACGGGGAGCTATTACCCCAACGGCTTTGCCCCCATCCGCATCTTTGTCGAAGACGAGTACACCCGCGCCTCGCGCGGCGGCACCGGCTACGCCAAGTGCGGCGGCAACTACGGTGGAAGCCTCAAGGCGCAGGAAAAGGCGCAGGAGCTGGGGTACAACCAGGTTTTGTGGCTGGACAGCGTTGAGCAGAAGTATGTCGAAGAGGTCGGCGCCATGAACATGATGTTCAAGATTGACGGCGAGATTATCACCGCCCCCCTTGACGGCACAATTCTGCCCGGCGTGACACGCGACAGCTGCCTGCAGCTGCTGCGCGACTGGGGCTGCAAGGTTTCCGAGCGCAAGCTGTCGGTCGACGAGCTCATCGGTGCCGCGCATTCCGGCAAGCTGGAAGAGGCCTTTGGCTGCGGTACAGCCGCCGTCATTTCGCCTGTGGGCGAGATCTGCTATAAGGGCGAAAAGCACGTCATCAACAACTTCGAGATTGGCGAAATCTCGCAGAAGTTGTATGACAACCTGACCGGCATCCAGTGGGGCCGCCTGCCTGACCCGCACGGCTGGACCCGCGAAGTCAAATAATCAGACCTTTTCATTTTTCAGGGCGCCCCGTTTTGGGGCGCTCTTTTTTGCGCTGTTTTCCGGCCGGCTGGCATATATATCAAGGAAAGGATGGTGGCACTGATGCCGCAGGAGCCGTTTTTCACGCAGTGGTTTTTCGGACTTCCGGCTGAGCTGATGACGGCACTGGGCACGGTGCTGGGGTTTGCCCTGCTGGGCGATCTGACCGCAGGCCAGCAAAACTCTCTGGGCAATTTTCTCATGCTCATCGCTCAGGTCCTTGAAACCAACTCCGCACAGAACCAGCTTAAGCAGGAGCTGACGCAAAACCGTCAGATTGCCGACCTCCAGCGCACTGTTGACGAGCTGCGTACCGAGCTGGCTGACTTGCAGAACCGATTCACCCCACCGCATCCTCGATAATTTCGTCTGTTTCTTCCCCCTCTTCTTCCGCAGTATACAAGACGTCCAGCTTGATGGCCGAGGCCCCCACGGCAAAGGCGTTGGCGATAAACAGCCACGACAGGGTTTTGCTGTCCGGATTCTGCTTGTGATCCATCCACGCCAGGTACAGAAAGTACAGAGCGGTCAGCGCGGTCAGCGCAGTGCTGATACGCGGCAGCCTGTCAATAAACGAATAATCCCTGCAGGGAAACAGCCCCTCCTGCTGGTCCTTAATACCCTGCAATACAATGACTGACAGGGTTGTTGCGATTATCATGATGACCAGCGCGGCAATCTGCATGTCGATGCTCTGCCAGAACATCCCCGTCTGTCCGCCGGCCGGCTCCTGGCTCTGTCCCTGCTCCTGCCCTGTGCTGCGGGGCGCATTGTCGTCCATTTCGCCACCTCCATTATCCCATTGTATGTTTTTCAGCTGCCGGGGGAACTTTTTTCCTGCCTCGCGCGTCCAAAATATGATATACAATGACAAACACGCGCCTCAGGCAAAAAGCTGTGCTTTTTGCCTGCTGGTATGGTATAATCAAAATGCCCTGTGCAACCATACACATCAGGAGGTCCTCATGAACAGACGACTGCTTGCCCTCAGCCTGGTTTTGTGCCTGCTGCTGAGCGGCTGCCATATTTTTTCCCAGGATGCGCCGGATGATTCCGACCCGGTCGGCCCAAACAATACGCCCGACCAGGTTGACCAGCCCGATCAGACCGGCCCGCAGCCCAGTACCATACAGCCTCTTGCCCTGCCTTCTGCCGACGGCATTGACTGGAATGATGCGCCGGCCACGAGCGTCGGGACGGGCAATCCCGCCCCCGAAGAGACGTCGCCGCCCCTTTATACTTACTCGGCCTACGATTATTATACCTATGAGTCGTTGACCGAGTCCACCGAGCCCGATGAGCGCGGCGTCGTCCTGAGCGTCAACACGGTCGTGATCACCGGGCTGCGCAACCAGATCCTGCAAAACCGTCTCAACGAGCTGATCGAGGCCGACGTGCAGGAGCTGATCGAGGCCGAGCCCACCGTCGATCCCACGACCCTTGCCGTGACCGGCGACGCGGTCAGCCGCTGCATCGACCGCCTGGTCTATGTCAACCTGACCATTGCGGGCCGCGTGCTGTCCATCAGCGTTTACGGCCACGACTCGGTCCGCCTGCTCGACGCCGAGGGCCTGACCGTCGATTGGGGCCAATCGTCCTCGACGGTGAAATACTATCTGTTCGACATGTACGACGGCCGGCAGCTGCAGCTGAGCGACCTGTTCTTTGAGGGCGCGGACTATGTTTCCATCCTCGACGCGTCGCTCACGCGGCAGCTGACCGCTTCGGCGGACAACATCCCCCTCAAGCGCCCGTTCCGCGGGCTGCCCGAAAATTACCCCTGCATCTCGGCCGAAGGGGTCTATCTGAACATCATTTTCCCCGAGGAAAATCCCTATGTCGACGCGGGGTATTCGATGTTTTTCGCCATTTCCCCCGACGAGCTTTACACGGTCTGCTCGATTTTGTACGAGGACCCTTCCGCCTATCTGACCGATGACGTCACGGTCGACCGCTCCGCCATCTCATACTCGCTGCCCACCGCGCCCCATTCGCTCGACGATGTGGCCGCCGGCAGCCCCAATAACACCGAGCGCTTCTCTCCCCGTCTGACGGGCGGCGTCCCGCAGGATGTGCAGGATTCGATCAACGCCGCGCTGGACGCGTTCGAGGAGCGGTACAAGACCCTGGATTACCTGCCCGCGGCAATGACCGACCGCTGGGACGAGTGGACCGACCACGATGTAAGCGTCAGCTTTTCCGTTCTCAGCGGGCTGTTCTCGGTGTCGTACTGGACAGCCGCGACCACGACCGACGATTTTGCCGCCTATGAAGAGTTCCTCACCTTTGACCTGCGCGACGGCCGCCGCCTGACGGCTGCCGACCTGCTCGTGCCGTCGGATGAGCTGACCGCGTTTTTGCAGCAAAACGGCATCACACAGCCGCTCGAAGAACTCGACTGCGTTTCGGTCAGCTTTGGCTTTAACGTCCTCATCCCAACCACTGACCTGTCCGGAAACCCCCTTTATGTCCCGTCCGAATATTTCAACTTTGCATTGCTTGAAAGCGAGGTACCGCAATGAAACGTCTGATCGCCCTGCTGGGCATCCTGTCCCTTTTGCTCTCCCTGGCCGCCTGCCGCATCGACGATGCCGGGCCGGCTGCCGACCCGGACGACTCTTCCGCCGAAAAGCCCGGCGATTCCCCGGCCGGCGACCCAACCACCCCCACCGAGGATGAGCCGGTCTCGCAAAAGCCCGACTTTACCGCCGACACCCTGCCCCGGCTCGACGGGTCGACGGCCACCATTCCGCTGTCCGAGGCGCTGGTGCAGAGCCTGCTGGATTATACGCCCGAGCAGGCGCAGGAGTTTGTCAACCACGCCACCACCCACGCGGCCTATGAAAACCTGATAAACGGCGACTGCGACATCATTTTTGTCACTCCGCCCTCTGCCGAAGAGCTGCAGCTGATGGACGACAGCGGCCAGCAGTTCGAGGTCGTGCCCGTTGTCAAAGACGCCTTTGTCTTTCTGACCGGCGTCGACAATCCCGTCGAAAGCCTGACCGTTGAACAACTGAAAGGCATCTATACCGGACAAATTACAAACTGGAATGAAGTCGGCGGGCCTGACGCCGCCATCACCGCTTACCAGCGGCCGGACAATTCGGGCAGCCAGACCCTGATGTACAAGCTGCTGGTGCCGGCGGACGAGATCATGGAAGCCCCGCACGAGCTGATCATCGCCGACATGGGCGGTCTGATTGACGCGGTGTCCGACTACGCCGCCGGTCCGTCGGCGCTGGGGTATTCGGTCTATTACTATGCCAGCGGCATGTACACAAGCGAGGGTTCGCGGCTTCTGGCCGTCGACGGCGTCGCGCCGACTGACGAGAGCATTGCGTCGGGCGAGTATCCGCTGACCGACGCATACTACGCTGTTTTCCGCACCGGTGATGACGAAAACCCCGCTGTGCGCGAGCTCATCGACTGGATTTTGACTGACGAGGGGCAAAAACTGATGCAGTCGGCAGGATACGTACCGCTGCGCATACTGGAGTGAGAAAGATGGAATCAAAAAGCCCTGTTTTGGAAAAAGAAATCGTACTGACCGACTACGAGTGCGACCTCAACCGCCGTGTGACCCCCGGCAGCCTGCTGCGCTTTACCCAGCAAATCAGTACCGACCACTGCGACAGCTGGGGCGTCACCGCTGAGCGCTATGCCGAGACCGGCACTGCCTTTTTGATGGCCAAAGTGTCCCTGCGCATCACGGGCGACATGCTGATTGGCGACCGTCTGCACCTGATCACCCGCCCTGCCATGCCCCGCCGGGCTATTTTCTGCCGGTTCACCGAATTTTTTGATAAAAACGGCCAGAGCACCGCATCGGTCGACGCGCGCTGGATTCTGGTCGACCGTGACACCCACCGCATCCTGCGCCACCCGCCCGAAGCCCTGGGCTTTCCCGTCATGCCCGACACTGTCCCGACCCATGACTTCGCCATCCGGCGCGCTGAAGTGATGCAGCCCGCAGGCACGGCGGCCGCCACCTTTTGCCACTGCGACATCAACGCACACATGAACAATACCGTCTATGCCGACCTGGTGTGCGATGCCCTGCCCCTCGAGCTCATGCGTGAACGGCCGCTCAGCTCCTTAATCCTGGCCTACCACCGCGAGCTCAAGCTGGGCGAACAGATGGATTTGACGCTCGGCACGCTGGAAAACGGTGATTTTGCCGCGGCCGGCCACCGCGGCGGCGATGCCATTTTCGAAGCCAACGCCGCTTTCCGCGCCTGAGCACTCCCCTTCAAGAAAAAATTGAAAACCATTGTGAATATATGCAAAATAGGGCTCCC
Organism: Candidatus Ventrousia excrementavium; assembly: GCA_018714845.1. Lineage (GTDB taxonomy): Bacteria > Bacillota > Clostridia > Oscillospirales > Butyricicoccaceae > Ventrousia > Ventrousia excrementavium. Next base: position 70,564 of record DVMR01000058.1, read on the forward strand.
TCTATCGTTCTGACAGAGGGAGCCTTGTCCTTTTGACGGATGCTCAGCACAGCCATCATAAGATTTTAACACAAACAGAATGAATTAGTTTAATACAGCTTCATACCCATTTGCCTTGTCACCGGTGATGGTAATGAAATATGATTCACCAAAGTGTGCTTCCCATGAGACGGGCTCTATATACTTTGTAATATCATCCGGATATATATTTTCATAATTGGGGGCTACATATTCAGTGATAATTCTGAATTGGATTGACAACTCTACAGTGTCAGCGGAACTGTGCAGCTCCTCTTTTTTCAATGCTGCAATGATATCAGAGTCATGCTTTATTAACGAGCCATCCGCATTTGATGTGCCTCCGCTGTATTCATGACCATTTGCACGATAATCATAAACCAGTAATCCAATATCTTCATTTATGTCAAATTGTATGTGCAGGGCGATTTCATTATCATCAGGCACATATTCATCAGGAATCGTTTGATTGTAAAATATGAAGCCCAATCCCAACGCAACCACTATCGCGGTCGCTATCTTGATTTTCTTTTTGTTCATTTTGAAAAGTCTCCGATTTGTCAAAAAATCTTATAATCCGAGCTTTGCCTCAAAAGCAGGATGGTTTCATTCTTTCTTGTGTGTTAAGACAATTCCAATGATTGCAAGAATAAAAATAATCGGTGCTGCTCTGACAAACAGCCATTCAAATGAGTGAACTGCCACTCCGAGAACCGCGGTTTCAGGGTCGCTGTAATCCCAATCCAAATAAGAACTATTTAGCATTGCCAAGACTGCAAAAATTATTGCTATCACTGCACATAATAAAATAAGCAGCCAGCGAATCATTTTTCTTCTTGTGGTTTTCCTTTGTGCCAGCTGCAAATTGATCACCTCCAATTTTTCAGAAATGGCTTTCAAGTGATCAGCATCCGCTTTGATAACAGTTTCTCCCAGCAATGTGCTTACAGGTGTTTCAAGTACTTCTGATATACAGATTAACCTATCAGAGTCGGGAACCGACAGTCCCGTTTCCCTTAGTTAAAGATATTGTTGGGTATCTCAAGATGTGTCATTCGATTTTGCCGATAAAGCGGTAGAAGATTTCCACTTCCTGTTCCCGGCTTCCGTCCTCACTTTTGACCGCTTCATGG
>DVMR01000059.1 GCA_018714845.1 Candidatus Ventrousia excrementavium
CCCTCTGCAGCCCGGTCGGCCGCGGGGACGCCGGAAGCGTTGTCCAATGAAATGGCCCGGTTAAGCTCCGGGTCGTACGCCAGTTTTGAGCGGCCGCAGCCGCCTTGATCCTGCCCGTGTAAGCTGCCTGACGCGGCAGTATTCCCACCGGCGTAGTTTTGTCTGCAAGCAGCTGTGCATGTGGAGTACTGAGGCCGCGCCATAATACAGGCGTCTCTGAACGACTCCGTGCAACAATGGAGCCTGCCGAATCATTCTGCACAGTACGGCGATACGCTACGCTCTGCCATGCACTCCCGGGTGCCCAGACTGCCAGGCGCTCTGTATCGTGGCTGGCACTCCATGCCATCTGAAGCGGCGGCAGCTTTGTATGTTCAGGCTCTCCATCGGTGAAATCGCGACGCCCCGGCACATTATACGCCAACAATGCCTTTAAGGTCGGATTCCAAAGCCAACGCCCCTGCCCCTGCTCTTTTTGCGCGAAAAAAGGCTCGAAAAAGCCAGATTTTGTCGGCAGCTTTGCACGAAGCCCGGCAGTATTCGCGGTGTCCTGCACCCGGACGGACGGTACTGCCAAATTTTCTGTGCGCTCACTCTGTCCCGGTATCAGCTGGCGCTGATTCACTGCATGGGCAGCGCGAGCAGTTTCACCCCGACTGTCCCTCAGCCGTATGGCATTGCCCGGTCCTGACAGTTTTTTTAAACCGTCGCCCGGTTCCGCACCACGCCCTTCCCATCGTACTGACGACTGCAGAAGAGCCGGCGCGGAGAGTGTGCTTTGCAAAAAATGATTTTCGAAAGCCTGTGCTTTCTGGTTGCCGAGATATTGACCTGAAAGCAACGGGCCCGCACTGTATGGTGACGTACTCCAAATAAACGGTTCAGACCCGCGATATGTCACAGCAGTTTCCGGTCGGCCAAAAGCCCCGCTGCGCACAGTGCGCAGCAGTCCCGGCCAGTCAGATTCTCCCGCAGAAAGCCGGACCCCGGCCCGCAGGCTGCCGAATATCGCCGCCCACGGGTCTTCTCGGACAGACGCAAAGACAGTCTGCGCCCAAACACCCGGCCGGCTAACCAGCAGACTTCGACCGTTCGCCGTCTGTTGCACTGCCGATTCTCTCGGCTGTCCTGCTGCGAGGACCCGTCCCCGTACAGAAACCATGGCCGTTTCCACAGGCCGTTCATATGCCTGTACCGACCGTTTCAACCCGGCAGAGCGCTCTTCTTCAGCAGTCTTTTCAAAGGATATATCTGTGTACTCCATGGCCGTCCGCACTTTTTCTGAGGACACACCTGCCGGTTCCCTCTGCCTTTGATTGAGGACGCTGTTTTGTCCGGGCTGAAGGTTCTGCTCTTCGTCATTCGCTCGACGGACGTCAGTTCTGCTTCGGCGCGGACTTCGTTTTTTCCGTGCAGCCGTGCGCTCATCTGCGCGCTTGGCTGATGTGTCCTGCCAGTCTGCCCGATTTTGCTCCAGTATCTTACCCGGCGCACTTTCCTGTTGAGTCGAAATCTGCGATCCAGACAGATTTTGCAGTGCCGGCAGACTGCGCGCTTCGCTTGACGCCTCTAATGTGCCAGAAGTCTGCCTGCCGTGCTGCCGACCAGTCAATACCGCCGGCTCCACAGGCCTTCCCTGCTCTACACGGGGTACACCCGTCATCGCCTGTCGGAACTGTTCCATCAGAATACTGTGGACAGGCAGTCGGGCAGACATGGCCGGACGCGCCCTGTCGCGGCTGCCTGTCCGACTGTAATTTAACGGATTATTTTCGTTTTTTTTTACTTCCCGCTCCAGCTGCTCCAGTGAACGGCGCAGCTCGCCTTCCTTCAACAGGCTGCCGCGAATGGCGTGTTCAAGCTCACGCGCCTGTTTACGCACAGCACCATTGGAACGAGCCAGCACCTGCCGCAGCTGAGAAGTCAGCTGCACCTCGAGCGCAGTGTGAGAACGCAGGAAGGTGTTGCTCTGGTCGTAATAGGCCCGCAGCTGCATCAGCAGATTGACTACCGTCGGCGGCTGCTGCACATTTTGCGTCTCTTTAGCCTCGTCAGACGGCAGAACGTAGGTCAGCGATTCCAGACGAAGCGGCGCGGGATTGACATTTTTATTAAGGATTGACCTGCAAAAGCCTGCATTGTCCCCCGGCAGACTGAACCCGGCAGTACCGAGCTCGATGCCGCCCGATATGGTCCTGAACTCTGCGATGGCCATGCAGCTCCTCCTTCCGAGCCGTATCCGCGTGCTACAGCAGCGACGGAACAGGGATATTTTTCAGCCCGTTGTGCGTAATGGTAAAGGTCTCTATCAGCGGCGTCGAACGCGATGCGTCAAGGTCGCTCAGCTCCCACTCGATAACACCCTGTGAAATAAACGAATAGATGGCCTTGATATCCTGGCTTTCATCCAGCACCAGAATAGTTCCCAGTGCTTTTTTCGCCTCGATTGCCTGTGTGCCGGTATACCCGGCCAATAGACCTGTCAGGCTGAGCTTGCGCATCTGATAGCCCCGCTTAAAGGTCAGCCGGTGCGGTTCGCTCTGGGGCTTGGGCAGCAAAATGGGATAGTCGTTACGGCCGCCCTCGCTGACAAAGCCCACCGAACGCTGGGTGCTGATGCCCGATACGCTCTGGAACCCCAGTGTCGCCACGTTGAACATGACAATGAACCGCACCGCGACAATAGGGTCGTAATGCCCGCTGCGCGACACGAAAAAAGGCAGCTTCATAAAACCGGGGTCACTCCTTTAAAACACGTCAAATATGTTTTTGCCCTGCGTTTCCTGGTTCATGCGGCTGTTGATCTGCGAGACCTCACGGCAAAACCGCAGGCGCTCGCGATGCTCCATGGCCATAATCTCTTCATAGCCCCAGTGCAGGTAATATCCCAAAAAGGCTATCTCCTCATAAATACGGTCCAGGGGATAGCGTTTGACTACTCCCCCAGGGGTGGGACCTCAACTTTGAATTTTTCGCCACACGACGGACAGGTCACTTCGATTTTAACCGGTTCGACGGCATTGATCTGCTGGTACAGGTTTTGCAGATACGCCATATCCGACGACGGCAGCTTTTCAATGGTCTTGTTGTCAATGGCCGGCAGCGTTCCCAGCCGCGTAATGACACGGGTCATGAGCACGATGCTGAGATAGGCCGGGTTCTGCTGGACGCGCGGGTCTTTAAGCGGCAGAATCTCGTCGGCAGCCGTCGCAAAGCGCATGGCGCCTTCACGGTGTAGGGTGCCGTTTTCATCCATATACCCGCGGGGTAGAGTAAAAGGGTACTCCGTCTGGTATGCCATGGGGATTTCCTCCGTTTTTTCATCCCGTATTCTGTGCGGTGGTCAAAACATTGCATGTCCGCTGCACCCCCGCCCGCAGGGGCAGGAGCGCAGCGGACGTCATTTACAATCAGTCTGTTCTTGTCAGGCCCTCATGCGCAAGCTCAATGGTCTCAACGGCAATCTCAGACGATGTGCCGTTGAAATCCGGAGCTGTGTACTTGACCGGCCAGGCATTGATGCAGCGCCATGACGCGGCGGGCGAGCCCTCTTCATCCAGCGCCGTCAGGGTGACCGTCTTCTTCTCAATCGTGCCCTCGGTGATGTCAATCAGCCAGTCATACAGCACCATGGTCTCTGACGAGCCCCACTTCAGCGTGATATTGCCGTATTTGATGAGACCGGGCAGCTTGGTCGGTGTGATGGCCGGGTCGTCGCCGGCGCGGTACTCGACGACATCCATCGTGGCGTCAAAGCCGCTGACCTCGCTGAAACTGCCGGCGTCCAGTCCGTCAATCTCAAGGCGGAATCTGAAATTTCTATAAGGAAGCACTGTAATGTCTCACTCCTTCTTCATGGTATATTACAAATGAACTGCCGATTATTCGCCCGTCTTCTGGGTCAGGCGGAAGATGACGAATTCAGCCGGCTTGACCGGCGCCACACCGATCACGCAGATAAGACGGCCGTTGTCGATGTCATCCTGCGTCATGGTCGCGCTGCCGATGTTAACAAAGAACGCGTCAGCCGCCGTACTGCCGGCCAGCGCACCACTCTTCCACACGCCCTCGAGGAAGACTTCGATTGTGCGGCGGACACGGATCCACAAAAGCTCGTCATTGGGCTCAAAGACGACCCAGTTGGTATTGGCCTTGATGGACTCTTCGAGGAAGATAAACAGGCGACGGACGTTGACGTACTTCCACAGGGGTTTCGAGCTTGCCGTGCGGGCGCCCCAGACGCGGATGCCCTGGCCCGGGAACCGGCGAATCAGGTTGACGCCGTTGGGGTTGAGCATATCCTGCTCGGCATTATTGTAGGTGACCGACAGGCCGGTGCACTTGGCGACTGTCTCGTTGGCCGGAGCCTTATGTACGCCGCGGGTGTTATCGCTGCGGGCATAAATGCCAAGCACCGAGCCCGAGGGCGGAATAAAGGTGTTGCGCTTATCCAGCGGATCATACACCTCAAGCCAGGGATGGTACATGGCGCAGTAATCGCTGTCGACAATGTTGCGGTGCTCCATCAGCTCACTGACGCTCTTGGCGTCCTTGGGCATGTCGAGCACGGCAAAGCGGCTGCCCAGATTCTCACAATGGGCAACCAGCGACAGCTGGACATTGGGCGCCGTGATGCCGGGGACCGCCATCAGCGACACATCGCTGTTGTCCAGGAATGCCTGGATGCCGGTACGCGAGCCCGGTCCCTTGTCAACGCCGATAAAATCGCCGTCCGTAAGGGCCGCTGCAGTGCCGTTCAGGCCGCCGCTCAGCTGAAGCTTGACCGTCTCTTTGTCGCAGCCGGCCGCCGTGCGGACCAGGTCGATGGGCGCGACAGCCTCGGTATTGTGGGCTGCGCTGACGTCGACCAGCTCGGACTTGGCCATCAGCTTTTCAATAAAGTTGGGGGTGGTGATGTTGAAAGACACATTGTCATAGGTCTCGACCGCATCTTCACATTTGACCTCAACGGTCATCTCGCAGGTACGGACAGTGACTTTGGGCAGCAGGGCCTGGTCAACGACCTGCGCGCTTTCAAAGGGCTTCTCCAGCGTGACATTGCTGCCCTCGACCGCGGCGATGACGCCGTATTCCTGGCTGCTGCCGTTTTCCAGCACGACAACGTCCCCGACGTTGAAGTCAGCGGCGTTTTTAAAGGCGTATTTGCCTTCGCCCTCATCCGCCAGAATCTGGGTCTTTGCCTTGCTGGCCGGGCTGAGCGTGACGACGATTTTGTTGCCCCACGCACCGGGGTTTTTGGCCTGGAAAGACAGGTCGCCGCACTTGAGACCGGCAACGGCTGCATCAGGCGGAGCCACGCGCATGACAAAGGCGCGGGCGCCGCCGTTTGCAAAGAAGTGGCTGACAGCATGAGCCAGATAGCGGTATTCACCAAACTCGCTCTGCTGCAGGTAGCCACCGAACTTGCGGGTAAAATCCGAGGCGCTTGACACAAAGACCGGAGCCCCCGATACCGGGCCCTTTTCGGCAAGTCCGACAAACCCTGCCGTGCTGGTTCCGACACCTTGCATGGGTGCAGGTCCGCTGTCAAATTCCTCTACATAGACACCGGGAGATAAATATTCCGCCATACACTTTCGATCCCCAAAGCGCGGAACAAGCGCGCCGCGTCAGGAATCCTTTCAACTCCTTTCTCTTATTGGAACTTTTGCATTATGGTTTATAAAGCAAGGGTGTTCCCCAGGAAAACTGATGTCAGTCAATCTGCTTTGGCTGCACAGATGCTTCTTCTTCCGGCAGCTCCGATTCAGTTTCACCAAACAGCTCATCCAGCAGATGCTCCTGCCGCATGGCCTCCCATTTTTTTCTGATGAACAGCTGATAATCGTCTGTCTTTGTGTTCTCTTTGGCTTTGGAAACAGCCTTGGAAAACTGCTTTCGAAACTCAAGCTGCTTCTGCTCTTTTTTGGCCGCAAAAGTGGCGACTGCCGACGCTGCGCTGTGGATGCTGGTACGGTCATCCCCGGAGTCATGTTCGAGCTCGCGCAGCTGACGCAGCTTTACATGCTCACGGTCCACGCGCTGAAAAGGCATGACCCGATCCATCGTGGTATCTCCGCCTTCGCGCATCGACATGCTGCCAAAGCGCCGCATCACGGTTTTCGGGCTGCGTGCCGCCTCGCAGCGCATTTCCATTGCGCCGGTGGCAAAATCTTCATCATTGCTGCGGAAGCGGTCTTTGTCATGCAGCGTCCGCACACGCGCCTTGTTCTCCAGCACTTCGCGTCCTTCGGCGTCGTTTTCATGCCGCACAAAACTGAAAACCATGTCCCGCTTTTTTTCATCGTACCCGACCTCAGCCTTGCCGGTCGTCAGCTGTACCTGTCCGGCCAGCTTCGGCAGCTCATCCCGACGCGCACAGCACGACGGTTTAACGCTGCTGACCCGGCTGTCGCCGGGCGCTGCCGGCTTAAAGCGGATTCTCTCCGATGTCTCGCAGTTCAGGTCCTGTATGTACTTGCCTGTATCCGCATTGCCTTTGGCGCTGAGCACCTCATGGTCACCGGCCGCTTTGGCCCACTTTCTGCGCTCTGCCGGCTTCTCTTTTTTCCTTTGAGCAGTATCATTCTGAAACACAGGCAGTTCCTCTCTGCAGTAACTGGTTATTTCCGGTCAAACCCAATAAAAGTACCCCTTATTATTTCACAACCCTATTATAGTAAATCAAGAGAAAATTTACAAGTATATTTTAATAATATTCTTTAGGTATTTTTTATACACGGCAATACTCGCACAAGCCCAAGAATTGCTTCTTGACCCTTTAAAACTTTCCTTTTTTGGAATACTTTTTCATTTTTTAATATTTCCTTTCAGTTTTTTAACTCAAAAAAAAGCCGCAGAGAAAAGGAACTAGCTTCCTGTTCTCTGCGGCTGACCGCAGCTTGGCAATTATTTCTATTTTACTGGTATTATTCCACTTTCAGCATGCGATACCCTACCCCAATATGGGTCTGAATATACTGCGGTGCGCCGGGAGAGCTTTCAATTTTTTTGCGCAGCGTCGCCATAAAGACACGCAACGACGCCACATCGTTGTCCCAGCTGCTCCCCCATATATTTTGGGTAATATAAGTATGGGTGAGCACCTTTCCGACATTTCTGGCCAAAAGGCAAAGCAGCTTGTACTCAATGGGCGTCAAGTGCAGCTCCCGTCCATCAAGGTAGGCACAGCCCGCCGCATAGTCGATTTTAAGGCTGCCGTTTTGAAATACAGCAGAGTCAGCGGACGGCTCACTCTGCATCATGGCCAGGCGCCGCTGTGTCACGCGCAGGCGGGCCAGCAGCTCTTCGACGGAAAAGGGTTTGGTCAGGTAATCATCGGCTCCAGCGTCCAGTGCATCGATTTTGTCTGTATCCTCGCTCCGGGCGCTGATGACAATAATTGGAACATTGGACCAGGTACGGATTCTCTGTATGACTTCCACTCCGTCCATATCCGGCAGACCCAAATCCAAAAGAATAATATCCGGGTTGTGAGATGAGGCATCCATAATAGCGCCCTGCCCATTCGCCGTGGACAGGAAGCGGTAATCATGCGCTTTAAGTGTTGTAGTAATCAGGTTCTTGACCGAAGGATCGTCTTCAACGACCAGTATTAACGGTTTATTCATGCAAACGTGCCTCCTGTGCCGGTAAGGTAAAAGTGAATACAGCACCGTGCGGAATATTGTCTGACACCCCGATTTCCCCACCGTGCGCCGCAACAATAGACCTGCACAGCGCAAGCCCCAGTCCGAGACTGCGTCGGCTGTCTGCAACCTTGTTGGCCCCGCTGTAAAACATATCAAAAATATGCGTTTTTTTGTCGTCGGGAACGCCGGGTCCGTCATCTGCAATGCGCACCACGGCCTGCCCATCCCGGCGCTCAGTTGTAATCGAGATATGCGAGCCTTTGGGCGTGTATTTTACAGCATTATCGACCAGGTTGATGATGACTTGTACGATAAGCCGTGCGTCCATTTTTGCCAGCAGCAGCTCGTCGCTGTGGGTCACAGTAATCTCATGCTCCAGGCTTTTGCGATTGATATGACGCAACGCCTCGGCGACAACATCTTCCATCAGTTCAGCGGAAATATGCAGGTTCATGCGCCCCTCTTCCAGCCGCGTTACCGAAAGCAGGTTTTCGACCAGATTGATGAGCCACATGGAATCATCGTAAATATCAGTGTACAGCCGGCGCTTGGTTTCCGCATCAAAATACTCCCCGTTGGACAGCAGATTGCTGGCATTGCCTGAAATCGAAGTCAACGGTGTCCGCAGGTCGTGCGAAATGGCGCGCAGCAGGTCGGCGCGCAGCTGCTCGTTTTTCGCCAAAATCGCCGCTTCTTCTTTTTCTCTGGCATTTTTTTGGTTTTCCATGGCCAGAGCGCTTTCACCGAGAATGGCGAGCATGACGCTGTTTTCAAACGCATCGAGCGGGCCGTCGTCCATGACAATGCCGACTACCCCGTATACGTTACTGTTAACCCGGATAGACAGATACAGACACAGGGCACTGGAGTGAGTGTCGGTCGTTGCGCCGGCATGTTTGTTATTTTTGAGTACCCATTCAGCGACTGCCCGTTCGCTGCCAGAAGCAATAGTGGCCGGGACCTGCCTGTCCGGCGCCGGAAGGATATAGGGCTCTCCCAGCGTCCCATCCCCTACAGGATAAATGATGACCGATCTGCCCAGCAGCTTGACCAGCTGGCTGGCCGTTGCCTCATCAATCTTCTTACGGTCCCCTGCCTGCTGCAAAAGCTGGTTTGCATCAAACAGAATCTTGGTGCGAAAAGCTGAGCGCGCCGACTGTTTGGCATTGTTTTTCAGCCGAACGGCCAACGTGCCGGTAATCATCGCCGCAGCAAACGTAATGACAAAGGTGACCGGATATCCGCTTTCATAAGCGAACAGCGAATAGTGCGGCTCTGTGAACAGATAATTGAAAACGAGCACGCTGAGTGCTGAAGAAATCAGGCTGTAAATCTGATTTTTGACGACAACCGAAGTAATCAGCACCCCGAGGATGTACACCGTAATAATGTTGACCTCGGTAAAGCCAAGCCATTCAAACAAAAAGCCGATCAGACTGGCTGCGGCCAAAATGCCGGTGCTTTTCAGGATGTCTGCCGCGGAAAAGGCCGTATGCTTATTTTTAAGCTTGGCCGCATGGTATCGTTCAACTGCGGCGGCCGAGTCGGGAATAACATAGACGTCCAGATTGGGCGCTACGGCAATCAACCGTTCGACCAGTGTCGGCTTGCTAAAAAAATGCCGTCTGGTCACCGTGTTTCGGCCCAGCACAATTTTGGAGACACCCGCCATACGGGCAAAATCAGCAATCTGCTGCGGAACGTCATCGCCATAGACGGTTTCCACGGCCGCCCCCAGCTGCTGCGCCAAGCGAATGTTGGAGCGCAGCCGCTCTCTGTCGCTGCCGCTCATGGCCGTCAAGTCAGGCGTTTCTACATACAGTGCTGTAAAAGTCCCGCGGAAAGCGCTGGCCATTCTGGCCGCTGTACGGATGATTTTGGCATTGGACGGCGCTGAAGAAAGACAGACCAGAATATGCTCATCTGTCAGATATGCGCCCTGGTTTTTCACGCGTGCATTTTCCGTAAGCAGATTGACACGGTCCGCACAGCGGCGCAGCGCGATTTCCCGCAGCGCAGTCAATTTCTCCAGTGTCATCCCGGATGTATGGCTCTGTACACCGGCCAGCTGCATCTGCTCGAGCAGGTCCTGCGGCTCGATGTCAAGCAGCTCGACCTGGTCGGCGCTGTCAAACACCGAATCCGGAATCCTCTCACGTGCAGCGACGCCGGTAATGGATGCAACCACATCGGTCAGGCTTTCAATATTCTGTACATTAACGGTCGTGTAAACATCGATGCCCGCTTTGAGCAGTTCTTCTACATCCTGATAGCGCCTCGTATGGCGGCAACCCTCTGCGTTGCTGTGCGCCAGCTCGCCTACCAAAATCAGCTGCGGCCGGCGCGCAATCGCCGCATCAATGTCAAACTCCTGTACAGTGCCCTGTCCGACCCGCAGTCCCGGCAACTGCTCCAGTCCGCCCAGCATTTCCGTCACCTGCGGCTGCTCATTCGGACGCACGCAGCCAACGACTACGTCGATGCCCCGCTCTTTGGCGGCGTGTGCAGCCCACAGCATGGCGCGTGTTTTCCCCACTCCCGGTGCGTAGCCAAAAAATATTTTCAGATGCCCCCTGCTTGTCCGCCCGGACACATTGTCCATAGCGCGCAAAGTCTTATCCGGGGCCGGCCTGCTCTTCGGCATATGCATCACATCCTCCTTCCCCTATTATGCCACAAATGGAGAAGGTTTGGTAGTACCGGTCATTCCCGGGCCGTGAACCTCTGAGATGTTCTACGCTATGCAATCAGATGCGGAAACATTTCTGCACACTTTTCATGTCGCCAAGCACCAGAAGCTTGGCATTTGGCATCAGTACGGTATGAGAGGTGATGTCCATGCTGAGCGCGCCGTTCTGCCGCATGGCCATGATATTGATATTATATTTTTTGCGGACATCCAGCTGACCTATTGTCTTGCCAATCCATGCGGCCGGGATGGAAATTTCAAAAATAGCGTAATCGCCATCCAGCTCAATGTAGTCGAAAATATGATCTGAGCTGTACCGAATGGCCGTCCATGTCGCCAGCTGTTTTTCCGGGTACACAATCTCATCCGCGCCGTTGCGCAGCAAAAACTTGGCGTGTACGTCGCGCGTGGCCCGTGCGACCACCATTTTTGCTCCGAGGTCCTTCAGAAGCGACGTCGTTTCGAGCGAGCTCTGAAAGTCATCCCCAATCGCGACAATGCAGACGTCAAAATTGCGTACACCGAGTGAGCGCAGGAATTCCTCATCTGTACCGTCGCCGATCTGTGCGCTGGTCACATAGGGCAAAACGGCTGATACCCGTTTTTCCAGTTTGTCGACCGCCAGTACGTCCTGATGCAGCTCATCCAGCTTCATGGCAACATGTCTGCCAAAGCGTCCTAATCCAATTAAAAGAATCGATTTCATAGTCGGTTATTTGCCTCCTTTATCCCACGGTAATCTTTTCTTCAGGGAAGTTTGCCTTGCTTGCGGCCGTCCTGGAAAAAGCAGCGAACATCAGCGTCAGTCCGCCCACACGGCCGAAGTACATCAGCAGTACAAGAATAATTCGGGAAATCAGTCCCAGCTGAGGTGTGACCCCCAGCGTCAGACCGACTGTTCCTATGGCAGAACTCGTCTCATACAGTGCTGTCAGAATGGGAATGTTGTCAACACGGCTGATAATCATGCCGCCAAGCAGGAACAAAGCGATATACATCAAAAAAATCGTAGCCGCATTGCGGATTGCGCTGTCTGAAATCCGGCGTCCAAAGGTGTGTGTATAGTCCTTTTGCCTGAAAACAGACACCGCTGCCAGAAGCAGTACGCCGACAGTGGTTGTTTTCATGCCGCCTGCCGTCGAACTGGGAGAACCGCCAATCAGCATCAGGATGACTGTCAACAGCTGGCCGGTCTCGCTCATAGCCGTCAGGTCTACAGTATTAAA
>DVMR01000060.1 GCA_018714845.1 Candidatus Ventrousia excrementavium
GTCGTGTCGCTGAAGGTGGCGCGTTCGGTGATTTCCGTACCCATGACGGTCTCGTACAGCTCGACAGCCAGTGCGCAGAACTCAGCGCGCGTCGTGGCCTGTGTGTAGGCCGACTGCAGGGTCTCGGGCACGATGCCCGCCTCAACAGCGGTATTGACGTTTTCCACTGCCCAGCTCGACGGCGTATCGCCTGTCGGCTCGGTCGGCGTCCCAGGATCGGTCGGGGTGCTTCCGCCGCCCGTCACCTGTCCGGTCGCGGCGTTATAGACTTTTCCGCCGCCGGTATACGTCCCCTCGTGCACCTCAAGTACATAATGCCATTGCCCCACATCTGACATCCCATTGAACCGCATATTAACTGTACACAGCGCCAAGCCCTCGTTAAAAGGGGACACCGCCATGCCGAAGTCCACTACAACACTCTGCGAATTATAAGCTGTACGGACTTCCGCTAAAAGCGTGTCTGTGTCCACTCCTACCACGCTGGTAAAAGAGTTGGGAATGACAGTGTTGCCCTGTTTATCAACAACCATACTGCCGCCAGAGCCACGGGCAACACCGCTGTCAAAATAAGTGCCATAAACATCAATATTCGTCCCAAGTTCTATAACAATATTACCATGAATATCGACAGCCCCGATTCCTCCGCCGCTGCCACCTTCAGTATTGGTAAAATCCATGACAATCAGCCCGTCGTGTACTACGCTTTTGGGCTCGGCTTTCATCGGCGCGTCTGGGTCGATGCGCCCGACTTCATTGCCCTCGGTGTCGATGACGACATATGCCGGATAGCGGCGGTCACCACGGCTGTCCGCCAAGATAGCATAGCCCTCAGAAAAGCGGCTGCTCAGGTCGTAAGGATTTTTGTTATCCAAACCAAACAGCATCAAGGACTGATCGCGTTTAGCGCTGCCCACGCCACGGTGCAGAGTGATTTCCGCCCTGCCCTGCTTATTGATGTAGCCGCAGAAATTATCGTCTTCGCCTTCAAAATCCAGAATCTCGACCGGAGCAAGTCCGTCACTGAAAAAGCCCAGTTCAGAATACCAGCTGTAAGGCCCGAGCACCTTGTTTCCGTTTTTGTCGATATAATAGCGGTTTTCACCATAGGGATACGGATTTTCCTCGGTGGCTTGGACCTTCACCGCTGCCAGACCGTCACTGAAAACATTGGCTTCTGCAAACTGCGGCTCAATGACGACGTCGCCCGTCATGTCCATATAGCCCCACAGCTGAGTCAGTTCGTCATAAAACAGGCACATGCCGTCGCCGTAATACAGCTCGGTTGGTCTAACGCCTGAATAGTCGAGCACGATGTTGCCGTTGCGGTCGGCCAGATTATAAATCTCGTAGCTGTTAATGAGGTAGCCGTGCGAATCGCGCATCGACTCCATACGGCTGACCTTTATATAGCCGTCGTGGAAAGACGCCGTGCCATCGACCGTCCATCCATCTTCCAGCTCAAGCGGCGTCGCTGTGATGTACAGTCCGTCGCCCTGAAAGGCGTCGGGCAGCGCGGGCGGTGTATACTCCGCCGCAGATGCCGAAACCGGCAGCAGGGTCATCAGCATGACCGCAGACAAAAGACCTGCGAACAGGCGTTTTGCTTGCATTTTATCAGCTTCTTTCTTTTTTAAATTTTATTTAATTTTATCATTTGCCTCTGGTAAAGTCAATCGCAGTCCCACCTTTGGACCGGCGCTGGCCAATCCGGCCCCGCTTGTTTTTTCGTTTTCGCTCTGCTATACTGAAAGCAGACGATCAAGCATCGCCAGCCGGTGCGTACATAAAAGGAGAAATATGTCATGCAAAGCATCAAAGATTACATGCTGGAACAGCTGAAAAATCTGATTTCTATCGACAGCCCGTCGGGCTATACGGAAAAGGCGCAGCAGTATCTTGTCGATGAGCTGACCCGCCTGGGCTACCAGCCCAAGCGCCTCAACAAGGGCGGCGTCACTGTTCACCTCGGCGGCGAGGGCAACCCCATCATGCTTTTTGCCCATGTCGACACGCTGGGCGCCGTTGTCCACCACATTAAGCCCAACGGCCGTTTGGCCCTGACCAATGTCGGTGGTCTCAACCCCAATAACACCGAGACCGAGACCGTCAAGATTATCACCCGTTTCGACGGTGTGTACGACGGCACCATTCAGGTTCCCAACGCCTCGACCCATGTCAACAGCCATGTCAACGATGCGCGCAGCTTTGCCGACAACCTTGAGGTTGTCATCGACGAAGACGTGCGCTCAGCCGAAGATGTCAAAAAGCTGGGCATCATGCCGGGTGATTTCATCGCCGTCTGCCCACGCTTTACCGTCACCCCGTCTGGCTATATCAAGAGTCGTTTCTTGGACGACAAGGCGTCGGCCTCGGTGCTTCTGGCCTATGCCAAAATGCTCAAAGACGAAAACATCACCCCCAAGCGCAGCATTTACCTCGATTTCACGGTGTATGAAGAAATCGGTCACGGCGCGGCCTGCGGCATTCCCGAGGATGTTGTCGAGTGCATTGCCGTCGATATGGGCTGCGTGGGCGAAAACGTCACCTGTACAGAAAAACAGGTCTCCATCTGCGCAAAGGACTCTTCGGGCCCGTACAACTACGAGCTGACCTCTGCCCTTGTTAAGACTGCCCGCGAGAATAATATCGACTATGCCGTTGACGTCTACAATTTCTATTCTTCTGATGTCAGTGTGTCCCTGCGTGCGGGCTATGACGTGCGCCACGCCCTGATTGGCCCGGGCGTCTACGCTTCGCACGGCTATGAGCGCAGCCACATCGAGGGACTTTGGAACACCTTTGCCCTGCTGCGCGCCTATCTGGCCTGATTCCGCTTTCCAATCAAAAATGGCTGGCAGAAAAATCTGCCAGCCATTTTCTCATTTTTATACATGCAGCTCCGCTTCGCTGAAAAGAGCGGCCTTTCCGGCCAGAGTCACGCGGCCGTCATGCACTGTGCAGTACAGCGTGCCGCCCCGGCGCGACGCCTGGCAGGCGACCAGACTTTCCTTTTTCAGCCGATCGGCCCAGTAAGGCGCGATGTGGCAATGCCCCGAGCCGCAGACCGGGTCTTCAGGCACGTTGAGCTTGGGCGCAAAGCTGCGCGAAACGCAGTCAAAGCCGCCTTCCACATTCCCGGCCGCCGTTGCCTGCAAAAGCAGCCCGTCCAGACCGCAGAGCTTTTCCATGTCCGGCCGCAGTTGGCGCACGACATCCTCGTTTTCAAAAACACACAAAAGGTCACGGCCCATGTACGCCTGCTGCGGCACGGCGCCGATGGCGTCAATCATGACCTGCGTCACTTCGACCGGGCGCAGCGAATAGGCGGGGAAGTCCATTTCAAAAAGCCCGTCTGTGCACGAAACTGTCAGGTCACCGCTCAGCGTGCTGAACACCACTTTGTCAAGCTGCGGCTCGACAAAACGCATGATGACAAAAGCTGTGGCCAGCGTTGCGTGGCCGCACAAATCGATTTCACCGCCCGGTGTGAACCAGCGCAGATGATATTTGTCCCCTTCCCTGACGGCAAAAGCCGTCTCGGACAGGTTGTTCTCAACCGTAATATTCATCATCAGGCTGTCGGGCAGCCAGCTGTCCATGACGCACACAGCGGCGGGATTGCCGCCGAACACACGCTCGGTAAAGGCGTCGACGATGTACTGCTTCATATCATTCCTCCCGCTTACATTTTGGGTACCATACTGGCGGCGTCAGGACTGCCCTTTTGTATATTCCAAATACCGACCTTCATTTTTTTGATACGTCTGCCGTCGCCGAAATCGAGCAGGTCTTCACGCCGGTACACGTTGAGCAGCTTATTGAGCGTTCCCAGGTCGGCTGATGTCAGCAAAAAAGCCTCCTCGGGGTCAATGAGCCGGCAGTAGGCCCACAGCTGGCCCAGGTCACGCAGCGTCAGGCTGGTCTTTTTGGCTTCGATAAAAAACAGCCGGAAATCCGTCCCCTTCCGGACAATGCCGAGCACGTCGATCTGAATATCCACACCTGTGGCGACGTCATATGTGATGCCGCAGCGCCGCAGTACGCGGTCGAGCCGCTCGCTGTGCGCGTCGACGACAATGATTTCAGCCGTTTTATAGCGGTCACGCAAGTACTGCTTGAGCCACTTCTGCATGGGGCCGTACAGCTCAAACTCTTTCATGCGCTCACTCCCTGTACCCCAGGTCCTCCGCGATCTGCTTCCACGAATTATAGTGGCGGCCGCGGATTTCGGACGGGATGAAGGGGTCGTCCTCACCCGGGTGGGGCGGCTTGTACTTGCCGCGGCCTGGCGTCTGCCAGTAATACTGGTGGGTCACCTCTTCCGGCACGCGGCCTTCGGCCCTGATGCCGTCGGTCAGCTCGCGGGCAAAGGCGGTCAGCGCCTCTTTTTTATGCAAAACGGCAAAGCCGACAGGCAAAAATTCATTGGCCCAAATCTTGATCTGGTGCTCTTTTTTCCAAAACTGCTCCTGCCCGGCATTGTACTTTTTCAGCTGGCCGTCGCGCATGTTGGGGTGTGCCCAGTCGATGGCCTGCACGGGAATGTCGACATCGCGCAGCAGCCGGCAGATGTCGACGACCAGATACCAGTTGTGCGGCACTTCAAGATAGACGCGGTGCTTATACTTTTCAAAGCAGTAATTGCTGCGCCGGATGTACCCGGTCACGTCGGCAAAGCCCTGCAGAAACGAAATTTTCTGGTCGTGCGTAAAAGAAAAGACCTCGTCGTCAATGCGGATGTTTTCGTGCGACGCGGCAGAGCCCACATACCGCAGAATCTCGCGCATCAGGTATTCGTCATTGGGCTTGGTAAAGGACAGAATCGAGCATTTGCGCTGCTGGGTAAAGCGCATTCCCGTACCAATCAGGGGCTCTAAAACATCGCGAATGTCCGTGATGCTGGCGCGCACATAGACGAGCACGTCGCCGTCGCTTTCCGTGACCAGCTTGCGGTGGGGGATGGAGATGGAAACGGTCGTCTCGCCGGCGCCCCGCCGGATTTCGCCGTTTCCGCATATCATCCCCAGCAGATAGGCCATTTCCCTGTTCATCTCACCGCTCCTTTCACGCTGGAGTCTTCAGTTTTCGCCGAGCCGGCAGCCGCGGTCAAGCAGCTCGCGAATTACTCGGTTATCGTTTAAACGATATGAATATTCATTGCGGTAAACCGGATTTTTGCCAAAACCATCCAGCCCGGCGGGCGGCTTTTCCGCGACATACAGGCGCAGCTCAAGTCCCCACTTATCTGCGTCGGACTGCAGGCAGATCACACCTTCAGACCGTGTCGTCAATGCCTCGTGGTGTCTGGCGTTGTATTCGCTGAGAAAACTGTTCATCCGGTCGGGCCGCGCCTCAGCTTCAATAAAGAACGAGCCGCCCTGCGCTTTGAGATCCATCAGAAAATCATAAACTTCTGCCGCTTTTACTGCCACTGATTTCACATCCTTTTTAATAAAAATCAACAGATATTCGTGCACTTTATTGATGCGGAATCGATAGGGGTAGCCCAGCGGACGCATGTTGTTGTAATCTGACTGGCGGTCCCAGATGATAAGGTCGTCAAACAGATAGCCTACTTTCTGCATCACGCTGGCAAGGTCGCTGTGCAGGGGATAAAAGCTGCTTTTTTTGCGGATATCCATGACATTGACAATGCAGTAGCCGCCTGGCCTGAGCACCCGGCAAACCTGTTCGAACAGTTCGGCCAGGGCCTGTAAAAACAGCCCGTAGTTTGCGATATTGCCGATGTCGGCCTGCTTGTCAGAATAATTGACCGACGCGCGCTGGTCAGCGCTGCGCTTCATGTTGAGAATGTCCCAATAGGGCGGCGAAGTGACGCAGATGTCAAAATAGTCCTCAGGCAGGGTGTCCAGAAGCTCACAGCTGTCGCCGCACAGAATACGGACATTTTCACTCTCTCCGGCGCGCGAGCGGGCGATTTCACAAAAGTCCTCATTCAGGTCAATGCCCACGGCCTCGCGTCCCAGCGCGGCGGCTGCAGCCGTCGTCGAACCGATGCCGTTAAAGGGGTCCAGTACAGCACCCCCAGGTTTTGAAAAGGTGCGAATCAGCTTTTCGCACAGCGCCGCCGGATACGACGCCGGGTGCTTATAGGCTTTTTCCTCTTTGGTCTTTGCGATATCGCGCCAGATGCTGAAAGAGTTTTGCAGCCATTCCTTGCCCGAAAGGTCATTGCAGCGCTTCGATTCGTCCATCCGTAAACCACCTCCTTGACTGTACCTTCATCATCGCGCGGTCGATTTCATCGGCCTGCTCCCGCGTCAGCCCGTACGCGGTGTACACCGCCTCATGCAGACGCTCCAGGTCTTCCATCCATGCCCTGCTCATATACGCGCCGTTTTCGAGCCGGCTCACCAATCCGACAATCTCGCGAAAGCTCTGTCCTGCACGGTCCATGGGCGGTAAAGGAATTTTTGAAAGATATTTTGCGTCAGCATGCATGGTCAGCCGTGAACTGTTGTAGCAGTATTTAAACAAAAACAGATTGCACAGCCGGGAATGCAAAAGCCCCAGCAGATACCGGCACAGCTCGGGGTCTGTGCCAGACAGCACAGTCACTGTCTCGGCCGCCTCGAGCTCACCGCCAAAGGCGGCGATGACGCCCGATTCAGAGCTGTAGATATTCTGAATGAACACGCGGCTGCCTGTCTGCGGCAGCGCGCGGTCCTTATATCCAAACTTGCGAATGTTTTTGCCTGTGACAGCTTTGCCGCTGTTTGACCTGCCCCGCGCCATGCCCTGCACCTGCTCACCCAACGTCTGAAAGTTCGACGTGAGATGGCGGTAGACATCGCGGTCAGCCGCGCTGTCAAACAACAGAATCTCGTCCGTATATGACGACTGCCGGATGCGGCACAGTGGCGCAAACCTGTTTTCTTCCAGGCGCTTGAGCCGGATTCCATGGCCGAGCGGCGCCGGTGCGTTTTGAAGAGTCAGCACAATCTGCTCGCCGCGCACGTTTTTGAAATATGCTCCAAGGTCGACGATTGAGAGAATCGTTTTCTGCGTCAGAATGAGCCGGCGAAGCTCGCTGTAGCCTGCCACATGCAGCAGGTTTTTGGGCACGATGTACGAAATGATCCCTCCCGGCTGCACGAGGTCGAAAGCACGCAGCAGCGCGGCGACAAACAGATTGCTGCCGCACCGCGCCACCTGCTGCCGGAAAGCCACATTGCCGGACAGCGAAGTCCCCCCGGTCAGGGGGACATAGGGGGGGTTGCCGATCAGGGCATCAGGCTGTGTGCACAGGCCAGCCGTTTTCAGCGTCGCACCGGCCTGCGGGCCGATGGAATCGGCGACGGAAAATGCAATGCCCGGCAAATGCCGGCGGCATTGGTCAATGACCTTTGCATCACAGTCCACTCCGTACAGCCGCCGGTGACCGCGTCTGTACGCTGCATATAAAAAAGCACCGGCGCCGCAGCAGGGATCCATCACCACAGCGCCGGGCGGCAGCGCAAGCTCGCGCAGCATTTTTTCAGCAAGCGGCAGGTCAGTATAAAAAACGCCGTTTTCTTTTTTGACGCCGTCGCTCAGCGACCGCTCATAGGTATCTGACACCGCGGCATAGGCCTTTTTCGTCAGGCTCATGCGCGGTCCCTCTCTTGTCTTTGCAGGTGGTAAGACGTCCTATAAAGTCTCTGCTCCGGGACAATCATGCGGGCTCCTCCAGCGCTTCAGGGTTCAGTAAGCTGTGTCAATTATACTATATTCCTGCCTGTTGTTCAAGTAAGAAGCCGCGCAGGTGTCCTGTTTCTTCCTGCAATGCATCAGTTTTTGAAGGTTGGCTTCCAACAGGCAAAACAGCTTTTTTAACTGCCAATGCCGACAGCAGGGCGGCAGCCGGAAAACCAGCTGCCGCCCTGCTACCGTTTTACTTGATTCACGCCAAAAATCGAAGTAGTGTTGACTTCAGGCCCGCCCCGAAATCACCTTTTTTCATATTTCTCCCTTATTTTTCTGATCGTATATTCTGTCAGTCCGACGCTGACAATCAATGCAATGATCAGACAGACGACCGCCAACAAATTCGCAGTCACGCTTAACGTGTTTCTGAAAATCAGATCAATAATCACCAGAAAAACAAAAAAGTACACGACTGTGAAAAATGCTCTGAGCATTCCAATGCCACCTCACTCATTTTCTGTGTCCATACTCTGTCCTTCGGCAACATTATATATAAATTATAATATAAAAAGGACAATATCGTTACTGCGCAAAAGCATCAGCTGATTTTGCGCTAAAAGCAACAAAAACAGGTCGTCTTTTTGAACGATCCGTACAGACTGCCGTTACCGCTCCTGGAGCAGGCTCCATTCTTGACGGAAAAACGCTTTTCCTGTAACATAAAAATGCCGTTCGGGTGACTGGCCGGCGGCGCTTTTTATGATTATGATTGGATGGGTGACCATGGCAAAACTTTTCGCACGGCTTATCGAACCGCCCCGAGACCGAATTCCCGCAGAGAAACAGATGTTTTCCAACGCTGACCTCAAGGCGCTGATTATCCCGCTCATCATCGAGCAGGTTCTGGTCATGACGGTCGGCATGGCCGACACCATGATGGTGTCGCACGCCGGCGAGGCCGCCATTTCTGGCGTGTCTCTGGTCGACATGATTAACGGTGTTTTTACTTACGTTTTCAATGCACTGGCAACCGGCGGTGTCATCGTCGTCTCGCAGTACATGGGCAATCAGGACCTGGTCCGGGCCCGCCGCTCAGCCAGCCAGCTGATTCTGATTTCAGTGCTGGCCTCACTCGTCTTTCTCGGCGGTATGATGCTGGGCAACCGTTCGCTTCTCGGCCTGCTCTTTGGCCAAATCGAGGATTCCGTCATGGATGCCGCGCTGACCTATCTTGTCATCACAGCCTTTTCCTATCCCTTTATGGCGGCCTACAGCGCCTTTGCCGCCCTGTTCCGCGCCATGGGCAACTCACGCGTCACCATGCGCGTCTCGCTTGGAATGAACATCATGAACGTCATCGGCAACGCCATTGGCGTGTTCGTTCTTGAAGCCGGCGTGGCCGGCGTCGCCATTTCATCGCTCCTTGCGCGCGCCGCGGCCGCTGCTGTTTTGTTTGTCATGCTGCTCGATCAGAAGCGGCCTATCTCTATCCGTGTTCGCGAAGTCTTTTCGCTGAGCGGCGATCTGGTTCGCCGCATTTTAAAAATTGCCATTCCGAGCGGTGTTGAAAGCGGTTTTTTCCAAATCAGTCGTGTTATTCTGACCAGTATTATCGCCACCTTCGGCACGGCGCAAATCGCCGCAAACGGCGTCGCCGTATCCATTGACAACATCAATACCATTGTCAACTCTGCCATGAGTCTGGCACTGCCGACCGTTGTAGGCCGCTGTGTCGGTGCAGGCGACTATGCCCAGGCCACCTATTATATTAAAAAGATGCTGCTCATTGCCCAGTTCGGCTCTATGATTATCAATATCACCGTCTTTCTGTCCCTGCCTGCAGTGCTCAGTCTATACGACCTGTCGGCTGAGGCCGCGTGGTACGCCGGTGTTCTTGTGGCCATTCACAGCGGCTGGACCATTCTGCTGGGTACGTCCTCAGGTCCGCTGCCTTCGGCGCTGCGCGCTGCCGGCGACGCGCGCTACACGATGACAATCGCTGTGCTCGGTCTGCTCATCGGCCGGTTGTTTTTCTCCGTCGTATTCAGCCTGTGGCTTGACCTGGGCATCATCGGCATGTGGCTGGCCATGGGCACCCACTGGAGCTTCAACAGCATCGGCGGCTATCTGCGTTTTCGCAGTGGAAAATGGAAGACCAAAAAAGTCATTTAGCTGCTGACTATATGAAAAAGGAAGTTATTGTTCATGTGGTTTGAAGGCCCGATTCGGCAAAAACAGGTCACGCATGACTTTTTACGGCAGGCAGTCTGTACGGCTGCCATCGTTTTGACCGGCTTTGGTCTGGGTGTCTTTTCAAAATATCTGGATTACCGCCAGACTGATCTGCCGCGGCTGCTCGCCCTGCTCGATCAGGGTCTCGACCTGCACAACTTTTTGGGCGAACTTGCGCCGTGGCTTCTGTTATGCGCCGCTCTGGCCGCATACAGCAGAACTCCTGTGCGTGCTGCTGTCAATGTGTTCGGTTTCCTCTCCGCCATGCTTGCGGGATACTATCTGTACTGTGCGCAGGTCGCCGGTTTTTTCCCAAAAAGCTACGCTCTCATTTGGGCCGGCCTGACGGTGTTGTCCCCGCTTCCCGCATTTTTATGCTGGTATGCAAAGGGGCAGGGACCTGTCGCCATCGGCCTGTCGGCCGCCGTGCTGGCTGTGTTCATCAGCACAACCTGTTCTTATGGCTTCTGGTATTTCTCTGTACGATCGCTTCCCGATGCCGCCGTCCTGTTGCTGGCCGTGCTTTTATTTCGGCGCCCTTTGCGTGAGATGCTGCTCATGCTGGCGCTGAGTGCTCTTCTGGCGATTGTCCTTCAGATGATTTTTCCGTTTT
Organism: Candidatus Ventrousia excrementavium; assembly: GCA_018714845.1. Taxonomy (GTDB): domain Bacteria; phylum Bacillota; class Clostridia; order Oscillospirales; family Butyricicoccaceae; genus Ventrousia; species Ventrousia excrementavium. The sequence goes on from DVMR01000060.1 coordinate 10,496, forward strand.
AAAAACAGCGTGTGTCTGTACTCTGAACAGCTGATTTCACATATCCGCGAGCCTGCCAGATTGAGCAGCCTGATTCGCTGCGCCTATAATGTCTGCAGCTCGCGTTGACATTGTAAATTTTCCCATTTAGTGCTTGACGCTGACAAAACGCTGTGATATAGTGTAAAAGCAAGCCGAGCTTTATCTATCTACCGCGATAACTGGCAAGGGATTGCGGCCGGTTTTGCTGAAAACGTGTATAACGTATATAAAAAGAGCCGGTGGCCTTTGAAGGCCGGCCGGCTCTTTCTTTTTTGTTCAAACTATGACGGTCTCTTCCGGCCTGACAGGGCAAATCTCCAGCACCCTGCGGCGCGGTTTGGCCAGAGAATTGCCGTGCTGGCAGGGCCATCTTCCTCCGTCAACTCCTTCAAGCGTATCGCCGTCATTAATAACGTCGCCATTTTGATACAGATAAGCCGCCACGCTGCGCAGGAAGCCGGCCACACGAGCCGGGTCCAAACCCTCACAGCGGCATTGCAGGTCAGGCAGTCCGATGGCGGTCAGTCCCAGTGTGTCCACCAGCTCTTCGTTCGAGTCCGTATCGTACAAGCACCGCACATGCAGGCCACCGTCCAAAAAATGCAGTTCAGGTGAATGCCAGTGCGGTGTCCGGTAAAACTCACGCGTGACCAGTTTTTGGCTGTGCGGCCAGTAGATTCCGATACAGTCAGGGGACTGCTGCAAAATGACGTCAGCGCAGTGTGCAATCATGCCGTACTGCTCCACTCTGCACAGGGAATCGGATGTCGTGCAGCTGCATGTCAGGGAGTACCGAAGCTGATTGGCCGACAGTTCATGACGTTTCTCACCGTGCCAAAGCTGTATGGCAGCTTTCCATTTTTCTGCATCAAAGATCTCCGGGCCTGTGATGGAAAGCTGACAAACCCGGTCTCCATGTCCGGTGCTGTCCTGATGACCGTACAGCATCCAGCTGCAGGTCCTTTCATCGCTGTGCTCCCGCTCCAACTGCCCGATGACCAGATCTGTATATCCCAGTTGATGTGCCAATGCCTTTTCAAAAGCATCAGGCTTGGGCATGCGGATTGGCCGTGCAAAGGCTGGGATAAAATAATAGACCGGCTGCCAGCTGCCAACCAGTTCCATTTCATATTCACTTTCAGCGTCGCTATATTCTGCTAAGCGCCGTTTCGGCGTTTTGTCCGACTTTTTTCTGTTTTTCCTTCCAAACCTGAAAAACGCCATTTTATTCACCTGAATTTCTGTTTTTTTGATTTTGAATTTACAAAATTCATTGCTTTTATTGCTATATAAGCAATATACCACAAAATATTGGAAAATTCTACATATATTTACTTTATTATCCTTTTTTGTATAAGAATTTAAGTTTCTTCATATTCTATTTGCCGTCATGCCCTCCGCTGTATCTCAAAAAACACCCGCTGACAGAAGCTGTCTGCGGGTGTTTTCACATATTGGGTTTATGTTCTGACAGTCAGTCTCCGCTCTTTATTTTGGGAATCATCCTATAGCCGCCGCCCAGTGCATAAACCTGGCCGTCTGCATCATGGTAAACGCTGACCAGCATATCTTCAATCAGGCCGCGCACGCGCAGCATATAGCGGTTGATTGGATAAGCGATGGTCTCACTGCCGTCAATCACCACTTTGAACTGCGCACCATCCCGGCTGACATCGACCGTTGTCCCTTCACCAGACAGATATCGGCCACAGACGCTTTCCATCAGCTCGTCATTCCACTCGATAGGCTCCAGCCCTTCTGACGAGGCCTCGGCGCTGTATCCCGACGCCAGGCGGATGGCCATTTCTGCAATGGCACTCGCCGTGACCTGCGCGGTGTTACACAGAACGATGACTGCTATTCCCGACTCTTCCGACCAGTCCAGATGAGCGGCCACCCCAGGCTGGTCGCCGCCATGCCCCCAAACGGTCATGGCCCCCACGGCTTTGCACCGCAAGCCATATCCATAATATCCGTTGAGCTCGCACCGAACCCGCGGGCGAAGCATTTCCCTGATGCCGTACTCGCTGAGTACGCGCTCCCCGGACGGGCTTTTTCCGTGGTTTAAGTACATGAGCGCGTACTTTTTCATATCATTAAGCGTGGATTTGACACCGCCCGCCCCGGCGTGCGGAGACTGGTCGTCCTGCATGGTCCAGTCGTCCGCCATCTGTTCTCCGCGCCGCTGGTACAGCTTTGAAATCTGGTTCCCCTGCCACAACAGGCGCACGCCGCTACTGTGCATTCCCAGCGGGGCAAGGATGTGCTTTTCCACATACTGCGCAAAGGTCGGCTCGCCTCCGTACAGGCGGACGAGTTCGCTCAGCAGCGCGAAGCTGTCATTGCTGTAACTGAAATTCTCTCCGGGCCGGCCGGTAAAAACCGTCTGCCCGTTCATACTCGCAAGCAGCTGCTCCAGCCCTCTTTCCGCCACCCGCACATCAAGATACGGGTCGACGGTGTCCGACAGTCCGAGTTCGGCCACCACCTGAGCGACGCTCTGCCGCGGCAGGGGATAAAACCCGCCGATATGGCTGATCAAATGCCTGACAAGCACATCGCTGCGCGCAAAGCCGGGAACGTAGTCTCTGACCGGCTTTTCAATATCAATGACACCGCGCTCGTACAACTGCATTACAGCCAGTGCCGTAAAGGATTTCGAGATGGACGCAATACCTACCAGTGTGTCAGCCGTCATAGGCAGTCCCTGCTTCTGGTCCCGGGCTCCAAAACATTTTTCATACAGTACCGTACCATCGGCGTTGATGACTGATACTGCCAGTCCGACAGCGGATTCCGCATCTATCACGCGCTGGATAAAGGCTTCAAAGATGCTGATATTTTCCGGCTGGTTTTTCATATTCATCATTTCCCTTCCTTTTCACGGTTCATTATCCGGACCGAGTCCTCAATGCGCACGCGGAGTGCCACGACCAGCATCAGCGCAGCGGTGAGCATGGGCACAATGCCCATAAAGGCCTCAATCGCACTGATGGTCCCCTGCGACTGCACTGCCAGCTCACTGCTGTACCCGTTGATTTCCAGCGTCATGCCGATGGCAAAGGAGCACAGGGCGAGTCCCACTTTGGAGACTGTAGAATTGATGGCCGAAATCATGTTTTCAATGCGTTTTCCCTTGCGCCAGCCGATGATATCGGCAATTTCCGCCCGGTTGGTGTTGATCGCGTTGATGCTGAAGGCCACGCCAATGCCGACCAGCAGGCCATTGACGACTGCCGCCGCCATGGACGCCGGGGAAAAGACAAAATATACTTTGGAAAGCATCAGCAGAGCAGCCGACAAAATCATGGTCTTTTTCCGGCCGATTTTTTTGTGAATCATGCTGACAAAGGGAAGCGCTACCATAGTCGCCAGAATATACGCCGCCATAATCAGGGTCACGGCGCCTGAATCGCCAAGCACATAAGTGGCATAGTAGACAATCGTTGACGTGACAAATGCGATGCTGAAGTTGTAAAATAACGCAAAGAGTGTATTTTCGACCCACTCACGGCAGCCGAACAGCAGCACGATTGCTTCTTTCAGACTAACCTTTTGCTCACTTCCCGCCTCGGGCAGGATGCGTTCACGCGTTGTAAAGTAGTGCAGCAGCGAACCAAAAATCAAAATACAGCCTACGATAACAGCACCCCAGAAAAAGCCGTACCTCGGATTGATCAGCCTGCCGTCTTCTGAAACGCCGCTCAGCGTATTGATAAGCGGCCAGCAGCCCAGGGTCGCCAGAATGACGCCAATGCCCGAGCCGCCCGACACAAAGACATTGAGCGAGATTCGCTCGTTGACGCCCCTGGCCGCAAGTGTTGTCATCGAGCCGCTGGGAATCATGTTAAAGGTCCTGCACAGGTCATACAGCAGATAGACTGTGATAAAATATGCAAATACAAAATGTGCGGGTATGTCCATCACAGTAAAGGTCAGCACGAACATAACGGCTGTCGGCACGGCGAACCAGAGCGCATATGGACGGGCGACTTCACCATTTTTGAAGCGCCGATTGGTCGAGATAAAACCGACCAGCGGATCGTTAACGCCGTCCCATACTGTCCCAATCAGCGAAGCGGAACCTGCCAGGCCCGGCGTAATCCCCAAAACATCGGTGAGGAAGAAAAGCAGAAAGGTCGAGACAAAGTTAGTACACACGTCAAGCGCCATGGCAAAGGCGCCAAAGCCCAGCTTTTCCAAAAGACCGATTTTCTCAGCAGTTGATTTAATTGCGATTTTCGCCATGAATGGACCCCCTTTTTGACAAATTACGTAAGCAGGTCCGCTTTGCACGTCCGCGCCGGCAGTCCGTCTGCCTTTGCGCCACATTGGTCATGCTCCCTGCCACATTTTCATTTTATCAGGCGAAAGCAGCCTGTGCAATCACTGCGGACGTGGTCTTTTTCGAACGCTGCATAGAAAGAATTCATACCTGTTTGACAAGAACGCCTCGTTTGACAGCCCTGTTTTTAGATGATATGATAAATATTGAGGTGGCATTTATGACATTGCGGCAGATACAGTATATTGTGGAGGTCGAACGGCTGGGCTCTTTGAGCAACGCTGCCAAATCTCTTTTCATCTCGCAGTCCACGCTGAGCTTTGCCATCAAGGACCTGGAGCGCGAGCTGGGCTTTCCTCTTTTTGAACGCACGCGCACCGGTATGCGGCCCACGGACGGCGGCCTGGTCTTTTTGAAAAAGGCACACGCTGCTCTCAACGCCTTTGCTGAGCTTGAAAACACCATGCCTGACGCCCACTCCGAAACAGCTCACCTGCGCATCGCCACAGTGCAGTCAGGCTTTCTGCCCCATGTCCTGCAGTGCATAACACCCGAGTTTGAAGAACTCTCTGTCCCGTTTCGTCTCAAATGCCGCGGTTGCGAGACAGGCGAGGTTGTCGATCTGGTAGCGGGCGGCGAATATGATCTGGGCTTTATTTATGCGACCGACCGCCAGCGTCAGGCGTGGAAGCAGGAATTTTTATCGCGCGGGCTGGCCGTGCGCCGCATCTGCACGCTCGAGGTTTGTGCCATTTTCTCCGAAAGCGACCCGCTCGCCCGGCGCGACAGCGTCTCTTTGTCCGAGCTTTCCGACTACACCTTTGTGTTCAGCGGCGACGACGGCCTGACGGGATTTTCCAATCTGGCTGACTACAGCTATCAGAATTTTAATCTGAACGACCACCGCCGCTATTTTGACGCACAGGATACGCTGCTGCTCAACAGCCTGCTTCGTCAGCCGGGGCGTTTTTCCATCGGGCACAAGTCGGTCTTTCCCCTGTATTCGTCCGGCCTGGCCTACGTCCCGCTTCACGACCGGCTGTCTGCCCACCTGCTCATGCTGTACATTGCCGACCGCCCTCTGTCCAGATACGCCGAGGACTTTCTCGCGCTGATGAGCCAAATGGCGCCCCTGATTGAAAAATAACAGCTTAAAGCCCCGCAGGTCAAAATCCTGCGGGGCTTTTTATTTCATCATATTTACTGTCGCGCCGTCAGCAGGGGGCGTTTTGGCGCTGCATGGATTTCCGCCGCCTGTATGGCATCAGGCCATGTCAGACGATTTGCGTGCCTCCGCTGCTTTGTTGATGCAGGTGATGGCGTTCAGGCTTCGCGGATAGCCAATGTACGGCAGGCACTGGGAAACGACCCGAATCAAAAACGCCTGGTCATTGCCCAGATTCATATTGCCGCCCGCGTGAGCGATCAGCTGGAGCTCACACCCTCCCTGCGCCGCGAGGAAGCAAAAGGTAATCATTTCGCGCTGGGCAAGGGTGAGCCCGGTACGGGTGTAGTAATCGCCAAAGCAGTTGGCCGCCAGCCATCGATTGATGTGCCCATTCTTCCAGGCGTCCTTCATCCCGTCCCCAAAAATCTCGACCTGCGCCTGCGCGCCCCGCTCCAGACGGTTGTCCATGGTCGTTGTAGCCTGACCCTCCAGCGGCAGAGCGACGCCGCGCGCGGTCAGGACCTCGTTCACTGCATCAAGAAAGGGCCGGACTCTGCCGATGCCCAGATAATCCACCGCCTGGTAAACGACTTCCTTGGCCATGACGAGCGAAAGTCCCGCATCCAGCGCGCGCGGCAGCGCCAGCCTAAACTCTTCCACGCCCTGACAGCCCAGCAGCACCGCCAGGATGGCCATGTGCCGGGTCACGTCATCCAGCTGCTGCCCCTGCTCATTGACCACCTCATCAAAGGCAAAATGCTCAAATCGTTCTGCAAACTCCGGGTCTGTTTTCCGGTAGTCCATGATGTCATCATTCCTGTTCTTTCGAGATTTTCTGGTCGCCGACCGACCACACCTGCGGCTTTTTTGCCGCTGCCGGCACGTTCTATGCCATATCTTCCGTCAGCGCGTTTGCTTTGGCAAGCTGTCAGAAAAAAATCTGCCGTACCGTGCCCGCCCTGACGAGCCGGTTCAGGCTATCCATGACGTCATAAAATGGCATACAGTCATGCTTCGCATCTCATACAGATGCGCGGGATGCCGCCCAGTTTCACATACTGCATACTGACGCCCTACTCCAGTCCGTTATAGGCTTCGTCGTCCACCGGCTCCAGCCACTCGTTGGACGTATTCTCACCCGGGACCTCGAACGCAATGTGTGAAAACCAGCTGTCACGCTTGGCCCCGTGCCAATGCTTGACACCTGCCGGAATGGTAATGACCATGCCCGGGACCAGGCTGATCGCCTGTTTTCCCTCTTCCTGATACCATCCCTCGCCGGCTGTACAAATCAGAATCTGTCCGCCGCCGCTGCTGGCATGATGAATATGCCAGTTGTTCCGGCAGCCGGGTTCAAAGGTGACGTTGGCCAGAAAGACCAGGGACTTGCCCGGCTCAGTCAGCGGGTTCAGATACGAATTGCCGATAAAGTACTGGGCAAAGGCGGTGTTTGCCTGTCCCTGTCCAAAGACGTTTTCACGGTCAAAGACCTCTTTACTGCTGATTCTCATTTTAATCATCCTTTTCTGTGTTCCAAAGTCGCAGCCTGTAAGCGGCAAAACAGCTTCCTGTTTTTTTATCATTATACGCCCTGCTTGGATTGATGTAAAATGCTTATAACAAATCAACATTCATGCTCATATCGCATGTCTAAATACAGGACAGCGTACTGCCTGCCGACGATTCTTCCGCAAGGCGGCTCTTTCCGAACCTACATCCTGCCGCGAGTGGTATCCCCCCATCAGTTCTATTGAGTATTCATGCGCATTCAGGCCTCAGCCAAAGTAGTACTCAAAATGCGGTAAAACCGCTCTTTATCTACCGCTCTTGCGATCTCTACATTTCCATCTGCCGAAGAAGTGAAGGATGTACCGCCCATATTGCTTTTTTGCGCCGTTTCCACCCGCACAAAACCTTTTTCATAGCTGCAAATATCCGGATAAAAAACACTTACCGCGGCCAGCGGGTCATGCGAGGTCAATTTTCCTGCTTTTTGCAGCCACGCATCTCCGAAATCGAATACAGCTTTCATCAAATTGCTGTCTGCCCGTAAAAGCGTACTGGCCTGTTTCGCTTCGATCGTGAGCATATCAGTTACTTCTAACGGAATGGCCCTATGTGTCTCAATCCGAGAAGAAAAAACAATGCTGGATGCCAATGGATCGACCCAAGAATTCCAATTATAATAGGGATCCGGCAGCTGCTCCAGGCCAAAGTAGCCGTTCATTACATAAAGTCCTTTTAACAGGTCAGGAGCGTCAGGATGGGTCTGAAAGAGCGTGGCAATATTGGTCATATTCCCGATGCCAATGAGTACAACCTCATGCGGATTTTCTTTGATTTTTTGATACAAAAACTCCGGCGCATCTGCTTTCTCAAAGGTATCGTGCTGCCAGTTTTCTAATGCACTGGCACCGTCAGGTGTCGGGTATAATGGAATGGGCTGCAAAGTGCTGTCCATTCCTGCCACGATCGGAACATTTACACCTGAGGCTTTGCAAATGGCGTCCGCAACCGCCGCACGCTTTTCAGACTCCCCACAAACAGTGGTAATACCAAGCAGTTTGCACCGCGGTTCTTTTAACAAATAGGCGAGGCAAATCGCATCATCAATATCGCCGCCGATATCGGTATCAAGTAAAATTTTCTCCATTGATAAAATTCCTCTGCATTTTATTATTGATACAAGAGTTACTGCAAATTCCCATCATCCACATTTTGCTGTTAAAATGCAGAAAATGAACGACTTCCTCATGTAACTGTTCTGGCATTTCCCTGTTTTGAAAATACCAGCTGCCGTCTGCCATTTCAGCACAGCCCGGCCGCTGGTAATCTGTTCTACTCGCTCACCTCATCTATTGATACCATCTTGCCTGTGAGGTATAGAGCTGGCGGTAATGGCCGCCTTTGGCCATTAACTCTTCATGACTGCCGTCCTCGATGATTCTGCCATTGTGAAAGACCAAAATCCGGTCTACCAGTTTGGTGATGCCTAAACGGTGCGAAATCAGGATGACCGTTTTGTTCCCGGCCATTTTGGTAAAATTGGCGTACAGATCGGCTTCGGCCATGGGGTCTAGCGCTGCTGTCGGTTCGTCCAGCACCAGAATTCGAGCCTTGTTTCGGTACAGCGCGCGGGCAATAGCAACGCGCTGCCACTGGCCGCCGGACAGGTTGTTGCCCGTCTGGCTAAACAGCCCTATTTCTTCGTCCAGACCATGGGGCTGCTGTGCCACCAGGTCTTCGATATTGGCATCGTGAAGCAAAGCTTTCATTTCCTCAGCAGTTGGTGTGCGGGCTTTATCAGAAACGGTGATGTTCTCCCGCAGCGTTGCCTCGTAATGGCAGAAGTCCTGAAAAACGACGGAAAGCAGCTCTCGCACCGAGCGCAGCGCTTTTTCTACCGGCTGCCCTCCCACTGACATTTTACCTTGCAACGGCTGGTACAATCCACAAAGCAGATTGACGAATGTCGTTTTTCCACTGCCGTTTTCGCCCACGATAGCGATTTTTTCGCCGTCTTTGATGTGTAATGTCAGCTCGTTCAGCGCCGGGGATGCCGAATTAGGATAAGTAAAGGTCACGTTTTCCGCACAGATATCCGCACCCGTCAAAGCAGGTTCGGCTGCATCGGTCTCTTCGCGTGCGAAATGATCGATATCGAAGAAATCTTTCATGTAATAAATGTCACTGCCAAAGGCGGATGCACCGGCAAAAAGAGCGGTCGCTGTTTTTTGCAGCCGCTGGGACAGCGAAAGCACCAGCATAACAACGCCGACACCGAGCGACGGCTCACGGTACACCTGCCCGCAGACCAGCAGCAGTACAAAAATAAAAACAATGTTGCGCAGAATATCAGCCGCTGAATTAAACAGCAGGTACCTGCGAGCCAGCTTATCCTTTTTGGCGATATAGCCGTCAGCTGTTTTGCGCCAGCGGCGCTTGAAATAGGGGTAAGAGCGCGAATGGCGGATGTCTTTCATGGCTTCCGGGCGCGTCATGGCGATAAACTGCTTGATGACGCTTTCGCCTTCCAGCATCCATTTGAAGCGGGTGTGATAGGTGTCGTCGCTTTCCTGATATGCCAGAATCGCCGCCGGAAAGCTGGTGGCCAGCACAGCAACCACGACCCAGGGATTGACGCGCCCCAACTCAAGGGTAACCACACAGAACATGACGAGGTTCTGCAGAATATTGATAAGACTCTGCATGCTTTGCGCCGTGCGCTCGCCTGCATAAGATTCGGCAAAGCTGATTTTCTGCTGAAAGCCATCGTCGTTTTCGATGTAACGGTATTGTACCCGGCACTGGCACTGCACGATTTTGCGTTTGATATAGCGTTGGGTTCGGATAGCGTCAGCGCCCAATGCGTATTGACTGAGGAATGCATAAAGTTCCTGTGCTAAAAAGAGGGTAACCACCTGCAAAAAGAGAAAGATCACCGTGCTCAGGGGCAGCATATCAGACGTCAAATATCCCTGCAGCGCATCGGTAAACACCTGCAGTTTTCGCGCCGCCAGAACCGGCAAAAAGGCAAGCCCAAAGCCCAGCAGGTTGATGGCAATGGTCACTGCGCTTTTGGTGCGTAGGCTGACGGAAAAGGCGCGGCACAGGATGGCGCCCATCTGCCTGAGAGTCAGCTTTTGCTCACGCCCCTTCATACACGCTCACCCCCACTCAGCTTGTCGTACCACATGGCCTGTGAATGGAAGATGGCAGCATACATCCCATCCTTTGCCATCAGCTCGTCATGCGTGCCGGTTTCCGCGATCTCACCGTTGCTCAAAACGATAACCCGATCGGCTAGACGCGCAAAGCCAACACGGTGGCTGATCAAAATGGCCGTGCTGCCGTGGACGTTGTCGCGGATCTGCTCGAACTGCTCCATTTCGGCAATGGGGTCTAAAGCGGCTGCCGGCTCGTCGAAAATGACGACAGGCTGGTCGCCCATATAGGCGCGCGATGCGCCGACCCGCTGCTTTTCCCCGCCCGAAAGCTCAGCGCCTTCCGGGAACACATCGCGGAGCAGCAGTGTGTCCAGTCCTTTGGGCAGCTTGCGCACCAGCTTTTCCGCCCCGCCCTTGCGGACGGCCTGCCAGACGGCGTTTTCGTCGTCCATCTGGTCGACAAAACCCATGCCAATGTTTTCACGCAGGGTGCAGTGTAGCAGAAAGCAATCCTGCAGAAAAACGCCGACTTCCTGCCGCACAAAATCACAGTCATTGGCATCATAACGCTGACCTTTGAAAAAGCACTGTCCCTCGCTGGGCGAATACAGCCCCATCAGCAGGCTAACCAGTGTGCTTTTGCCGCTGCCATTAGGGCCGACCAATGCCACAACCTCGCCCTGGCGGATGGTGAGATTGATGTTTTTCAACGCCTGCGTATGGTCATTGTAGCAGAAGGAGACGTTTCGCATTTCAAACAACGGGGGATTGCTCTCCCTGCTCTCCAGCCGGGGGCGCGGAGAGCAGGTGGGGGTTTCGTCCATGAAACGCTTCTGGCGCTGCAGGGCGAACAGTCCGCGGTCAAAGGTGATAAGCGCCTCGGACAGAACGCCGACATACCCTGTCAGGCTCTCGCACATGGTATATAGCATAAGAAAGTCGCTCAGCTCGTGCTGCCCTGCCTTCATCCCCGTCATGAACAGGGTGAGCATGCCTGCCATCAGCAGCAGAATACTGACCCCCGCAAGAGAACCAGACAACGTCAGGCCATTTGTATAGGCGTGCTGGGACTTTTCCACTTCAGCATAGTATTTTTCCCACTGTTTTTCAATGTCGCTTCCGTTACCGTAGACGCGAATTTCCTTGGCAGTTCCTGGCTGCATGGGCAGCATGCGGATGACGTCCAACTTGCGCTCACTTTTCAACTGCTCTACTTCGATATTGCGCAGGCGCGCTGCAACCTTGCCGCTCAGCCAAATCATGAGCAGGAGATAGCCGAGTGAGAGTCCGCTGATCAACAGCGAAACACGGGCCGATACAATAAGCAGTGATGCCACGCCGATGGCGTTAGGCAGCAGTATGCAGCCCGAGCAGAGCAGGTCGGTCAGGGATCCGGCGCGGCGAATGATGGCGTTGAACTCGTCTTTGACCTCGCGGTCAAAGAGCGTCTCCAGTGGTATCTGCTGTATGAACTCCATCATGGTTTCTTCCATGCCCAGATAGTAGGAATCGTACATTTTCGAGTACAGGAAATTGACATTGAGACGGTTGGACAACCCTGCGGCCGTCAAGACAATGCCGTATAGGATGATATACGGGATCACGGCATCCAGCGTACCGACTCCCGTTTCGGTAAAGGCTGATACCAGTGAAAGGATCTGCCGGTTGAGCAGCAGCGCTACAGCAGGCAGAATATTCAGCAGCGTGGATATGGCGAACCAGAACAGCATCATGCGTTTATCAATGCGCCATGCCAGACCAAGCGCCCAGCGCGCCGTACGGACTTTATGGCCAAGGGATTGATACATGCTTACGAAGGATGTCTTTTGCCCGTTCATTGGCAGTCAACTCCTTTTCGTTACCACAAGAAAATAATCTGGTTAGAAAGTCTGTTTTGTATACCCTGCTTGCTTTGTTGGTATTTGCTCCGAACGTGTAAAGGAAACTGGTATCCTGTATCCCTAATTGCTCTAAAACCTTTTCTTCATATCCGTCTTCAAATATCTGCATGACATGATAAAGCACAAAATAGAGCTGTTTCTATAAAACCAATCCCGCCTCACGGATATCGCAGAACGTAATTAAGTACAAATTTAACATGGCTGCCCATAGACTTTTTCGCAAAGCAAAGGGATGCCGACAGAATCAATTATAGGTTTATTCTATTGCAATATATTCTGCTTGTCAATTCACATGTCATTATACTTTGCTTTGATTATAAGATATAATTTTTTTAATTTTATATTTTGTTAGCTGTATGGTTTTTAAGCAATATGTGCCTTATCAAATACGGTGCGCTTGTTTAAACAGTCTGTCATATTCCTGTTCTGCTATAGTACAGAAGTGCCAGATAGTATATCGAAAAGCTTGTAGACTATGAGCCAGACGAGCGCCCGTTTCCTGTGGCAAACCATTATCTGAAGCATGAAATGAACCGAGAGTGCAAAGCATCCGGTGTCAAGGTCATACGGATCCATGATCTTCGGCATAGTCATGCAAGTCTACTGATTGAACGGGGTTTTTCACCGATTCTGATTAGCGAACGGCTTGGACACGAAAACATTGAAACCACTTTGGAAACATATTCTCACCTGTATCCAAATAAACAGGAACAGGTTGCTGAGAAGCTCCAAAGTTTTATTTAATACATCTTTGTTTACTTTTCTTGTACTTTCTCCAGAACAAACAACCCGCCAGCCCAGTGTTTTCAAGGGCTGGCGGGTTTGTTTTCATTATTCCCACTCAATGGTTGCCGGGGGCTTACTGGTGATGTCGTAGACGATGCGGTTGATGTGTTTGACCTCGCCGACAATGCGGCTGGACGCCTTTTCCAACACCTCATACGGCAGACGGGCCCAGTTGGCGGTCATGAAGTCGGTCGTTTCGACGGCACGCAGGGCCAGCGTATAGTCATAAGTGCGCTCGTCACCCATGACGCCGACCGAACGCAGCGGCGTCAGAACGGCAAAATACTGGCCGACGCTCTTTTGCAGGCCCGCAGCCGCAATCTCCTCGCGGAAAATGGCATCTGCATCGCGCAGGATGTCGAGCTTTTCCTCGGTGATCTCGCCAATCACGCGGATGGCCAGACCAGGCCCCGGGAATGGCTGGCGCCACACCAGCGCCTCGGGCAGGCCGAGCTCCAGTCCCAGCTGACGCACCTCGTCTTTAAACAGCCGGCGCAGCGGTTCGATAATCTCTTTAAAGTCCACATGGTCAGGCAGACCGCCGACATTGTGATGACTTTTGATAACAGCCGCTTCTCCCACGCCACTCTCAACGACATCGGGATAAATGGTACCCTGGACCAAAAAGTCGACTCTACCCAGTTTTTTGGCTTCATCCTCAAAGACACGGATGAACTCTTCGCCAATAATCTTGCGTTTTTTCTCGGGGTCAGACACGCCGGCCAGCCGCCCAAGGAAGCGCTGCTGCGCGTTGACGCGCACAACCTTTACGCCCAGCGCACCCATGGCCTGCATGACCTCATCGCCCTCGTTTTTGCGCAGCAGGCCGTGGTCGACAAAAATACACGTCAGCTGCTCGCCCACAGCGCGGTGCAAAAGCGCGGCAGCGACCGAACTGTCCACACCGCCCGACAATGCGAGCAGCACCTTGCCGCTTCCTACACGGCGGCGGCATTCCTCAATGGCCTCGACCGAGTAAGACGACATGGTCCAGTCAGCGCTCAGGCCGCAGATTTTGTACAGAAAATTTTTCAAAATGTCCGTGCCGTACTGGGTGTGCATGACCTCGGGGTGGAACTGCGCGCCGTACAGCCTTTTATCTGTGTTCTCAATGGCCGCGCAGGCACAGCCCGCTGTCGTAGCGCAGACGCGGAAGCCCTCGGGCAGGCTTTCGACCTCGACGCCGTGGCTCATCCAGCAGACCGACGTCTGCGGCACGCCGTCAAAGAGCAGGCTTTTGCCGTCATGCGTCAGCTCGACCTTGCCGTACTCGCGGGTCTCGGCCTTTTTGCACGAGCCGCCGAGCAGATAGGTCATGAGCTGCTGCCCGTAGCAAATGCCGAGCACCGGCACGCCAAGCTCAAACACCGCTTTGTCAATCATCGGCGCGCCGTCGGCAAAAACCGTGGCCGGCCCGCCGGTAAAAATAACGCCGTCAGGCGCAAAATCGCGGATACGCTCAAGCGTCGCGCTGTAAGGAACGATCTCGCAATATACGCCGCACTCGCGCACGCGGCGTGCAATCAGCAAATTATACTGGCCGCCGAAATCAAGAATGAGAACGCGCTTTTGCTTTTCCATCTTGTAAGCCCTCCAAAACTGAACATCCATGTAGGTTTATTTTGACATAAAACGCGGCAAAAGGCAACTGTTTTTTCGCATTTGCCAGCGTTTGCGCAGGTACATTTTGGCGAGTGCACATCGGGCTGTTCTGCGGGAATAAAGACCGGCAAACCTGACACACTATTTTCAAAATCCAAGCATCCGGTCAAGTTTCTGTCATTCACCCTAAAAGGAGGAATTTTTTTGAGACCCGCCAAACGCATTCGTTTTCTGGCCGTTTCGTGCGCACTGAGCCTGTGCATGGTGCTGGCCGCCTTTTTCACCCCAACTCTGGCCTTTTTCTCGCGCCGAACAGCCGAAGAAAGCGCTGTACAGACCTTTTCCAAATCCGCCGGCGTCGGCGACATTGTCACCTTTTCGCAGCAGGATTTTGAAAGCCGCGTCACAGGCGACGACAGCTTAAGCGGCATCGTTTTATCCGCCCTGCCCGATGAGGAGAGCGGTATTCTGCGCCTCGCCGGGCGCGGCGTATCGCAGGGCGAGACCATCGCCGTTGAAAGCCTGGGCGCCCTGTCCTTTATCCCGCTGACTGAGGACGACATTCACACCAGCTTTTCGTTCATCCCGGTATTTGCCGACTCGGGCGAAAGCGGGGACAGCGTCAGCGTGGCTGTCAATCTATCAGGCACGCAGAACTCCAACCCCATTGCCCGCGACCTGAGCTTTGAAACTTATCTCGACCTGCCCCTTTGCGGCGTTTTCTCATCCCTTGACCCGGACGGAGACGCCTGCACCTATAAAGTTCTGACTGACCCGTCAAACGGCGCTGTCACCCTGACGGATACCGGTTTTTGCTACACCCCGGACGGCCGCGCCGGTTCTGACAGCTTCACTTATCAGGCCATTGACGTTTTCGGCAATCCTTCTGCCGCGGCTACTGTCACGGTCGAGGTGCTCAAGCGCCCGGCAGACAGTGACATCACCTATACGGATATGGGCCAGTCGACCGCGCATTACCAGGCTGTCAAGTTGGCCGAGGCCGGCGTTCTGACCGGTGAGCGCATTGGCTCTGAAAGCTTTTTAAAGCCTGAGCTCGAAGTGACCCGCGCCGAGTTTGTCGCTCTGGTCGCTTCGGTTGTCGAGCTGCCGCTGCCCACCGCGGCTGTCAGCACCGGCCTGGCGGACAATGAAGCCATTCCCACCTGGGCGCAGCCCTATGTGGCCGCCGCCGTCAGTTCGGGCGTCGTGTACGGACAAAAGGGCGAGGACGGCAACCACATCTTCCGCGCCGGCGACACCATCACCCGCGCCGAGGCGGCCAGCATCATCCAGCGCGCCGCGCGGATGACAGCCGATGGCCGCACGCTGACCTATGCAGACGCCGACGCCGTGCCCAGCTGGGCAACGCAGGCTGTTGCCACTGTCAGCGCCGCTGAGATCATGGAAAGCTATCCTGACCACACCATTCGCCCGACGGCTGCCGTCACCCGTGAAGACGCCGTCAAAATGCTGTACGAAACCATGTGCTATCTGCAGGAAAAAGGCGAGGGCGTTTTAGGCAATTAAGCACAAAGAGGCCGAACGGGCAATCCGTTCGGCCTTTGCCTTGCAAGCAAAAAGCTGTATCCCAGCCTTTCCGGCCAGCCCCTGTCTGCGGGCACAGGTTCCTGCGGCGGCTTCACAGCTGCGCCGGAGCGACGAGTACAGTCTGGTACTGGAAGTAATTGACCATGCCCGGGCGGGCGCCCTGGGGCTTTTTGACGTGGCGCACGCGGGTGTAGTCGACGGGCACGCGCGGCTGTGCGCTGAGCGATGAAAACCGCGCCGCAATGGCTGCGGCTCCCTCGATAACGGCCGGCGTCGGCTCGCGCCCGTCGCGCAGCGGCACAATGACATGACTGCCCGGCGCTCCCCGCACATGCAGCCACAAATCATTTTTCTGCGCCCGGCGCATGGTCAGCTCGTCATTTTCCGTATTGCTGCGCCCGCACAGCGCCTCAAACCCGTCAGGCAGGTCAAATCGGCGCGGCGCAAAGGCCTGCGGCTTGGGCTTTTTGCCCTTGTCCCGGCGGTTTTTCAAATACCCGGCCTCAGAAAGTTCCTGACGGACTCCCTCAACATCGCGCGCCGACTGCGCCTGCGTCAGGGAATAAGCGACTGTTTTCAAGTACTCGAGCTCGCGTTCGCCCTTTTCTATCTGCTCGCGCAGCTTGAGCTCGGCATTTTTCATGCGCGCGTATTTTTTGTACATGCGCTGGGCGTTCTGCTGGGGAGACAGGTCAGGGTCAAGGTCAATGACCGCCTCTGGCATCCCCTCAGTGAAGTAATCGACAACCCGCGCCTGCTTCTCTCCCGAACGGATGGCGTGCAGGTTGGCGGTAATCAGGTCAGCGTCGTGCTTGAGCTTTTCGCGGCCCTCAGCCTCGGAAAGCTCCTGCTTCTGGCTGCCCAGCTTGCGCTCAAGCCGGCCGACAGCATTGGCCACCGTTTTCTGCAGGTCCGACGCCACCGTTTTTTGCAGCTCGCGGCGCGCCTTTTCGGCAAAACACAGGTCGAGCATTTCAGAAAAGCTCGGCATCTTCTCGCACTCGGCATCAGGCAGATGCGTGATGGGCATACACGAAAAATCAACCGGCTGCCCGCCGCGCCGCACAACCCACGGCTCGAGGCGGCCCTCGCGGGCGCGCGCCTGCAAATCGGCAAGCTCACCGGCAAGCCTCTGCACGTCGCCCCGCGCACGATACGTCAGCTCGCGCGATAAAAAGGGCGACAGCCCCTCGAGCAGCCCGGGCAAAGCGCGGTCGGGCTCGTCTGCGGCCAGCGCCTGCCGTGCCGCTTCATGCAGCGCTGCTTCGTCGGCGTGCAGAAACCGTATCATCTCGCGCCGCGGCGGCATACGGTATTTGAGCCCGGGCAGGACCGGGCGGTCAGGCGACATTTCGGCGTCGACCTTTTTAAAGCAGGCCAGCACTGTGCCGTCCCCGCCCAGCAGAATCAGATTGGTCCGGCGCCCCATCAACTCGCACACCAGCGCCTTTTCGACCCTTTCCCCCATCTCGTCCGTGGCGGAAAAGGCAAAGCGCAGCATGCGCTCCTCTTCAGGCTGCGTGACCGACAAAATCCGCCCGCCGGCCAGGTGCTTGCGCAGCAGCATGCACAGCATGGGCGGCGTCTCGGGATTTTCGGCCCGCTGCCCGGTCAGGTGCGCGCGCCCGGCTGCGCCGGCAGCCGATACCAGAAGCCGGCAGGCCCCGCTTTCGGCACGCAAATGAAAAACGGCCTCGCCGGGCCGCGGCATGTAAATCTTGTCGACGCGCGCCTGCGCAAGCGCTGCGTCGAGCTCACGGGCCAACGCGCCGAGTGTCAGTGAATCAAGTGGCATGATGTTCTTCCCTTTGCAAAATGGCGAGCATTTTCTGCACCTCGCCGCCGTCCAGTCCGGCCAGCCTGCGGCCCTCAAGGGCAACGCGGCAGCGCTCGGCCTGACGGCCCAGATATTGTGAAAATAAAAGCTCCTGCCGCATGGCGTCAGAAAACAGTCCCCCGTTTTCCGCCTCATAAGGGGCGTGGCCACCGCGCGCCGCCATGACGCAATAAAGCCGGTCCCATTCGCGGGCCAGACGCTCCTGCTCGATGGCGCACCCGTGCCGCGCCAGAAACCGCCGCAACGTCTCGGCGCGCGTCATGGGCTGCAAAACCAGCAGCTGCCGGCCCGAAAGGGCCCACGGCGCCTCTTCAAGGATATGGCAGATGGTGTCTCCGCCCATCCCGCAGATGACGATGGCGTCAGCCATATCGGGCGCAAACCCGTGCAGGCCGTCGCACAAAACGGTCTCAACGACCTCTTCCATGCCGCAGCGCGCAATGGTCTCCCGCGCGCGCTGCAGCGGACCTTCGCGGATGTCGGACGCGTAGGCGCGCTCTGCGCCGCGCTGTACCAGCTCAACGCACAAATGCGCATGGTCGCAGCCGACGTCAATGACCCTGCGCGCACCCCGGCACAATTCGGCCGCAGCCTGCAGACGGGGAGTGAGGTTCATGCGCAGGCAGCTCCTTTCGTTTAAAATAAAGAGCGCCCCGCAAAATCCGCGGATTTTGCGGGGATGCTCCATCATCTCAATCTGCGTCATTCTGTGCCCTTTGCACAGAAAATGCTCTTACTTGCCCTGAAAATAGGCGTTCAGCTTGTTGACCAGCTCGTCGGCGTTGGTGCCGTGAACGGCACAGGCCTCTTCGATGCTTTCACCGCGGGATGCCGGGCAGCCGACACAGTGCATGCCGATTTCAAAGAAAAACTTGGCGGCGTTGACATCGCAATCGATGACCTCGCCGACCAGGGTCTGCTTGGTAACAGTCATTGTTGTCACCTCCATTCCATGCTTCATCTTTACAGTATGACTTATTATACCCTGTTTTTTTTCAATTTTCAATGCCCTGCGCATCACTTGCTGAAAAAAACAGAATCAGGCGCTCTGCCGCCCCGTTTCTTGACAATCCGGGCTGCTCGCGGTATGATTACTGCATAGATTTTTCTTGATAAAAGGGAGCTTTACCGATGAAAAAGCGCATTTTAACGGGCGATCGCACCACAGGCAAGCTGCACCTTGGCCACTATGTCGGCAGCCTGCAAAGCCGCGTCAAGCTGCAGCACGACTACGACACCTTTATTCTCATGGCCGATATTCAGGCCCTGACCACCCACTTTGAAAACCCCGGCCTTATTCACCAGAGCATCCTCGACGTCGCCATTGACAACCTGTCAGTTGGTCTGGACCCCGACGTTGTCACCATTGTCCAACAGTCGGCCGTGCCCGCCATTGCCGAGCTGACCATTTTCTATTCCATGCTGGTCACCGTCAACACCCTGCGCCACAATCCGACCATCAAGACTGAGGCCGCCAACTACGGCTATGACGATATGACCTATGGCTTTTTGGGCTATCCGGTCAGCCAGACGGCCGACATCACCTTCTGCAAAGCCCATCTTGTGCCGGTAGGCGAGGACCAGGCTCCCCACCTTGAGCTGTCACGCAAAATCGTGCGCCGGTTCAACGACCTGTACTCCCCCGTGCTTGTCGAGCCGCAGATTATGCTGAGCGACTGCCCGCGCCTTGTCGGGCTGGACGGCAACGCCAAAATGGGCAAGAGTCTGGGCAACGCCATCTATCTGTCCGACGACCGCGAGACGGTGCACAAAAAGGTCATGAACGCACTGACCGACAAAAGCCGTCTGCAAAAGACCGACCCCGGTCATCCCGAGGTCTGCACTGTCAGCGCTTATCACAAGGCGTTTAACGCCGGCGAATATGAAAACGTCTGCGAGATGTGCCGTAAGGGCGCCATCGGCTGTGTGGCGTGCAAAAAGAACCTGTCCAATGTGCTCAATGACATGATGGACCCGTTCCGCGAAAAGCGCGCGTATTATGAAGAGCACCTCGACGAAGTCAAGGAAATCATTCATTCCGGCAGCCGAAAAGCGGCCGACATCGGCAACGAGACTGTGCGCGAAGTCAAGGAAGCCATGAGCGTTATTGTCTAAACAGGCGCCGTCCGGCCAACCGGCTTTGCCGGTCTTTGACTGTACGGGACCCGCTTGCCTGCCACAGCTTTGTATGGATGGCGCATGTCCCTGTGATTTGCGCCGATTATACGAAAAAAGTCTGCAATCGTAAGATTGCAGACTTTTATTTTTTGATGTCGCTTTTTCCAACAAAAAAGCCCGGCTGCTGCCGGGCTTTTGCACAGTAGATGTTATTCCTCTGCCTTACAGCTGTTGCTGCTGCTCTTTGATTTTGGCAAAGCAGTCGCTGCAGTACACGGGCCGATCGGTCTTGGGCTCAAACGGCACCTTTGCCTCTTTACCACAGGCGGCGCAGGTGGCGGTGAAATACTCACGAGGACCGCGGGCCGCGTTCTTACGGGCATCACGGCAGGCCTTGCAGCGCTGGGGCTCATTCTGGAAACCGCGCTCTGCGTAAAACTCCTGCTCACCGGCGGTAAACACAAATTCCTTACCGCATTCTTTGCATACCAAGGTCTTGTCTTCGTACATGTCCTTTTACCTCTCTTTTTTTCCCTCTTGCGGGGTTGGATTTATGCGAACAGGGGGTTTCCTGTTGTCGCCTTGCGACAGATATTGGGCAAATTTGCGCCGAATGCGCCGAATTGCGTTGTCCACCGACTTGGCGGGCCGCCCCAGCCGGGCGGCGATTTCAGATGCGGTATAGCCCTGCAGATAGGGCTCGAGGACAGACGCTTCAAAAGCAGACAACAGGCCAGAGAGGGCAGTTTTAATCTCTTGCGCTGATTCGCTTGCCAGAACCTCGGTCTCGGGGTCGGAAAGAACATTATCTGCTGGATAACTGAAAAGAGAGGATGGGCTGTCTACCTGGCACAGGCGCTTTTCCCACGCGCGCTCCTGCCGGCGCAGGGCATCAAAAATGCGGTTGCGGATGCAGACAGCAGCATATGTTTCAAAATTCGCAGACCGTGCGGGGTCATATGTACGGATGGCCTTGAGCAGCCCCAGCATACCTTCCTGATACAAGTCGTCGACGTCGCCGCCGCTGAGAAAATACGGACGGATTACAGTGCGCACCAACCGCGCATACTGCGAAACCACCTCATCCTCATCGCGTCCGTCAAAGGGCGTTCCAAGGGCTTCCATCATTGTGTCCCGCCTGATTGAAAGTATAAGTCAAATAAAAAATTGTGTTTGTTTAATAGCAGTATAACCCTTTGTGCATGTTTTGTCAAGAGTTATCTTTCAAACAAAGAATTTTTGTTGAACCTTGACAGTCTATTTCAGCAATTCTTCCGGATCAACGGAAAACTCTTCTTTAATTGTTGACAAAATAACAATGGTACGCGTAGCCATGACGCCGCTGACACTTTTGACGTCATTGAGCAGCCGCTCAAGGGTCTGTGTATTTTTGGTGACCACCTTGATGATAAAGTCAGCATCTCCTGTAATATAGTGACATTCTAAAATCTCTTTGTTTTCACGGACAAATGCGTTGATACGTTCGATATATTTAGGGTGTTCCAGGCTGATGAACATAAAAGCGGTGATGTCCTTGCCGGCCTTTTTATTGTCGATGATGGTCGTGTGCTTGCGAATCAGGCCCGACGCTTCCAGTTTGCGAATGCGTTCGATGACCGCTGACACAGACATCCCGACATGGTCAGAGATGACCGAAGCGTTTTCGCGGGCATTGGCCTTGAGGCACTTGAGTATTTTGACGTCAATCTCGTCCATGTGTCTTCCCTCTTTTCCATGCTTTTTATTATATTATAGCAATTCCCCAAAATATTTCAATCAATTTTCCTCATTTGCCTTATAAAGTTCGTATAAACTCACATATGTCAAAAAGGCGGTCCGGCGGACCGCCTGTAAGCTATTTTTCAGCTTTCATCAGCAGACACACAGCCCTGATGGCAGTGTCGATCGCGCGTGCCGGGTCAAGGCACTGCGGATCACTCAGGCCGGCTTTGGCCCGTTCCTGATTCCAGCACACACTCAAAACGCCGCCCGCACGCACGCCGAGCACCGAAGACACAATGAACAGCGCGGCGCACTCCATCTCAGACGCCAGACAGCCGGCGCGAATCCACTGCTCCCATTTGCGCATCAGCTCAGCGCCAGCCGGCATCCTTGCCGGGTCGTGCTGGCCATAAAAGGAAT
>DVMR01000061.1 GCA_018714845.1 Candidatus Ventrousia excrementavium
GACCGGGACGAGACTGAAGTTCATCATACACCATTTTACAGTCTTTTTCAACTGAAAAGGACTATTTTTCATTTAATACTTGACTTTAAGCGGACTCCAGGTTTTACAATAAAAACAGTGAGGCGATGCTGTTCATATTTTTTCTCTTATGATATAATGTCGGAAATAAGAAGCATCGCCTCTGTTCTGGAACAGTACGAAACAAATCCGCCAGAGCCGGAAAAAGTCTATGAAGTCAGATGAAAGGAAAACTGCAATGAACCCAAACAAACAGGTCGTCGCTGTTTTGAATGAAGTCAAAAAAGCCGTAATCGGCAAAGACGATGTGCTTTTAAAAATACTGCTCGCCATGATGTGCGGTGGTCATGTATTGCTGGAAGACATCCCAGGGGTCGGCAAAACGACTATGGCACTTGCCTTTTCACGCGCATTGGGTCTGGAATACCGCCGTGTACAGTTCACCCCTGACGTTATGCCGTCAGATCTGACCGGCTTTTCAATCTATAATAAAGAGACAGGCGCTATGGAATATCAGCCGGGCGCGGTGCTGTGCAACCTGCTGCTGGCAGACGAGCTCAATCGCGCCACGAGCCGCACACAGTCCGCTTTGCTCGAAGCCATGGAAGAGGGACAGGTCACTGTTGATGGTCAGGTCCACCCTATTCCCCGGCCGTTTTTGGTCATTGCCACGCAGAATCCAGTCGGCGCGTCGGGCACACAGCTGCTGCCTGATTCTCAGATGGACCGTTTTATGCTGCGCCTGTCCATTGGTTATCCTGAGCCGGCCGATGAGATCGAGCTTTTGCGGCGCAAGCAGAAAGGTCAGCCTCTTGACGAGGTCGGGCAGGTCATGGACTGTGGCGGACTGGAGCTGTTACGCCGTGAAGTCGCTCAGGTCTATATGTCCGACGATGTGCTTGATTATATTGTCCGCCTGGTCGGCGCTACACGTCATCACAGAGACATTTTGCAGGGGGCCAGCCCGCGCGCAGCGCTGGCGCTGGCAGCGATTGGCCGTGCCGCGGCTGTCATGCAGGGACGTGATTATGTGGTGCCTGAGGACCTGCAGGCACTGTTTTGCGAGACCATTGCACACCGGTTTGTACTCGACCCGCAGTCCAATGCCGATCGGCTGACCTTGGCCAGAGAAATTTTGCAGTCGGTCAAGGCGCCGCGGATCCGTTGAACCCATGCTGCGGACTCGCATTTTGTATGGTGTTGCCTTTTTGGGCGCATCGCTGTTTCATATTTTCAACACCCATTACATCGCTTATTTTATCTGGCTGCTGACGCTGGTGACCCCGTTTGCCGCGCTGGCCGTCAGCCTGCCTGCCATGCTGGGATGTAAAATTGAAGTGAGCACATCTGCGCACAGTGTACTGCGTGGCGAAGCGGCGCAGTGGGAAATTGCGCTGAAAAAACGCTTTTCCCTGCCGCTCTCCCATATCACTTTTGTAGTCAGATGCAAAAACTGCCTGACCGGCGAAGGGTTTGTGCGGCGAATGAAGCTCAGTGATGACAGAAGCTATGCTTTTTCCGCCGATACATCTCACTGCGGACGGCTGGAATGCCGCACGTCACGTGTGCGCGTATGTGACTGTCTGGGTCTGTTTGCCATTCGTCGCCCCCCTGCCCTTTCAGCGATGGCCGTGCTGCCAGTCGCATATACGTCTGAGGTCTGGAGCAGTCTGGAAAATGGGTCCGATGAGGGCGGGCAGCTGCGTCCGCGCCCGGGCGGCGGACCTGGCGAGGATTATGACCTGCGAGCTTACCGCCCGGGCGACCCGATTCGCTCGGTGCATTGGAAGCTGTCATCCAAACGGGATACGCTGGTCGTCAAAGAAGTTTTGGAATCTCATCAAAGCGCGGTTTTGTTGACGTTTGAGCACTTTGGCTCTGCCGAAGAAATGGACGATGTGCTCGATCAACTGGATGGCTTGTGCCGTACACTGCTCGAAAAGCAGCGGCCTTGTTATGTACAGTGGGTCCAGCCGGTTACTGGCGAGCTGCGCAATTATCGCGTGTGCAGCGAACGGGAACGGGAAATGTTCATGGCCGCAGCGCTGGCCGATCCGGCGCCTTCTGCCGGTCAGTCAGTGCTTGATACAGCTTTGCGCATTCCGGGCGTCAACGGACAGATCCGTCATCTTCACATTGCAACGCAAAAGGAGGACGATGGATGAGCCGCAACAAAAAACAACCGGCGTCCGGGCTGCCAAACGGACCAGCGCTGGTCGTCACAGATATGCTGCTCATGCTTGCAGCCATATTGGGAACTTTTTACGCATTTTGCGGAGCCTACTCGATTGTACCGGCGCGCGGGCCTCTGGTTAGCTGCATTGTAGCAGCAATGATGTTTACCGTTGTTTTTTCCATGCCCCGTTACCGCTGGATCCCATTGGGGCTGTTTACAGTCGGCTTCGCGATAGCGGCCTGGCGGCTATGGCCACAGCTTCGGCAGGGCGCCTATGCTGTATATACAGACATTGCCAATGTGCTGGCACAATGGTTTTCTGTTGAGCTGCTCGAGCTGCCGGCTGCGCTGTCGGCGGCGGAGTGGCAGAGCGTTCGCAGTTTGTTTTTGTCAATGTCTGCGGCTGTTCTGGCATTGGCCCTGGGGTGGACTGTGGTACGGCTACACAGCGCGCTTCTGACGCTGGTACTGACTCTGTCTCCCCTGCTGCCTGCTCTGCTGTTTGATGCGGTTCCGCCGTGGCCTGCACTGCTGGTTCTGGCGGCCTGCTGGCTGACTCTGCTGTTTACAACCCTGCTGCGAAGCAGGTCAAAAAACGAAGCAGGACGATTTACAGCAATGGTCTTACCGGTCTGCGTGCTGTTGGTCGTTCTGCTCAGCGCAATTTTTCCACAAGATGAATACAGTCACCCACAGTGGGCCTTTAATGCATATTTAAGATTGACTGAGCTGGGCGCACGATTTGCTGATGGTATTCTGCCCGGAAACTGGCCCTCTGGGGGAACCGGGATGTCGGCGGGAGTGTCAGCCGGTATCAATTTGAACGAGGCGGGGCCACTGCAATACACGGGGCAGACGGTTCTTCGCATTTCGACCGAAGTGCCGGGCAGAGTGTACCTCAGAGGGTTTTCGGCAGCAGTGTACGAGCAGAATCAGTGGCGGCAAATCGACAGTCAGGATTACCACGCGTTTGCCGATGCCAATGGGACAGACTGGTCGGGGGCGTCTCAGCCAGCCTATTTTCCCTTCTTCACCAATCCGCTTTATATAACTCCTCATCGAATAGAAGTTGAAAATATTGCTGCGCCGTCAGGGAGTGTTTATTATCCCAGTCAGCTGGTCCCCAGTTCTCGTGACGGGTCCGTGGAAAACGCGGTTTTTTCCGAGGATATTTGTCTGACTCCCCAGAATGATGTGCGCGTACACACTTTTTATTACTACCAGCCGGACGATCTCTTGCGGGACAGCGACTATACACAGGAAACCTGGCAAGCGGAGCGCCTATACCGTGATTTTGTTGAACAGCAGTATCTTGGTGTACCCGAAGGCTTTGAAGAGTCGATTGCAGACTGGTGGCATGATGCAGAGCCTTTGTGGGATGATTATAGCCCAAATGTCAATGCGTTTCCTGAACAGTACCGTGATCGTCTTTCTACAGCGTGGAAAATCGCATATCTGCTGGATCAAACGGCGCAGTATGATGCGGATGCCGCGGCCGTGCCGCCGGGAGAGGACTTTGTCAGCTACTTTTTGACGCAAAGCCGCCGCGGATACTGCATGCACTTTGCCAGCGCGGCAACGCTGTTGCTACGGTCAATGGGCATTCCCGCCCGCTATGTCAGCGGCTATGCTGTTACAGCCTCTCAATCCGGGGAAGTCGATGTCCCTGACGCTGCAGCTCATGCATGGGTAGAAATTTATCTGGATGGCTACGGCTGGCATCCTGTTGAAGTGACACCGGCTGTCGCGGCTGATGTACCTGTTCCGGGCGATGCATCTGACGAGATGGTTGAACCCGATACGCCGGCTGAACCTGAAGCGGATGAAACGCAGCAACCCCTGAACGAGACAGAGCAGGACGCGCAGGCTGAAGATGCGGTAGATAGCGCAGAACAGATCGATCAGGACGCAGTTCATACCGGCTGGTGGTGGCTTATGCTGCTGCCCGCAGTGGCCATTTGTGTCCTTGTTCGTCGCCCGATTGTTTTATGGACACGCCGCCGCCGTATCTGCGGCGCAGACACCAACCAGGCTGTTTTGGCGGCTTATGGCTGGCTTCAGAATCTGCAGAAATGGGGCGGTCATACAACGGATGCAGTCGAAGAGCTGGCGCGTAAGGCACGGTTCAGCAATCACACGCTGACAGATGCAGAGCGTAACGTTGTTCTTGCGCAGCTGCGTCAGGAAGCGCAGCGAATTGACCAGTCTCTCACCTTCTGGAAACGACTGGTTTACCGGTACATTTTTGTGTTGCGATAAAAAAAGCGGATTCTCCAGTCGAGAATCCGTTTTTTTATACACACAGCTTATATAATTAAAGAAGCGTCGCCAAAGCTGAAAAAACGATAGCCTTCTTCAATGGCAATTCGATAGGCGTTGAGCATAATTTCACGGGATGCAAATGCAGAAACCAGCATCAAGAGTGTACTTTCAGGTAAATGAAAATTGGTAATCAGGCCGTCGATTCCGTGGAATGTATAGCCGGGGTAAATAAAAATATCGGTATCGCCGCTTCCGGCGCGTGTCATCCCCTGTTCATCGGTTATCGACTCCAGTGTACGGCAGGAAGTAGTGCCGACAGCAATGACACGCCCGCCCTGCTGACGAATCCGATTGATGCGCCGGGCGGCGTCCTCAGTGACGTGATAGCTTTCGGAGTGCATGACATGTTCTGTAATGTTCTCTTCCTTTACAGGTCTGAAAGTACCGAGACCAACATGCAGTGTGATGGTTACAATATCAACGCCCATGGCGCGAATTCGGTCCATCAGCTCGGGGGTAAAATGCAATCCCGCAGTCGGTGCGGCAGCGGACCCTGCTTCGCGGCAGTAGACCGTTTGATAGCGGTCTTTATCCTGCAGTCGTTCTTTAATGTAGTGCGGCAGCGGCATGGTTCCCAGACGGTCCAGCACTTCGGCAAATATACCTTCGTGTTCAAACTGAATCATGCGGTTGCCATTGTCCAAGACCTCAACCACTTCGCCGCGCAGTTCACCGCCGCCGAAACAAACACGAGCCCCGGTTCTCATCTTTTTTCCGGGAAAAACGATACATTCCCACAGACTTCCGCGCGGATTTTTGAGCAGCAGTACTTCGACAGCACCGCCTGTGCCCTCTTTTTCGCCGTACAGCCGGGCTGGCAGGACTTTGGTGTCATTGACGACAAGACAGTCGCCGGGACGCAGAAATTCACATAAATCATAAAAATGCCGGTGCTGCACTGCCCCGGTGCGGCGGTCAATGACCATCAAACGAGAATGGTCGCGGGGCTCAATGGGCGTCTGCGCGATGAGTTCTTCGGGTAATTCATAAAAATAGTCGCTTTTAAGCATTCCACTTGCCATAATCAATTTGCAGGGCCAACCTGCACTCCTGTAAAGTAAAATTGAATGATTTGGTCATAAGTAAATCCCTGATTTGCCATATCGCGCGCACCACATTGACTCATGCCGATATTGTGTCCGGAACCGGTGCCGCTGATGACGTATTGACCCGAACCAGAACCGGACATATCAATTTGGCTGGTCGTTTTGTTCCCATTGACAGCGTACAGCTGTGAGCCGGAGAGCACAGATGTGCTCCCATCGCCGCCGATGGCATAATACTGTCCAATCGCTTTGTCCGGCACAGTTCCGTTGACATACAGTTGTGCATCAGTGCTGACAGTGTAGCGATGACTGTTAATGCGCTTCGTGCTGCTCGACGTGTTCAGGCATGTTCGCGCGCGCTCACCGGAAAAGACCAGCGTTTCGCCATTGGACTGGACAAAGGTAATTTCACGGACATTCCCGGCAGATGTGTATTCGCTGACATAGAAGTCAATGATATCGGTGACATCGTAACCTTTTCCCTGCAAAATACTGGTTACTTCGCTTAAAGTGATAGAAAAGCTATAAGGTCGGAGCTCTGTGAGATAGGTGTCTTCAACTGCCTTCAGATAAGGGATATCCGTGCCCCAAATATTTTTTGCATCCTCTGTCCAGCCGCCGCTTGACGCGTGATAATAAGTCTCAGCGACCTCACCGTTGTACAGAACATACAGCCCCGAAACAGCCTCAACAGCGCTGTCGGAATTATCTGTTGCCGTCTTGGTGCCGTAGTATACCTGACAGTCCGTTGTGTTGCAAAGGTCAAAGCCCTGTGAATTGTGTTTGCCGATACAGGTGACAGCATAGGACTTGGCGCACAGCGCCTGTGCCTTAAGCGCTTCGATTGGCCAGCTGGGGCTCATTTCATAGGGAATCACACCCTTGATGTAGTCATCCATGCTGACTACATTGACGACTGTAATATCATCCCCGCTGGCTCTACGGTACTCAAAGCCACCGTAATAGGTCTGGTTTTTAAACCATGTTTCATCTGAATTTGGTTCAATACTCAAAGCCTGTCCGCCCATATCAAACTCGAACAGAATAGTGTTTGTCTCAGTGACTGTGACTGTGTAACAGCTGCGGCTTTCGCCCACTGCCGAGGCGGTCAGCCCCACTGCAGCTGAAACCTGCGGTGCAATGGATGCGGCTTCGACTGATGAAGTGTAATTTCCTACCCGGACCCGGTACCCTTCGGCTGTATAAGCGACAAAGGCAGACAACCCGGCGTTGGACAGCGTGGAAATCAGTGCAAGAGCTTCGTCGAGCGAAGAAGCTACAGTGTCCAGCTGCAGGTGATAAGCGCCAATGACTGTATTGTAAGAGGACGGAAGCGAGTCATAGTAGACCTTCCCATCACCGATATACATGTTTTTGTCCTTGACTACTGTAATATACATTTCATTTGTCGAGTAAAGCGGAATGAAATTGCGGCTTGTGTCATAATATCCCAGTTGATAGCCAGTCGCCTGTTCAGAGACATTTTGAAGATTGGCCGCAGACAGGGCATTGGTGCCATAGTAAAGCCCAATCTTTAATGTTTCATAAGAAGCGGCAGCTGACGGTACCGCCACCATACTGAATATCAGAAATATGGCCAACAGCAGGGACAATCGTTTTTTCATGCTTTACCTCACAGCCCGGGTCCAATCAATACAGGAACATACTGGATATGCGATTTGCATATATTGATATTATATCGCAATTTTCTCCGGCATTCAACATTTTTAGATACGCTGTGCTAATACTGCAGTTTTTTCCAGGCGGAAGGCTTCAAACCGATTCTCGTCAAGTGCCTGCCGGATATCGGCCATCAACTGATTGTAAAAGTACAGATTGTGCATGACGGCAAACCGCATTCCCAGCATTTCACCTGACCGCAGCAGATGGCGCACATAAGCGCGCGAGTACTTTTGACAGACAGGGCATTGACATGCAGGATCAATGGGGCCGGGGTCTGAGATGTATTTGGCGTTGTTCAGGTTGATAATGCCCTGACTGGTGAACAAATGTCCGTGACGCGCGTTGCGCGCAGGCATGACACAGTCAAAAAAGTCCACGCCGCGCCATACTCCTTCGATGATATTGGACGGCGTGCCTACGCCCATCAGGTAGCGGGGACGGTCGACAGGCATGTACGGTTCAACCTGCTCGATGATATCATACATGACCTCAGTCGGCTCGCCGACAGCCAGCCCGCCGATGGCATAGCCGGGCAGGTCGAGGGCGGAAATCTGCTTCATGTGCTCGACACGCAAATCGGCATGTGTACCACCCTGATTGATACCCCAAAGCATCTGTCCGGGATTGACGGTATCTTCCCTGCATTTTAACCGCTCCAGTTCTGTCTTGCAGCGCCCCAGCCAGCGTGTAGTGCGCTCGCAGGATCGCTGAACATAGTCATGGGGCGCAGGGTTTTCGATGCACTCGTCAAAGGCCATGGCAATATCTGAGCCCAGCGACCACTGGATGCGCATACTCTCTTCCGGTCCCATAAAAATGCGATGTCCGTCAGTATGGGCATTGAACTGTACGCCCTCTTCGCTGATTTTGCGCAGCTTGGCCAGCGAAAACACCTGAAAGCCGCCGCTGTCTGTTAAGATTGGTCCGTCCCACCCCATAAAACGGTGCAGACCTCCTAAGCCGTGAATCACCTGTTCACCCGGCCGCACATGCAGATGATAGGTATTGGACAGCTCGACCTGACAGCCAATCTGCTTTAAATCGTCAGCGGACAGGGCGCCCTTGATGGCTGCCTGCGTACCGACGTTCATAAACACCGGCGTCTGTACTTCTCCGTGCGGCGTTTGAAAAACACCGCGGCGCGCCCGGCCTTCCCGGGTCTTCAGCTCAAACATAGGCTTTACTCCTCTAACATGGATTGCTGTTCTTCGGGCAGGGTTTGCACGCTACGCAGCTTATTTTGAATCTGGCGCGTACGCACGCCAACCAGCTTGTCAAGCTCGCTGCCCGCCTGTTCCAGGCGCTTCTGCGTTGCTTCCAGCACTGCGCCAAAGGTGTCAAACTCGGTTTTGACAGAGCTCAGCACCTTCCAGACCTCACTTGAGCGCTTTTGAATGGCCAGGGTGCGGAATCCCATTTGCAGGCTGTTGAGCAGCGCGCCCATGGTCGTAGGCCCGGCTATATTGACTTTATAATCGCGCTGAAGCTGTTCAATCATCCCGGCGCGTACCACTTCGGCGTAGAGGCCTTCGACAGGAAGAAACATGATGGCAAAATCAGTGGTCGACGGCGGCGAAATGTACTTGCTGTGAATGTCACGGGCAAAGCCGCGGATGCGTTCGCGCAGCAGCTTGAGTGCAGCCTCGACCTGTACCGGATCAGCGGAATCATAGGCGTCGAGCAGCTGCTCATAGGCGTCGGCCGGGAACTTTGCGTCGATGGGCAGCCACACGGGCACACCGTCCTCGCCGGGCAGCTTGACAGCGTATTCGACTACGTTTTGACTTCCCTTTTTTGTAGCGACATTTTTGGCGTATTGTTCGGGCGAAAGAATCTGTTCCAAGATGGCCCCGAGCTGAATCTCACCCAGCACGCCGCGCGACTTGACGTTGGACAGGACCTTTTTTAAATCTCCGACACCGGCTGCCAGCGACTGCATTTCGCCCAGCCCCTTGTAGACCTGCTCCAGACGCTCGCTGACCATCTGAAAAGAATCATTAAGCTTTTTTTCTAAAGTGCTCTGCAGCTTTTCGTCTACTGTTTTGCGGATGTCGTCCAGCTGAGCCCGGTTGCCTTCCTGCATTCGCGTCATGCTTTCTGACAGGGTGCGGCGCAGGTTGTCCA
The DNA here is from genome assembly GCA_018714845.1 of Candidatus Ventrousia excrementavium. Lineage (GTDB taxonomy): Bacteria > Bacillota > Clostridia > Oscillospirales > Butyricicoccaceae > Ventrousia > Ventrousia excrementavium. The sequence goes on from DVMR01000061.1 coordinate 9,370, forward strand.
GCTTTTGCTCGCTCTGCATGTTGCTGCTGAGCATTTGCTGGGTCAAATGCTTCATCGAGCTTTCAACCGACTGTCCCAGCTTGTCAAGGGCATTCTCTGTTGACTGGATCATCATATCCTGACGCGCTTTCAGTGCGATGGTGTCTTGGCGGATTTCATCAATTTGTGCCTGAGGGATGGCCGATTCGCGAATCTTTTGCTCAAGACCGCTGACTTTTTTGAGCATGACCAGTACTCCAATCAGAAACAGTACAGCCAGCACAATACATGCAAATACCCACTCCATGCTTCAGCTCTCCTTTCCATTTGGCAGAATGTCGACAGTGATGTCCGGGCGCAGCTTTTCACGAAATACAGTCTGCCAGACGACCTGATTGGCTGGTTCAAAGCGCAGAGCAGAGCAGGCGGCGTGCGCAGGAGCCTCGGCACTGCTCCCCACAAAAACAGCGGTTGGACCGTCTGCCCCGCCAATGATACCGATGGCCGCTGCACCGCTGAGCGCACCTGTATCCGGCCGGGCACGCGGCGGGTCTCCGGGCTCGCTGTCAGAAATAGAAAAGCAACTGTCCGGCAGATCGGGTTCCAGTGTATACTGCAGCAGCGTGAAGTGCGTGGGGTAATCCTGTACATTCTGGTTATGCAGAGACGCGGAAAGTGATTCCGGACAAACGCTTTGAACGGTCAGCGTGTGCTGGCTTCCTCTTATGGGATGGGTGAGCACAATGCGCTGCCCTGCGGACAGCACACCCAGCTGCGGCCCTGGAATGGCCGTCGGCTCTTGCGACAGCGTTATACGAAAAGGCTGCAGAGCAGGCCGCCGGCGTGTTGCCCACGGCAGAGATACGCGGTGGAATACCCACGCAGAGGCGGGGTCAAGCCCATAATGCTCCAACGCCTGCCGGGCACTTTCAGAGCATTGCTCGTCAAAAAACGGAACCCATGCGTTGCCGCTGGCATGTTCCCAGTGCAGAGCCTGCCGTCCCCACTGGACCTGTGCGGTGATGTCAAAACCAAGCGGATGCTCCGCTTCCATCTGTATTTGCTGTGCACGAGAAAAGTCGTCGTAATCACTGTCGGCCGTGAGGCGCCATTTTTCCATAAAGGACTTGATTTTTTCGGGCGCGACCTGTGCGAAAATGTCGATGACCAGCCCTTTGCCGCACAGGTAGACAGACGGAATACAGCAGCGTTGTCCTGCCCAATCGAACCATTGCCGGACGGCGATTTCGCGTCCGGCCCGCTCTTTGTGCCGCGAATGATTGGAACCTGAAAAAAAGACCTGCCATTCAGATTGTTCCGGCGAGGCCTGATCGAAGGCAGACGGCCCGGACCCGCTGCTGCTAAAGTCAGCCTGCACCTGCTGCAGATAGGAAAAAGGGTCATCCATGGGACAAAGGCCCAGCTGGTCCCTGATTGTATTCAAAACAGCTTGCTGTTCGGCTGTAGGCGGATATTCTTTCAGATAGGCCTCAAACTGTTCGCGTGACCAGCCATAGGCCTGTTCCAACGCATCGGCATTGCCGCAGGCGAGAATCAGACGGATAAAGTCGGCAAAGTTACGCGCCAGGGGATGCACCGTCTCGCCTTCCGGATTCATGGGACTGACGGCAAACACCATATCGCCGCAGCCAGGCACAAAGCAATAGTGAATGCCGTCTACGCCGGCCCAGCCAATGACATGTGCGCCGGCGGGCGTGCAGTCATAATCACTGACAGCGCTTCTCTTTTCAAAGCCCAGGACAGATGTGTCCAGATCCAGCGCACTGAACTGTTTATACAGGGTCATGGTTAACCTCCATTTTACAAAATGTCAAGCAAAAGCGCGGCTTCCGTTGAGCGGAAGACCGCGCTTTTCAGTGGTGCGGATGAAGGGGCTCGAACCCACACGCCTTACGGCACGAGAACCTAAATCTCGCATGTCTACCAATTCCATCACATCCGCATGCAAAGCTGCGGCTATTATACCATACTCGGAACGGTCAGTCAATGGAGCCGCCCTCTTGCGAAGAGCCAGGAAAAGCGGTATGATGGTGACGGAAAGGCGGTGGTTTCATGGTCGTTGTCGAGCATCCGCAATCTATGGAAATACGGGAAATCGGGGCGTTTTCACCTGAGCATACTTTTGAATGCGGGCAGTGCTTCCGCTTTACTCCGCACCCCAAAGGCGGGTATGCTGGTGTAGCGTTCGGGCGTTTTCTTCACCTGTGGTATGAAAATGACGCGCTGTTTCTGCAGACGACTCGCAATGATTTTGAACAGTACTGGCGTACATATCTCGACCTTGACCGCGATTACAATGTCATTGACCGGATACTGTGCGGTGATCCACTGTTGAAGCAGGCTGTCGACTTTGGCCGCGGTCTGCGCGTGTTGGCGCAGGAACCATGGGAAGCACTGTGCACATTTATTTTGTCGCAATGCTGTAATATTCCACGGATTCGAGCCATGACGGAAACCTTGTGCCGCTTGTTCGGGACGCCTGTGAGCAACACGGATGAACAGCAGCTGTACGCCTTTCCTGAACCACAGACACTGGCAGAATGCACCGAAGCAGACCTTGCGCCGGTCCGCGCAGGCTATCGCGCCCGCTATGTGCTGTCGGCGGCGCGCCGCGTGGCAGGCGGCTTTGACCTGGATGCTTTGCGCAGTCTGACCACAGAGCAGGCGCGTAAGCAGCTGATGGAGCTGGATGGAGTAGGCCGCAAGGTAGCGGACTGCGTTCTGTTGTTCGGATTGCAAAAGTTGGACGCTTTTCCGGTCGACACCTGGATGAAAAAAGCGTCGGGACTTTGGACATCCGGCTTCCCCACCCACCTTTTTGGCGAAACTGCCGGAATTGCTCAGCAATATATCTTTTATTATGTGAGAAGTCAAAAAAGCAGTGGACAGGCGCAGAAATGATTGCGTTTTATCCCGGTTTAATGATATAATAGTCGGTAAATATCAGTGGCCATTTTTGCATAAACAGACGGAGGGATTGGATGGTTAACGCAAATTATGAAGAGAAGTTCCCCAAAAAAGGAATCACCTTTGATGATGTACTGCTCATTCCCGCGCAGAGCGATGTCACACCGGACAAGGTGCAGCTGGGGACCCGGCTGACCCGCGATATTCGGCTCAATATTCCCTTGATCAGTGCGGCGATGGATACAGTGACTGAGACGCGCATGGCCATTGCCATCGCGCGTGAAGGCGGTATCGGTGTTATCCACAAAAGCATGCCTATCGAAGTACAGGCCGAAAGCGTGGATCGCGTCAAGCGTTCGGAAAATGGCGTCATCAATAGCCCGTTCTTCCTGTCACCACAGCATACGCTGCGCGACGCCAACGAGCTGATGGCCAAGTACAAGATTTCGGGCGTTCCCATTTGTGAAGGCGGCAAGCTGGTCGGTATTTTGACCAATCGTGATCTGAAGTTTGAAGAGGACTTCAGCCGTCTATGCGGCGAGGTTATGACAAGCAGGAACCTGATTACCGCACCAGTCGGCACGACTTTGGCCGAGGCAAAGAAAATCCTGGCGCAGCACAAAATTGAAAAGCTGCCTCTTGTTGACGAACATTTTGCTCTGAAAGGCCTTATCACCATCAAGGATATCGAAAAGGCCGTCAAATACCCGAATACGGCCCGCGATTCCCAGGGGCGTCTGCTGTGCGCAGCGGCGATCGGCGTCACGGGCGATGTGCTGGATCGTGCGTCTGCACTGATCGAGGCTGGCGTTGACGCATTGGTGCTCGACTCGGCGCACGGCCACTCCAAAAACATTATGGAGTGTCTGAAAAAGGTCAAGGCACGCTACCCCGCTACCCCGGTCATCGCCGGCAATGTCGCCACAGCCGAGGGAGCAAAAGCGCTGATCGACGCCGGTGCAGACACCATCAAGGTGGGCATTGGCCCCGGCTCCATCTGTACGACCCGCGTGGTTTCGGGTATCGGCGTTCCGCAGATTACCGCTGTTTACGACGCGGCCTGTGAAGCGCAAAAGCACAACATCCCCGTTATTGCTGACGGCGGCATCAAATACTCGGGTGACATTGTCAAGGCGATTGCCGCAGGCGCTGACGTCGTTATGCTTGGCTCGCTACTGGCCGGCTGTGAAGAAAGTCCGGGCGAAACAGAGATTTATCAGGGCCGTCAGTTCAAGGTTTACCGCGGTATGGGCTCGCTTGCTGCAATGAACAAGGGTTCAGGCGACCGTTACTTCCAGTCGGGCAGTACAAAGTTCGTACCCGAGGGCGTTGAAGGCCGCGTTCCCTATAAGGGAGCTGTCACAGATACAATCTTTCAGCTGATGGGCGGCCTGCGTTCCGGCATGGGCTACTGCGGCACGCCGGATATTCCCAGCCTGCAGGAGCGCGGACAGTTTGTCACCATTACCGGCGCCGGCCTGAAGGAAAGTCATCCGCACGATATTTACATCACCAAAGAAGCGCCCAACTACTCTATCAGCCCGCAGGTGTAAGCCGTGCGTCAGTATCGCTGTGTTTTATTTGATTTGGACGGAACCCTGTCGGACCCCAAAGAAGGGATCTTCCGCTGCTTCCGTCTGGGCCTGCAGAGTGTCGGGATGGACGAGCCTGATGATGAGCGCCTGCGTGCCGTCATCGGCCCCCCGCTGTATCAATCCTATACGCAAATGTACGGGCTGAGCCATGAACAGGCTGAAGCGGCTATTGCTGCTTACCGTGCAGATTATGCAGTATTGGGCTACCGGCAAAACCGCCTTTATGACGGCGTGCTCCCCATGCTCAAAGCACTGCGCGAGGCGGACTTTTTCATTGCTCTGGCAACATCCAAGCCCGAGGGGCCGACCATGGACATTCTGCGGCATTTTGGCATTGAACTGTTTTTTGACTTTGTCGCCGCCGCGTCAATGGATCACAGCCGAAGCGAAAAGGACAAGGTTATTGCCTACGCGTTGGAACATGCGCCTGGCATTCCCCGTGAGCAGATACTGATGGTGGGTGACCGTCGGTATGACCTTTTGGGTGCGCAGGCGCATGGGCTGGACGGCGCCGGCGTGTTGTACGGTTATGGCTCGCGTGAAGAGCTGGAAAGCTGTCCGCATGTTTTTCTGGCTCAGACGCCGCAGGAGTTGACCTCTTTTTTACTAGACTGAAAGGAGTAACTGGCGTGGATTTTTCTGCAAATGAACTGCGGGAGTTTGTCCGGTCGTCTGACTGGGATAACGCCCCGCAAAGCGACCAGGACAAAGAGCTGCCCGCACCGCCGATTTTTCCGTCCTGTCCTGCGGGGGCCAAATTGATTCCCCTGCCCTCACCCGATTTATGCAGGACTTTGAACAAGGGCTTTCTCGCCGATGTCCGCGACCGTAAAAGCAATCGTGCGTATCGGGCACAGCCTATGACGCTGGACGAGCTTTCCTTTTTGTTGTACTGCACGCAGGGGTACAAATGTATGCGTCCGCAATCGACGGTCGCAGCGCTGCGCACAGTGCCGTCAGCTGGTGCGCGTCACCCGATTGACACATATCTGGCGGTGCTCATGGTCGAGGGGCTTGAGCCCGGCCTGTATCGCTACCAGCCGCTCGAGCACCAGCTGTGGATGATCCGGCCGGCCACCCCTGCTCTGGCCGAGGAAGTTGTCGGAGCCTGTCACAATCAGCTGTTTGCGGGTAAAAGTGCGGTCACGTTTTTCTGGGCAGCTGACATGTATCGCTGCGAATGGCGCTACACCACACATGCCCATAAGCTTGTTCTGCTTGACGCAGGGCATGTCTGCCAAAATCTCTATCTGGCTTGTGAAGAGATTGGCTGCGGCTGCTGTGCCATTGCAGCTTATGACCAGCAAAAGTCCGATCAGCTCTTTGAGCTCAATGGCGATAATAATTTTGTGGTTTACGTTGCCCCTGTAGGGAAAGTTTAAATCAAAAGCCGCCGGCTTCTGCCGGCGGCTTGTTGTTTTTGAGCATCAAAAAGTCCGGCTCATCAAGAGCCGGACTTTTGATATGGCGATTTTATCTTGTGTTCATAGCGCGCACAACGTCCGCACAGCGCTTGCACAGCGCAGGATGCTCGGCATCCTGACCGACTGTGTCGGAATAGGTCCAGCAGCGCTCGCATTTTTCGCCGTGGGCGCGTTCGACCTTGACAGACACACCCTCGATGCCTTCGCAGGGAGCGCCCTCACCCTCACCAGCCACGACATGCAGATGCGAAACAATGCACAGCTCGGCCAGCAGTTTTTCAAGAGGCTTAAACTCGGCACAGGCTGCCTCGCTGCACAGCAGCGTCACCGACGCTTCAAGCGGCTTACCAATCAGTTTATTGGCGCGCGCGGTCTCAAGCGCAGCATTGACACCACTGCGCAGCGTGACCAGACGCTCCCAGCGGACCATCTCCTCAACGCTGAGGGCATAGCTTTCATATGCTGTAGGCATTTGGTTAAAGACCACATTTTCAACGTCATCTTTCGAGGTATGCGGCATGGCGTGCCACACTTCATCAGAGGTAAAGGCCAGAATCGGCGCCAGCATACGCACCATGGCATCCAGAATCAGGTACATCGCTGTCTGTGCACTGCGGCGCAGCAAACCATTGGTTTCTTCGCAATACAGTCGATCTTTGATGACATCCAGATAGAAATTGGACATGTCAACAACGCAGAAATTATAGACAGCATGGTACACGATGTGGTACTCAAAATCCTCATACCCCTGCATGACCTTTTCAATCAGCTGGTTCAGACGAGTAATAGCCCAGCGGTCCAGGGGCTGCATGTCCTCAGGTGCGACCAGGTGGTTGGGATCAAAGCCTGAAAGGTTACCAAGCATATACCGGCAGGTATTGCGAATCTTGAGATAGGCCTGCGACAGTTGCTTGAAGATTGCGTCTGAAACACGGACATCGACACGATAATCACTGGATGCAACCCACAGGCGCAGAAGGTCGGCGCCAAACTGCTGAATAATGGTCTCAGGCGCGATGGTGTTGCCCAGAGATTTGTGCATGGCCTTTCCCTCGCCGTCAACGACCCAGCCATGTGTCAGAACGGTTTTGTAGGGAGCGCCTTTGCCCTTGGCGCCGACAGCTGTCAAAAGCGAAGACTGGAACCAGCCGCGATACTGGTCAGCGCCCTCGAGATAAAGGTCAGCCGGCCACTCTTCGGGGTGGTCTTTTTCAAGCGATGCAATGTGTGTGGAGCCGGAGTCAAACCAGCCGTCCAGCGTATCCTGCTCTTTGGTAAAATGTGTGCCGCCGCAGTGCGGGCAGACAAAGCCCTTGGGAAGGATATCAGCAGCCTCTTTTTCATACCAGGCGTTTGAACCTTCAGCGGCAAACAGCTGGCTGACACACTCGATGGTCTCATCCGTGCAGATGGGCTTGCCGCATTCCTCGCAGTAAAAGACCGGAATGGGCAGACCCCAGTGGCGCTGACGCGAAATGCACCAGTCGGCACGCTCGCGAATCATATTGATAATGCGTTCTTCGCCCCAGGCTGGCAGCCAGGTCACTTCACGGCAGGCCTTGACGGCATCGTCCTTGAAAGCGTCGACTGAGCAGAACCACTGCGGCGTGGCGCGGAAAACAATGGGGTGCTTGCAACGCCAGCAGTGTGGGTAGGTGTGCGTAATGCTCTCTTTGGCAAACAGGGCGCCGGATTCCTGCAAATCAGCCAGAATAGCGACATTGGACTCATCGGTCGTCATGCCGGCGTACTTGCCGGCGTCCTCTGTCTGTCGGCCCCGGTCATCGACGGGGACGAGAATGGGCAGATTATAAGCGCGGCCGGTCATATAGTCCTCAACGCCAAAGCCGGGAGCCGTATGCACGCAGCCGGTACCGCTGTCCATGGTGACGTACTCGGCCATAACGACCAGACTGTCACGGTCAAGGAAAGGATGCTGAGCGGTCAGATATTCCAGATCTTTACCGTCAAAGCGGGAGATGATTTCATAATTCTTGACCTCGCCCATCTGCATGACCTTTTCAAGCAAGGCCTCTGCCACGATGTAGCATTCGCCGTTGTCGGCCTTGGCCACCACATAGCTTTCACGCGGATGCAGGGCAATGGCCAGGTTACCCGGCAGGGTCCATGTCGTCGTGGTCCAGATAACAAAGTAAGTGTTGTTTAAGTCACACAGAGGGGATAGTTTGCCTTTATCGTCCTTGACGCGGAACTTGACATAAATGGACTCGCAAGGGTCCTCCTGATACTCGATCTCAGCTTCAGCGAGCGCCGTCTCATCATGCGCGCACCAGTAAACCGGTTTGAGACCTTTATAAATATAGCCTTTTTTGTACATGGCGCCAAAGACGCGGACCTCTTCTGCTTCAAACTTGGGGTCCATGGTCAGGTATGGATGCTCCCAGTCGCCCAAAACACCCAGGCGCTTGAATTGCTCGCGCTGGATATTCACAAAGTCCATGGCAAAATCGCGGCATGCGCTGCGGAATTCAGAGATGCTCATTTTTTTGCGGTCGAGCTTGTTCTTTTTGATGATGGCGCTTTCAATGGGCATACCATGATTGTCCCAGCCAGGGACATAGGGGGCATAGTGGCCGGACATGGATTTATAGCGGTTGACAAAATCCTTGAGGACCTTGTTCATCGCAGTGCCCATATGAATATTGCCGTTGGAAAACGGCGGACCGTCATGCAGCACATACCGGGGCTTACCGGCGTTTTTTTCCATGAGCTTTTGGTAAACTTGCTCACTTTCCCAGTCCTTGAGCATTCCGGGCTCGCGCTGCGGTAGCCCGGCACGCATGGGAAAGTCAGTTTTAGGAAGATTGATTGTTTCGTTATAATCCTGCGGCATAAATATTTTTACTCCTTGTCCGTATCTTGATGGTAGTTGGGGCCAAACTCCAGATTATTCAAATTGAAATCCATACGAGGTTTGGGAGTAAAAATACTGTCGCCAAAGATCTTGGCCGTATCACTCTCCTCTTCCCTGCTTTTTTTACCGCGCCTCTTGTGCGGCTCGTCGGCGCTTTCGTCGCCAATATCAAACGAATAATACTGTGTCTCCATGTCGTCATGCCGTACCACATGTTCAGGCTCACGCGGCGTCGGTGAGCCGTCCGGCGGAGTCATGGACGGTTCAGCTGGTTGCGGCTGGACATACCGTGCGGTAGCAGGCTCCTGTGCAGCGGCAACCTTTTGCTCAGCCGCACGATGGATGCTGTCAGCATATGCTGCTGTGTCGACTGCAGGACGCTCCTGTACAGGGGGCTGCGGGGTCAGCTTTTCAGCCGGAGCCTCAATCAGCTGTTCAATGACCTCAATGTTTTTGCTGAGCATGGCGCTGATTCGGCGGGCATAATCGCTGCAGGCTTCTTTGGCTGCGGCCAAGCGCTTTTCTTCCAGCTCGACCTGACCACGCAGATCACCGATTTGCGACTGCGCCGTGGCATTGGCATTTTTCAAAATAGCGTCTGCTTCGCTCTGTGCTTTGGCGACGATTTCGCGTGCTGAAACCTGTGCTGTATACAACGCCTTTCGCATCTGCTCATCTACAGCACGGTATTCCTCAATTTTATCGACCAGAACACGCATTTTGCCCTTTAAAGTTGCGTTTTCCTTGTACAGCGCCGTATAATCAGCCAATACCAGATCCAGAAAATCGTCGATCTGTGTCATATCATAGCCGCCAAAGCGGGCTTTTTCAAACTTTTTGTCTTGAATTTCCTGTGGAGTAAGCACACGTTCTCCCCCTTGTCTATCTGATTGATAAGCGGAAAGGCCGGACAAGCCGGCCTGGCGCTAGTAAAAATACAAAAACCGTTGTACGAGCAGCAGTACGAAATACGCCACTAAAAACGAAATATCGACGGGAAAAGTCCGCATCGCCGGGATGCGGCTGAGCAGGCTGCGAAAGGGCGCGACCAGCGGTTCGGTCAGCTGATACAGGACTTGCGCAAGTTTCCCACCCTGCATTTGCGGAATCCATGAGAGCAGGGCACGAAAAAAGAGCATCCATTGCAGCACAGTCAAAACAGTGATGGCAAATTGCCGGATAAGTTGGGTCAAGCCTGTCACAGCCTCTCTTTCAATATGAGCTTCTTATATGTAGAGACCGTTGTTTTCGAGCTCGTCGATGAGATCGCCCAGGATATCTACATTGTACGGAGTGATAATAAAAGTGCTGTTGGCCACTTTTTTAATCTTGCCATCCTGCGCATAGGTGACGCCGCTCAAAAAGTCCACCAGACGGCGGGCGACATCTTTGTTAGTCTGTTCAAGATTGAGCACAACCGTGCGCTTTTCACGCAGATGGTCGGCTATCTCGGCCGCGTTTTCAAACTTTTCAGGTTTTACCAGTACAACAGCAAGCTGCGTGGTTGCATTGATATTGACGACTTTATCACTGGTGCGTCGAAAACTGGTGACATTGGATGCAATGCCCTCATCCTCGGGCTCTCGTCTGCGGGGCTGCGAGACAGGCTCAAACTCCTCAAAATCATCTTCTTCGTCTTCACCGCGCGCCCAGCGCTTCAAATCTTCGATAAAACTCATGCTCGTGTTCCTCCTGTATTAGTACCGGCGACCGAAAATGGCCGTGCCGATGCGGACAATATTGGCACCTTCCAGAATGGCGTCTTCATAATCGGCGCTCATACCCATGGACAAAAAATCCATGCTAATATTATCGTATGTTTTTGTCGATATGTCAACAAATAGTTGCCGTAAAAGTGCAAAATAATGCCGGTTTTGTCCTTTTTTTTCCGCAACTGGGGGAATGGCCATCAGGCCGCGGACAGCAACGCCCGAGCATTGCGCCGCATTTTCCAGCATTGACCAGATTTGCTGCGGAGCAATACCACTTTTGCTCTCTTCCCCGCCGATGTTGATTTCAATTAAAATATCCTGTCGGAGGCCCTGCCGTCGCGCTTCTGCATCAATAGCCTGCAAGAGATGCAGAGAATCGACAGACTGAATCATCGCAGCACGACCAACGGTCTGGCGAACCTTGTTAGTCTGCAGGTGCCCAATCATGTGTACTGGTTTAGAGCCATAGGCACCGGCGTCAAACTTCTGACACAGCTCCTGTACTCGATTTTCGCCAAAAAGATCGATTTCCAATCCTTGCGCCAGAGCGACAGTTTCAGTACTCTGCACCTTGCTGGCCGCGCACAGCAGGATTTCTTCCGGCTTCCGGCCGGCTTCACGCGCGGCACGCGCCATCTTCTCGCGAATATTCTGTACGTTTTCACGCATGACTTCCTGTGAAAATGCCATCCTATCTCACAACCTTATCTTTTTCTAAGTCTTTTCCGCTGGTAATGATCTGGTCATACATCACAAGGCCGTTTGATGAAGAGGCTGCCGGCTCAACAAGATAGTAGCTGTCGGTCTGGTACACCCACTCAACGGGCTTAAACCGGGTAATGCCGCCGACCAGACAATAGACGCCCCATTCTCCATCGACCTGCCGCAGGGCTTCTTTGGGGACCATAATGCCTTCATAGGAATTGTAGATAATCTCGATATCCGCCTGCCGTGTGGTCAGATAGCTTTCACTCATTTCACCGCTTTGGAAAATGACCAGAGCTTGTCCATCATCTGATGTGCGGACATCATAAATATCAACCTGCAGGGCCTCGCTGCTAATAGTGGGAAAACGAATCTTGACTGTGCTTCGTTCACGCAAAAGGGCCCCCTGCTCTTCACTGACAACAACAGCAAAATACCAATCGAAGCCCTGAATCAGCCCGCCAATCACATCCTCGCGAGAGCTGGTCTCTTCGGTGGCCAGAACACTTTCGATATCATCGATGCTCAAGGCTTCCAGACCGGCGGGACGCAAGGTATCGCTCCAGCTGTCATAGTATCGAACAAAATACCCAGCCGCTGGAGAAGATGCGACAGTTGCTCCGTTGCCAGCCTGCTGCTGCCAAGACAGCCGTTCGCTTTCAAGCGCCGACAACTGTGTGTTGTATTCACTGTTGGTGATGCGTTCGCCGTCGCGGCGCAGGACCAGTTGTAAAAGGTCAGCGTAATCGCCGGACGACGTCTGCACATTTCCCTGCTCCAGCAGTTCGGTGATATTGAGCATGCTAATCGTAATGAGCGAGTCGAGCTTGGCCCCATCAGCACCGCCAGACAGGTGGGTGTAAGCATACTGAAGGCTTTCAATCTCGTCTTCAACAGCCAGCATTTCATGATAGGCAGTCAAAGACGCGCTGTCGCTGAAAAACATGGCGACGCTCTGGCCATTTGAAACCTTTTCACCGTTGGCAGCTATATATTCTACTGTTTTGGATGCATCTCCATAGATTGGCTGCTCGTCACGGATAAAAATACCGCTGCCCGAAAACTTGTCCTCTACAGAGACAAGAGCTGCCTCAATGGTCTGAATTTGGTCCTGGAGCCCATTCAGAGCACGAATCCCTATGTAAACGACGCATCCCAACGCCAACACAAAGGCCACAAGTTTGCTGCCCCATGATTTTTTGTTCATCTTTTACGCGCCCCCGGCGCTGTGCTCCTTTATTCCTGCGGGATTTGTATGTTTTTTTGCGGAACAATGGTAGAAATCGCGTGTTTATAGACAAAATATTGTCGACCTTCATTATGCATCAGGATTGTGTATCCGTCAAAAGCGGCCACTGTTCCCCGTTGCTGAAAGCCGTTGGTCATAAAGACTGTGACAGGAGTCTTTTGTTTGCGCGCCTCATTCAAAAAAACCTCTTGCAGCGCCAGTTTGCTTTCCATAATACTATCCCCTTTTTCAAAGAATTGTATTATTATTTTAACCCGGCCTGCTGCAAGAAAATTGTCGCTTTTTCTGTCACCTGGTCCGCTGCCTCGACCGTATTATACACGATCCAATGGATTCTGTCATCTGCCTGAAACCATGTCAGCTGGCGTTTGGCATAATTACGCGATTTCTGCTGTATGGCGCGCAATGCCTCATCCAATGTTTTTCGGCTTTCAAAATAGTCAATCAGCTCTTTGTATCCAATGGCCTGCGCCGCTGTTCCTTTTAAAACCCCGCGCTGCCACAGGCTTCGTACTTCTTCTATGAGTCCCTGCTCGACCATTTTTCCGACGCGTCGGTCAATGCGCTGGTAAAGTACGTCGCGCGGGTCGGTTTTCAGTCCGAGCATGACAGCGTCATAGCGCGGAGGACGTTCACGTGTACGGCGGTTGTGTTCTGAAATTGTCTCGCCTGTCAGCTCGTAGACTTCCAGCGCACGAATGATGCGGCGACGGTCGTTGGGGTGCAGACGCGCAGCGCTTTCAGGGTCTACAGCGCGCAGGCGGGCGCACATGGCGTCGGCACCCTGCGCATCCCATTGCTTTTCCAACGCGGCGCGGACGCCGCTGTCAGCTCCGCTTGCTTGAAATCCGGCGCCTGAGATGACGGCGTTGATATAAAGCCCCGTTCCGCCGCATAAAATAGGCAATCTGCCGCGGCGCAGGATATCGTCCACGCAGTTTGACGCCTGCTGTTCATAACGTGAAACCGACCAGTCGTCCCCCGGCTCGGCTACGTCCAGCATATGGTGCGGAATGCCCCGGCGCTCACCGATCGTCGGCTTGGCTGTGCCGATATCCATACCGCGGTAAATCTGCATGGAGTCGGCAGAGACAATCTCTCCGTTCAGCCGCTCGGCCAGCGCCAGTGAAAGCTCTGTTTTTCCTGATGCCGTCGGTCCGGCGATGACGACGATACGTTTGCTCATACAATCCTCTTAAAGCGTTTTTCAAGCTCGCGGCGCGACAGATAAATGGCCACGGGTCGGCCGTGTGGACAGTTGCGCACATCGGGCATGGAAAGGACTTTTTCCGCCAGGCGCTGCAGCTCGACGGGGTCGCTGTTTTTCCCTGCTTTGATGGCTGCCTTGCAGGAAACGCTCTTCAAAAGCTCCTCATGAATATTATTGTCAGCCTGGACGGGCAATAAAAGCTTTTCCGCCATTTCTGATAAAACAGCCGGTATGTCGGCATGATCGAGGTAAAGCGGCGCCTGCCGGACCAGCACTGATTGAGCGCCGATGTCTTCAACCACAAAACCGGCGGCCAAAAGTCGGGACAGATTGTCCAGGCAGGCCTGTTTTTCAGGCCGGGACAGCACGACAGTCACCGGATCGAGCAAAAGCTGGCCATCCTGTTCCCCCTGGCGGGCCATCAGGTCGTTGAAAATGATGCGCTCGTGCGCGGCATGTTTGTCAATCAGCCAGCAGCCGTCTTTTTCCTGTGCAATGATGTATGTCGCGAACAGCTCACCTGTTACCCGTACAGCGGGAGTATCTGACTGCTCGGCCGATATATCTGGAACGGATAGCGCAGGCGGCGGATTGCCGGGCGCAGCCACAGGGTCAGGCTGCGAGGAAACGGAGACGGCGAGAGGATCGTCCGCAGCATCAACGACAGGTTCCTTGGCCAAGTAAACGCTTTGCAAATCGCGCAGCACATCACTGAGCAGGGCCGACTGCCCCTGGGCGTTGCGGTAGACCGGGCGTTCGCTGGCCACCTGGACCAGTTCCGGCTTTTCGGTCACAGGTGCAGATATAGGCTTGGCAGGCGTTATTTGGGCAGGTTCGACGGACAACTCTGTCTGCACTGGCTGCGGAAGCTCGTATGCCTTTACCGGCTCGGGCGGACGCTTTCCGCCAATCTGGTCATCTGCCTCGAGCGCGGACAGCACCGTATTGTAGATGGCGCGGAAAACATCATTTTCGCGCGAGAACTTAATCTCCATTTTTGCCGGATGCACATTGACGTCAACCATTTCAGGACTGACGCGAATATTGAGAAAACAGACCGGCGCGCGGCCGTGCATCAATCGGTTCTTATAGGCCTCGTCCAGAGCGGCCGTCATGGTCTTGGAGCGCACATAGCGGCCATTGACAAAAAATGTTTGCAGGTTCCGGTTGGCACGCGTGACGGACGGCGGTGAGATGCAGCCTTCAACAGAAATGTCATGGAAGCTGCCGACAGTCGAAATCATGCTGGACGCCAGCTCGCGGCCATAGACGGCGTGGATTGCCGCAATGAGTGACCCGTCACCTGGTGTATTGATGGTCTCGCGGCCATCTTTAATAAACTGAAAGGACAGATCAGGCCGTGAGAGCGCGGCGTGAATGACCGCAGCCTCAACATACGCACCTTCCGTGGAATCCTTTTTTAAAAACTTCATGCGTGCAGGCACGTTGAAAAATAAATCGCGGACAATGATGGTCGTGCCCATAGGACAGCCGGTCTCGGTAAAATCGATTTCCTTCCCGCCCTCGAGGGTAATCTGCACGCCGCTTGTGGCAAACCGCGTCCGTGTGATGAGGTCAATGCGTGAAACCGCTGAAATGGCAGCCAGTGCCTCGCCGCGAAAGCCAAGCGTCATGATGGCTTCAAGATCAGCAGCTGAGCGTATCTTACTGGTCGCATGCCGTAAAAAGGCCGTGCGCACGTCGTCGGGCTCGATGCCGCTGCCGTTGTCGGTGATGCGCAGGTAGGAAATGCCGCCGTTTCGCATTTCCACAGTGATGCGGTTTGCGCCGGCGTCAATGGCGTTTTCAATCAGCTCTTTGGCAACAGAGCCGGGGCGTTCAACAACCTCACCGGCTGCAATCATGTTGGCGATTTGCGGGGACAGACGAATGATTTTAGCCATCTCAACACTCCTTTGCACGGGCCGACAGCTCGTACAGCAGGCTCAATGCCTCAATGGGGGTCAGGGTGTCGGGCTGCAGGGCTTTGAGCTTTTCCAGCAGTTCTTCCCCGGCATAAGTACCCAGCGAGACCTGCCCGTCATCCTGCGGAAGCGTTTCTTCCGTCACGGGCCTGGCCTGCTGACGTTCAATGGATTTGAGTACTTCCTTTGCGCGGCGGATGACGCTGTCAGGCAGACCGGCCAGCTTGCCGACCTCGATGCCATAGCTGTCATTGGCACCGCCGCGAACAATCTTTTTGATAAAAATAATTTCATCGCCGCGTTTTTTAACGACGATATTGTAATTTTTCACGCCGGGAACACTGCCTTCCAGCTCGCACAGTTCATGGTAGTGGGTGGCGAACAGCGTTTTGGCGCCCAGTTTCTTTTTATCGGCCACATATTCCAGCACGGCGCGGGCAATGGCCATACCGTCAAAGGTCGATGTGCCGCGGCCGATCTCATCCAGAATGAGCAAGCTGTGCGCCGTGGCATGGCGAAGAATATCGGATACTTCACTCATTTCGACCATAAAGGTCGAACGCCCGGACGACAGGTCGTCTGATGCGCCAATACGGGTAAACACGCGGTCGCACACGCCCAGGCTGGCTGAAGCGGCAGGCACAAAGCTGCCGCACTGGGCCATGATGACAATGAGCGCAACCTGACGCATGTAAGTCGACTTACCCGCCATGTTGGGACCTGTGATGATGGCCACGCGGTTTTCCCCGCAGTCGAGCAAAGCGTCGTTGGGGACAAACAGGCTGTCTTTGAGCACGCGCTCGACAACAGGGTGGCGTCCTTCGCGGATGTCGATGCGGTCAGAATTGTCCATTTCCGGTTTGCAGTAGCCGTACTGCACGGCCGCCTGCGCAAAGGACGCGTACACATCAGCACAGGCCAGCGCGTGCGAGGCCTGCTGCATCCGTCCGGCATGGGCGGCAAGCTGCTCGCGGATGCGGGTAAAAATCTCGTACTCCAGAGCGGTCACCCGTTCGCTGGCAGACAAAATTTCACCCTCAAGATCCTTGAGCTCCTGTGTGATGTATCGTTCGCAGTTGGTCAGCGTCTGTTTGCGGATATAGCTTTCAGGCGCCTGAGAAATATAGGACTTGCTAATCTCGATATAATAACCGAACACCTTGTTGTACCCGACCTTCAGGGTTTTGATGCCGGTGCGTTCCCGCTCAGTGCGCTCAATTTCACTGACGCGGCTGGTGCCGCCGCTGAGCAGACCGCGCAAATGGTCGACATCTTCACTGAACCCATCGCGGATAATACCGCCCTCGCGCACAGAAAACGGCGGCTCTTCGGCGATGGCGGCGTCAATCAGAGCGCCGATGTCGCTTAAATCGCCCAGCTGTTCAGAAAGCTCGCGCAGCGTTTTGGACTCGCTGTCCGCCAGAATCGATTTGATGCGCGGCAAACGGCAGCAGACCTGCCACAGCGAACGCAAATCACGGCAGTTCGCCGTGCCATAGACAATGCGGCCGACAATGCGCTCCATGTCATAGATTTCAGCAAGACAGCTCTGCAGGCCATCCCGCGCGATAGAGTCCGCGACCAGGGCGGCAACGGCGTTTTGGCGCCGCTGAATGGCAGGCACACTGATGAGCGGCTTTTCCAGCCACTGCCGGATCAGCCGGGCGCCCATGGCGCATTTGGTGCGGTCCAGCACCCACAGCAGCGAGCCGTGTTTGCTGCCGGACGCCAAAGAGGCCGTGATTTCAAGATTCCGCCGGGCCGTCAGGTCCAGGTCCATAAATTGTCCGCGGCTGTACAAATCCAGCCGGTTGATGTGGGAAAGGTCGCTCTTTTGGGTTTCGTGCAGATAGGATAAAAGACCGCCCACGGCGCAGCTCATCTGCCGCAGCTCAGGCGCGCGCTCCCGCGTGGACGCTGATGCGGAAAACTGCTTTTGCATGGCATCCAGAGCATTTTCAAAACGGAAGCGCCACTCCCCGGCCGCTTCAACATGGCAGATGAGCTTGTCCTGCAAAAATTCCCGCAGCTCACCGCTGGATGCAGCCGCATCTGACAGCAGCACTTCGCTGGGGGAAAAACGCCCCAACTCGCTCATAACCTGTTCAATGGCGTCCGGCCCCAAGGCCTGCGTGGCAAACACCTCGCCGGTCGACATATCACAAAAACAGACGCCGCACCCCAGCGAATCGCGGTACACTGCGCTGATGAAGTTATTGCACTGCTCGTCCAGCATCGAGCTTTCCATGACCGTGCCGGGCGTGATGACGCGAACGACCTCACGCCGTACCAGTCCCTTGGCTTTGGCTGGATCCTCTGTCTGCTCACAAATGGCGACTTTATACCCCTTGGCAATCAGACGGCCGATATACGTTTCCGCACTGTGGTAAGGCACGCCGCACATGGGCGCACGCTCTTCCTGGCCGCAATCCCGGCCGGTCAGCGTCAGATCCAGTTCTTTTGAAACCAGCTTGGCGTCGTCAAAGAACATCTCGTAAAAATCGCCCAGGCGGTACATCAAAATGTATCCGTCATACTGCTTTTTGATTTCAAAGTATTGCTTCATCATGGGGGTTAGTTCGGCCATCTTTACTTTTATCTCCCCTTCTCTAATCAGCCTTACAGGCTGGCAAAAAGCGCCCAGGTCGAGCAGCGCTCGATGGTGACGTCGGCCCATTTGCCGATATGATCGGCTGTGCCTTTTAAAAGAACCAGCTGAAAGCCGTCGGTGCGCGCCGTCAGCGGATAATTTTTGTCATCCGACTGCCCGTCGATGAGCACGCGCATGGTGCGGCCAACCAGCTTTTGATTTTCTTCCCGTGAAATGCGGTTTTGTACGTCAAGCAGACGATCAAACCAGCGCTGTTTTTCTTCGCGCGGGACCGGGTCGGGCATGGAAGCTGCGCGCGTCCCCCCGCGCCGTGAGTAAATAAAGGTAAACAGCGAGTGAAAGCGCACGCGCTCGATCAGCTCAATGGTCTTTTCAAAATCGTTTTCGGTCTCTCCGGGAAAACCGACAATAATATCGCTGGTAAATGTAATATCCGGCATGACAGAGCGCGCGTAGTCAACCAGACTCAGGTAGTGCTCTGCCGTATAGCGGCGGTTCATCTCACGCAGCACACGGTCGCTGCCCGACTGCACCGGCAGGTGGATGCTTTTGCACACCTTGTCACAGCGTGCCATGACGTCGAGCAGCTTTTTCGAGCAGTCCTTGGGGTGACTTGTCATAAAGCGGATGCGAAAATCGCCCGGTTCCTGTGCCAGAGCGTCAAGCAGCTCGGGAAAATCCGGGCCGTCCGACCCGCCGTCATAAGAGTTGACATTTTGGCCCAGAAGCGTAATGTCCCGGTACCCCTGTGCGAGCAGACTGCGGAAGTCCTGCTGAATGGCCTCAAACCGACGGCTGCGTTCACGGCCGCGGACATAGGGCACAATGCAGTACGAGCAGAAATTATTGCAGCCGTACATGATGGACAGCCAGGCACGGACGCCCTCTTTGCGTATGGGAGTGATTCCTTCAATGATGGTTCCCTGCTCGTCACCGGAAATATCAAAAACGCGCCGGCCGCGGCTCAGCTTGTCATATAAAAGCTCAGGAAAGCGCGAAAGCGCGTGCGTGCCAAAAACCAGGTCCACATAGGGATAGCTTTTTTTGACCTTATCGACTACCGACTGCTGCTGTGCCATACAGCCGCACAGAATAATGAGAAAATCCGGGTTATCCCGCTTGATGTGCGACAGCTCGCCCAGGTTGCCGAAAACGCGCATTTCAGCGTGCTCGCGAATAGCGCAGGTATTGAGTATGGTCAAATCGCTCTGTGCCGGGTCGTCGGTAAAGCCAAAGCCCATTTGGCTGAGCATGCCGCGAATAAGCTCGGTGTCAGCTTCATTTTGCTGGCAGCCAAAGGTTTTTGTACACGCCAGGGGCCGTGTTCCCCGCTGGCGCTGCTGATAAATCGCCTGAATCTGTTCGCAGTACTGCCTTTGTGTCAAAAGCTCTTGTTCGGTCATTTCATGATGAGGTTTCGTCATAGTTCCTCCAGTTATAAACGCTTCTATTTATTGTAACACAATCCTCTCTTTTTCGCAAATGGCGGGAAAATAGTTTTTATAAAAAATCGGCACAGAATGTACAAAGACATTCTGTGCCGGCAAAATCTGTTTAACTGGCGTTTGCTGTCAGCTCAATGGCTCCGTCAGTAAAATGGATGTCTGTAAAATAATAGTCCGTTCCCAGCAGTAAATTGTTGGCTGCCGCAGCGATGGCGTCAAGCAGGTCATCAGGTATTTCACCGACTTCGATTTCGATTCCGTTGAAAGCAAGCTTTTCGGGCACCGCGAGCAGGGTTCCCCCGTCAGGAGCTGTCGAACAGGCAAAGGCGACGGAAAAATCAAAGTCAGAAGGCAGCGCAGACATCATGAGCTGCTGTTTAAAATTCATCGAGATGCCGTTGGATTCCAGATAATTTTCAATATCGCCGCGCGCTATGCGGGCCTGCAGTGTGATGATGCCGGACGCGTCAATATCAGCGGAAATCTGTTTGGCCGGAAAGCCGGACGGAAGATATTGACTGAGCATTTTCGAAAAATACTCTTCTGTGATCATCATTCGTTCAGCTGTGCCGGGGGTGCTCTGCACTTCATTGAGCTGCCGCTGATGCGGCGGAACATGCTCAGAAGCTCCGCTTTCTATGGGGACCGGCGTGTCGTTGAGCATACTGAGCACGAGCACGGCGCACATGCTGACGCAAAAAACGCAGATGAGCAGATAAACGCGTTCCTTTGTTTTTTCATTCATGGGGCTGCCTCCCTTTTCTGTAGCCTTTGCTGTAATAACTATGTCCAAGCTCTGACTTTTAGCACTCTTTGTAGCCCCAATCTTAAAAAAACAATCCCCGGAGCATAACACTCCGGGGATTGTTTTACCCGAGCAGCTTTTGCAGCAGGCCGGAAAGCATTTTGGGCGATTTCCAAACGTAGATCTTCATGTATCGTCCTCCCGTCAGCAAAAACAGATCAGTGCGAGCAGTGCGCAGATGATCCAAAAGCACCACCAAACAGGGAGCAGCATGGCAATCAGCACGCCTACCGCAACGGCGGCCAGATATACGCCGCAACCTTTTCGTCTGCATCTCATAGCATCACCCTGTCGCTTTATCTTATGCGCCGGAGTGTGCAGATGTGAAAGACTTCCCTGCCCTCAGAACATTGTTTTAAGAAAACGTAGAGGGACGGCTACTGCCGTCCCTCTAGAGTATTTCCTATCTCACCGCGTCTTTAGGCGCGAAGTCTTTTACTCCCAGTCCTTGATTTGCCTGAGCTCCTCATATAGCTTGACATAGCTGTCATAGCGGCTTTGCGCCATACCACCCGCGGCGACAAGCGCACGAACCGCACAGTCAGGCTCTTTGATATGAGCGCAGCCGGAAAAACGGCACTGACCGAAAAGAGGTTCCATTTCCGGGAAAAGATGCTGCAAATCTTCCTTGGCAATGCGCTCCATCTGCCGGACTTCAAAGGATGAAAAACCCGGTGTATCGGCCGCGAAGCCGCCGCCCGGCAAAGCGAGCAGCTCAACATGGCGGGTGGTGTTTTTGCCGCGGCCAATTCTGCCGCTGATGGCCCCGACCGACAGGTCGAGACCAGTGACACGCCGCAAAAGACTCGACTTTCCAACACCGGAATTTCCTGTAAAGCATGTAACCTTGTCAACAAGCAGCCTGCCGATTTCTGCGCAGCCCTCACCTGTTACAGCACTGGCTTGCACAACAGAAAAACCGGCCAGCTCATAAGCGTGTTTAAGATTGTTGCCACACGCGAGATCAGTTTTATTGAGGACGATGACCGGCGTAATACCCTGCTGAAGCGCAATGACAGTCACCTTGTCAATCAAATATGGGTCTGTGACCGGCGGTGCTTCAGACGCGACAATGACAATCTGGTCCACATTGGCGACCGGCGGCCGCACAAGTGTGTTTTTGCGCGGACAGATGGCGACGATAAAACCGTCGCCATCGTCGCCTATCTCAATTTCTACATGGTCGCCAGCCAGCGGCAAAAGATCACCGAGACGCAGTCTGCCGCTGGCCTTACATTCAACGACCCTGCCGGCACAGGCAACGTAGTAAAATCCGCCGATTCCTTTTAGAATTGTTCCATTTTGCCGTTCTCTACTCATTAAAACACTTCGTTTGCTTCATAAGTCGTCTGTCCGTTTTGAATAATGGTAATGGTGTGCGTTCCTTCTTCTGCGACCAGCGGGACCAGAATCTCACCGTCTTCCGTCAGATGGGTGGCATTGTACTGAACTGTACCATCTACCCTGACCTCAACCTGTACATCGCCCTCAGCTGCAATAATACTGAAAGTGATGGTCTTGTTTTTCATGACCGGCTCGGGATTGCGGCTGATCTGAAGATCGACGGTTGTGCCTTCTTCAACCGTTGAATTGGCGGGAACGGACTGGAAGATGACTGTGCCATCCGGTTCGTCGCTGTCGACGTAAACAGCTTCGCCGGGCGTCAGGCCTGCGGCGCGCAGATCAGCTTCGGCCTCTGCCAGCGTTTGGGTCAGAACATTAGGCACGGTGACAGACTTCGGTTCCGGCCCCTTGCTGACATACAAAATGACCGTATCGCCAGAATTGAGCTCTGAGCCGGCTGCGGGCACTGTGCGGATGACATTGTCCTGTGTGACCTCTTCGTTGGTCTCCTGAACGATTTCAGCCTGCAGCCCAAGACGGTTGAGCGCCACCTCGACCTGACGGTACTCTTTGTCCGCATAGTCTTCCAGTGTGATGGTCTGTGGCCCGCGGCTGATGTTCACGACAATCGTCTGTCCTTCATCCAGCGGACGGCCAGCGTCAGGGTCCTGCGAAATAATCTGTCCGGCGGGCGCTGTATCGTCGTACACCTGCTGTCCTTCCTGGATGTCGTAGACGTCCCAAATCTCGGGGTCTTGCCGGAGCTCATCCATGGTGCGGCCGAGCAGACTGGGGGCGCGGAGTACTTCAGCTTCGTCACTGCCGAATGGATTGATGATGGAAATAGCAAAATAAATGGCACCGGCGATAAATATCCCCACAGAAATAATGCTGAAAATCAAAGTTGTCCTGACCGACGAGCGGCGTTCTTCGCGTTCTTCGGATGGCCGCCGACCACCGCTGTGGTGCGAGCTTTCACGCACCTCGCCGGGATTTGCGATTTTGCGGGTGGCGTCAATCTCCTGTTCGGTGTAGGCAGCCGTGTCATCTGGAGAAAACTCGACTTTAAAGCTGGGATCATCTTTGAAATGTTCAAGGTCCGCATACATCTGTGCAGCCGACGCGTAACGCCGTGTGAGTGATGGGCTCATGGCCTTCATGGTAATGGCCTCGAGAGCCGGCGGAATATCAGGCACATAGTCAGAGGGCGGCAGCGGAATGGAATTGATATGCTGTACTGCTACGGAAATCGCGCTGTCTCCCTCAAACGGCAATCGTCCGGTTAGCATTTCATACATGACGACGCCGAACGAGTACAGGTCCGCGCGGTTGTCAATATGACTGCCGCGGGCCTGTTCAGGCGAAACATAATGCACTGACCCAATGGCTTCGCTGATATTGTCGGTCTTTTGCTGCGCCATGTGGCGTGCGATTCCGAAGTCAGCGACTTTGACGGTGCCATCGCGCAGCAGCATGATATTCTGCGGCTTGATGTCGCGGTGAATGATGCCCCGCGAATGAGCATGATCAAGCGCTTTGGCAATCTGCATGGAAAAAAAGGTCACTTCCTGCCATGACAGGGGACCGCGGCGCGCCAGGTACTCTTTCAGGGTGATTCCCTCGATAAGCTCCATGACAATGTAATCAATGTTGCCGCTGCGCGAAACGTCATAAACCGCAACAATATTGGGGTGCGACAGCATGGCAACAGACTGCGATTCATCGTGGAAGCGCTGGCGGAATTCTTCATCCTGGGCGTATTCATCCTTGAGAACTTTAATGGCCACATATCGGTTGAGCCTGTGGCATTTTGCCTTGTAAACGACCGCCATTCCTCCCGTACCAATGACTTCGAGAATCTCATAACGGTTGTCCAGCATTTGTCCTATCAGCTTATCCATAGCTCAACTCTCCTCAAAAGGACACCAGAACAACGGTGATATTGTCGTGTCCGCCACGCGAGTTTGCAATGTCAACCAGTGTCTGGCAAGCCTTTTCAGGCACGTCAGACTGGTAGACCTCGTAATACATTTCAGGCTCGCTGACCTCGCCTGTCAGGCCGTCGCTGCACAGCAGAACATACTGTCCTGCGCGCGGGCGCAGGGCGAAAGTATCGCAGCGAATTTCTTTTTCAGCGCCGATGGCCCGCGTGATGACGTTGCGGCTGGGGTGATGCTGCGCCTCATATGGCGTCAGCTCACCGCGCGTCAGCATCTCTCCCACCAGGGAATGGTCGCGCGTAATCTGACGGATACCCTCGTCGTCGATGAGATAAGCGCGGCTGTCGCCGACATTGCCAATGACTGCCTGCCCGTCCTGCATGACCATGCACACCATCGTGGTGCCCATGCCATCCAGCATGGGGTCGCTGTGCGACATCTCCCACACACGCGCGTTGGCACTTTGCATGGCCTTTTTGACGCACTCCTCAAGGCGCGTACACGGTACGGCCGGGTCAAAATGCGAAGCAAATGTATCGGTCGCCAGCCGGCTGGCCACATCGCCCGCTTTGGCGCCGCCCATGCCATCACAGACGATGAAGTATCCGCCTTTCTGGTCTGCGGACATGCAGATGAGAAATGAATCCTCATTCAGCTTGCGGGCCATGCCGACATGGCTCATTCCCCAGGCTTTCATTGGCCATCCTCCTTCTGGGCCGCCGCCTTTCTGCGCAGCTGTCCGCAGGAAGCGTCGATATCGCCCCCAAGACTGCGGCGGACCGTAGTGGTTATCCCTTTTTTTATCAATGTATTTTGAAACGCCCGCAGGTCATCCCGGGTCGATGGTTTGAGCGGACTGCCGTCAACGTGGTTGAGCGGGATGAGGTTGACATGACACTGCATCCCGGACAGCAGGCGCACAAGGGCCGCCGCGCACTGGGGCGTGTCGTTGACCCCGCGAATCATGGCATACTCAAACGAAATGCGCCGCCCGGTCTGTTCAAAGTACCGGCGGCAGGCCGGCATGAGCTTTTCCAGCGGATAGCTTTTGTTGACCGGCATGAGCTGATCGCGGATGGCGTTGGTAGGCGCATGTAAAGATACCGAAAGTGTCAGCTGCAGCTTAAGCCGGGCGAGCTCGTCAATCCTGGGAACCAGTCCGCAGGTCGACAGCGAAATATGGCGCATACCGATATTGAGCCCCTGCGGATGTGTGACGATACGCAGAAAAGTGAGCACATTATCATAATTGTCGAGCGGCTCTCCGGTACCCATCAGCACAATATTGGATACACGGACACCGCGGTCTTTCTGCGCCCACAAAATCTGATCATAGATTTCGGCCGGCGTCAGATTGCGTGTTGCTCCCTTTTCATAAGACGCGCAGAACACACAGCCCATTTTGCAGCCTGCCTGTGTGGACAGGCAAATGCTGTAACCGTGCTCGTATTTCATCAGCACGGTCTCAATACAGCTGCCGTCCTCGAGCTGAAACAGGTATTTGACCGTTCCGTCCCGTGCCGATTCCTGTCGGCGAATGATCTCCGGCGCGGTGATGAAGCAGCGCTCAGCCAACTCCGCACGCAGGGGTTTGGACAGATTTGTCATTTCGTCAAAGGACGAGACCCCCAGACTGAGCCAACGGAAGATTTGCTGTGCCCGATAGGCCGGCTGCCCCAAATCTGCCATCAGCGCTGCGAGCGCCGTCGGGTGCATGGATTTGATACAAAGTTTGTCCTGCATCAGTGTCACCTTCTTGCAAGTCTGGCAATGAAAAAGCCGTCCGTTCCGTCAATATGAGGCCAGAGCGTCTGCATTCCCTCAAGCGCCCAATCATCCGCTCCCTGTATGAAGCGTTCGATGACTTCTTCGTTTTCCTGCCGCAAAACCGTGCAGGTAGAATAGACCAGCCGGCCGCCCGGCTTGACATATCCGGCCGCCGTACACAGGATTGACTGCTGTAAAGCCGGCAGTCCGGCGATATCTTCCGGTTTTTTAAAGCGAATATCCGGCTTTTTGCGAATCACGCCAAAGCCTGAGCAGGGCACGTCACACAGTACAAAGTCCGCGCTTTGCCGCAGAGCTCCGACCGGCTTAGATGCGTCTGCAGCGACAGCCTCTATGATATCGGCGCCGTATTTGACAGCGTTTTTTTCAATCAATGCCGCCTTATGCGGGTGAATGTCCATGGCGAGAATACGCCCCTGATTGTGCATTATCTGTGCGCACAGCAGGGTTTTTCCTCCGGGCGCAGCACACATATCGATCACAAAGCTGCCTGGAGTTGGAGCCAGCGCTGCAACACAACGCTGGCCGGCAGCATCCTGAATGTAAAACAGTCCGTCGCGGAAAGCGCGCAGTCTGGCCGGATTGCCAAGCTGCGCTGTTTCAAGTGCATTGTCCAGTCCGGGAACAGGCCGGCATTCAATACCCTGCTCCCTGAGTAGAGTGCAGAGCGAATCGCAATCCGTTTTAAGTGTGTTGACACGCAGCGTTGTCGCAGCAGGCTCGTTGTCGGCGCGCAGCAGTGCCTCACACCCGTCTTCACCCAGCCGCTCCAGCATGGCGCGTACAAACCACAGCGGATGACTGTACCGGATGGACAAGCGCTCGTCCGTAGCGCCCCCCGGCTGTGGAAGCGCATCGGTATCCCGCAGTGTAATCAGGCGGCGCAGCACGGCGTTGACATATCCGCCCGCACGGGAACCGCCGTGCTTTTTTGCCAGCTTGACTGTCTCGTTGACAGCAGCACTGTCCGGCACCCGGCCGAGAAACAGCAGCTGAAACGCGCCAAGCCGCAGAGCATCGAGAACCTGCGGCATGACCTTCTTGAGCGACATACTGCTGATACTCTGCAAAGTAAAATCAATGAGCATGCGATTTTGCAGCGTGCCATAGACCAGTGCAGTTGTCAAAGCAGCGTCTTCGGGGGACAAATCCTGTGACAGTCTTTTAAGCTCAAGGTCAGGCCATGCGCCTGAACGGCGAAAGGCAATCAATCCCTGCAGTGCAGCGTCACGCGCTCCGGCCATCAGTCGTCACGGCGGCCGCCGCCAAACAGCAGCACCAGGCGCAGCAGCTGCGCAATGGAGACAGCCAGTGCGGCCACGTAGGTCATGGCTGCGGCAGACAGGGTCTTTTTAGCGCCCGGCAGTTCATCCGGACTCAAATATCCGCCCTCGCCGAGCACGCTGATAGCGCGTGCCGAGGCGTTGAACTCGACAGGCAGTGTGACCAGCTGAAAGACAACGGCCAACATGAAGAACAAAATACCGGCAAAGAAAAGAGCCTCGTAGTTGAACAGCAGGCCAATCAGCAGAAGGGGCCATGCAAGCGATGAACCGATTTGCGTCACCGGGATAATGGCGTTGCGCAGGCGGATGGGACCATATCCCTCGGCGTACTGCGCAGCGTGACCCGCTTCGTGGGCGGCCACGCCGACAGCGGCCACCGTCGGGGAATCATATACCGACTGTGACAACCGGATTACGCCGGCCCGGGGGTCGAAGTGGTCAGTCAGGTTGCCGGCCACCCGTTCAATGCGCACGCCGTCCACGCCGCAGGCACGCAGCACGGCTTCCGCTGCCTGTGCACCCGTCATGCCGGTGTGTGTCCTCTGAGCGGAATACCGGTTAAACGTCGACGAGACCTTGACCTGCGCCCACAGGGCGAACAGCATGGCCGGGATGATGAGAACAAAATAATAAATGTCAAAACCCCAAAACATCAAGTATACCTCCTTGGGGAACGCGCCGCCGTTCGCAGCGGCGGCCAGATGGTGAAACGGCTATTGAAAGCGCTGCTCGCGCAGCGATGCGTGACCGCGGAAAAAGGCGTCAGCCGGCATTTTTTTGCCCCCTGCCCCCTGCACCGCAGCGATGCGGACCCGGCCGCTCTGACACTGCACAACCATGTCGTCAGCGCTGACACTGACAATGGTGCCAGGCAGTGCGCAGCCTTCATCTGAATCTTCCGCCTGCGCGCCGAACAGCTTGAGCTTTTCCTGCCCCAGCCAGGCAAACGCCCCAGGCGCGGGATCATAGGCGCGAATGGCACATGCAATCTGCCGAGCGCTGCCGGCAAAGCTGACCTGCGCGTCCTGATTTTTGATAAGCGGCGCATAGCTGGCCTTTGTGTCGTCCTGTTTCCGGGGAGTCAGACGCCCCTGTTCCAGCCCGTTGAGCGCGTCGAGCAGGGCTTGAGCCCCAATGCCGGCCAGCCTTTCCTGCAATGCACCAAAGCTTTCGTCCGGGCCGATATCGGTACGCGCAGTCAGCAGGATGTCTCCCGTGTCCAGACCTTCGTTCATCTGCATGATGGTTACGCCGGTCTCAGTCTCTCCATGCAAAATAGCGGCATTGATCGGGCTGGCGCCGCGATACGCGGGAAGCAGCGACGCATGAACATTGATGCATCCGTACTGCGGGAGCTCCAGAATGGCGGCCGGCAGAAGACGTCCGTATGCGGCGACGACAATGACGTCAGGCGCAATTTCCTGCAAAATACGAAGGGAGTCCCCGTCGCGCAGCGTCCTGGGCTGGTAAACAGGAATGTCCGCATCAAGCGCCGCGACCTTGACCGGCGGCGGAAGCAGTTTCATGCCGCGGTTTTTAGGCGTGTCGGCACGGGTGAACACAGCGGCCACTTTATGACCGGCCGTCAGAAGCGCGCGCAGTGAAGTCACGGCAAAATCCGGCGTGCCCATAAAAACGACCTTCATTATTCCAGCTCCTCAGGGTCGATATATTCAGTGACGAAATCAGTGAACAGATGCCCGTCGAGATGATCAATTTCATGGCAGAATGCGCGCGCTGTAAAGCCTTCTGCCTTGCGGGTGAATTCATTCCCAAAACGGTCCTGTGCACGGACGGTGACGGTCATGGGGCGCTCGACAATCCCCCACACACCGGGAATGCTGAGGCAGCCCTCAACATCGCTCTGCGTGCCTTTGCGCTCAATGATCTCGGGATTGATGATTTCAAGATAAGACCCGTCGTCCAGCATGACAAGGGCCAGGCGGCGCAGCACACCGACCTGCGGCGCGGCCAGACCAGCCCCGTTGGCCTGGGCCAGCGTTTCGTGCATGTCGTCCAGCAAATCATGCAGACGGCTGTTGAAATCAGTGACCGGGCGGCAGATTTTGCGCAGGCACTGGTCCCCTTCCTTGACGATATTGCGGGTGGGCATATGCAACAAACTCCTTTATTATGTAAACTAAGTCAACGGGTTTCGGGCGGCGGTAACTGTGACTGCACGGCTTTGTGGCGAGGCATAGAACGCATTGAGCGCCAGAGAAACCAGCTCGCGCACCCGTCGGCTGTCCCGACTGCGGAATGAAACCGTATACCGATATTTATTGTGCAGCCGCAGGATGGCACAGGGAGCCGGCCCCAGCACAGGCGTTTGCAGGTCGGCATACCGTTCCTGCATGGCTTTGACCAGAATACCCGCTATGCGAAGCGCTGCCCGTAATGCGTCGTTTTCCTGTACGGCGCTGACCTGAAAGACAAACAAATCG
Source organism: Candidatus Ventrousia excrementavium (assembly GCA_018714845.1). Taxonomy (GTDB): domain Bacteria; phylum Bacillota; class Clostridia; order Oscillospirales; family Butyricicoccaceae; genus Ventrousia; species Ventrousia excrementavium. Next base: position 38,635 of record DVMR01000061.1, read on the forward strand.
TCAAACGGCGGCGCCTTCAGTGCTTCCCGCGACTTGATTTCGTATTCAAAAAAGCTCTGATAATCCTGAGCGGCGGCCGTCAGGATGACAGGATGGTCCGGGTGATAGGTCTGAATGACCGCCCGGCCCGGCTTATTCCGGCGCCCTGCACGCCCTACGACCTGTGCAAGCAGTGAAAACGTGCGCTCCTGCGCATGATAGTCACCGCAATACAGCGAAAGGTCAGCATCAAGCACGCCAACAAGCGTGACATTGTCAAAATCCAGCCCCTTGGCCACCATTTGCGTGCCCAAAAGAATAGCTGCTCCGCCCTTTGCAAAGCTGTCGAGCAGTTTTTCGTGCGTGGTGCGGCCCGTCGTGGTGTCAGCATCCATACGGATTACCCGGACATCCGGAAAAAGCGCGTAAAGCTCTTCCTCGACCTTTTGCGTGCCTGCTCCGATCAGGCGGATATGCTCGCTGCCGCACACCGGGCAGGTGTGCTCGAGCGGGATGGAGAACCCGCAGTGATGACACATGAGCCGGCCGTTGCGCGAATGATAAGTCAGCGCAACCGAACAGTTCTGACACTCCGGAACATATCCGCAGTCAATACAAACGGCCATGCGCGCGCTGCCGCGCCGGTTGATGAACAAAACGGCCTGCTCATTGCGTGAAAGCGTATCCTCAAGCTCGCGCCGCAGGTCCGGACCAATCAAAGCGGCATCGCCGTCAAGCAGAGCGGAGCGCATATCTGAAATACAGGCTGTGGGCAACGGCATGTCCTGATACCGCTGCGAAAGCGTAAAAAGCGCATACTTTCCTGTCATGGCGTTGTAATAGCTTTCGACCGACGGCGTCGCCGACCCCAGCAGCACCAGACCGCCGTCCTTAAAGCAGCGGTATTTTGCAATCTCGGCCGCATGGTAGCGTGGTGCGCTCTCTGACGAATAGGTCGGCTCCTGTTCTTCATCAATGATGATGATACCCAGATTGGTCAGCGGAGCAAACACTGCGCTGCGTGTACCCACAACAACGCGGGCCCGGCCGCTGCGCACCCGCTTATACTCATCCATGCGCTGCGCAGCAGTCAGCGCGCTGTGCATGACCGCGACAGTGCTTCCAAAATGCCGGGTGAACTGCCGCAGCATCTGGGGTGTCAACGCGATTTCAGGAACAAGCAGAATGGCGTTTTTCCCTTTTTTCAGTGTTTCCCGAATAAGTGCAATATAAACAAGAGTCTTGCCGCTGCCTGTGACTCCACGCAGCAGCGCTGCGCCGGGCTGTGCAGAATCCTGCAGCCGCAAAATCTGCTCGAAAACATTTTGCTGCTCCGGCGAAAGAGTGATTTCCGGCGCGGCTTCATCAGATATCGCCGTTACCGGGCCGCGATAAACCTCATGCTGCTCGGCCAGCAACAAACCCAGCTTTTCCATAGTACGTACAGTTGCCGCTGAAACGCCGGTCAGATAGCACAGCTCTTTTTCCGGCAGAGTGCCTTCACGAGACAGGCAGTCAAGCACACTTTTGCGCTTTTCTGCCAGCTTTCCCCGGCCCAGCTTCTCAATCGCCTGTGGCATGGGGAGCGCCAAACGCAGGGTCTTGATGGTCTTATCCCCGACCTTGCGCTGATAATCCACGCGCGTCTCCAGCACACCCGATCGGACGAGCTGCGACAAAAGCCGCGGTGCAGATGCAATTCCCGTCTGCCGCGCCAGCTCTGCCGCGCCAAACGGCTTTTGGCTTTGGTAGACAACCTCTGTCAGACGGGCTTTCTGCCCGCCGCCGGCCTTAGCCAGGGCTTCGTCAAGCGGCAGTGGGCCGGGAACATAGACTTCCTGTCCTTTGTTCCATACACCAGGCGGAAAAAAAGCGCAGGCTGCCTCAAAAAGTGTACAGAAATACCGCTTTTTCATCCACAGGGCCAGCGAAAGCTCATCCGGAGACAATGTGAATTCATCATCAAATAAATGGGCCAGCGGCTTGAGCGGGCGGTCGTCACATGCCGTGACGACTTCAAAAATAACCCCTTCGGCCTTGCGGTTTCCCGCACCGAATGGAACAATCACCCGTTGACCGGGACGCGCAACGTCTTGCCAGCGGTCGGGGATTTCGTAATCATAGGCTTTGTCGATAGAATATACGGCGGAGGAAACAGCTGCACGCGCGATTTTTCTATCCTGCGGCATGCCCTCTCCCCTTTCCGCGCAGGTCAAAATCAGTGTTGCTCCGACTCCTGGGCAGATTCATCCAGAACCGGGGTCTCACCCGTCTCTTCATCAGACGGCTCAGCCTCATGCACAGGCTCAGCCGGTGCGGTATCGGCATCCTGCTCATCTGCATGGTGCTCTCTTAAAACGATATGTCCGGACATGATGTCGTTGAGCGCCATTTTAACCGGCTTTTCGGTCAGCGGCGTCTGGGCTTCCTCTGCCTCGTCAGCAATATCACGAGCACGTTTGGCAGTCAAATTAACCAGCATATAGCGGTTATTGACCTTTTTCAGCAGGTCATTCATCGATGGATACAGCATATTCAGTCACCTCAGCAAGTCGATTCGTTTTTCTGTTTTGCAGCGCTGTGCGATAATGATTGACGTCAGCTCGCGTACAGCCTCGTCCAGCACGTCGTTGACGACGATATAGTCATAGCGATCGCCGCTCTGGTACTCTGAACGGGCTTTCTCCAGGCGGCGCGCAATGACATCATCCGGTTCGCTGCCCCGGCTGTGCAGACGCTGCTCCAGAAGAGAAAAATCAGGCGGAATGATGAAAATAAGTACCGCGTCAGGTCTTTTCTGCTTGACCATCAGCGCCCCCTGGACCTCGATTTCCAGCACGACGTCGCGGCCGGCATTCAGTTCACTGTCAACGGCGGCGACTGGCGTGCCGTAATAATTGCCGACATATTCGGCATATTCCAGCAGCGCACCGTCGTCAATCATGGAGCGGAACCGGTCATGTGTCACAAAATAATAGCTCTGTCCGTCGATTTCACCGGGGCGCGGCTGGCGCGTCGTAGCCGAAATGGAGTAATGGATTTTATCAATCGCCGGAAGCGCACGTCCCAAAACGGTCCCTTTTCCGGCCCCGGACGGACCGGTGACAACAAATAAAGTTCCTTTACTCGTCTGCTCAGACATCATCTTCATCATCCTCGTCCTCAGTATCCAGGTCATTGCCCAGTCGGTTGGCCACTGTTTCAGGCTGGATGGGCGACAAGATGACGTGGTCGGAATCGGTGATGAGCACGGCGCGTGTGCGACGTCCATAGGTCGCGTCAATGAGTGCATCGCGCTCCTTGGCCTTTTGGATAATGCGTTTAATGGGTGCGGACTCGGGACTGACAATGGCGACCAGCCGGTTAGCCGATACCATGTTCCCAAAGCCTATGTTCAAAAGCTTCACCGCAAACTTCCCCCTTTGTGCAACTACTCAAGATTTTGAATCTGCTCGCGAATCTTTTCTATCTCTGCCTTTAACTCGACAACAGTTTTGGCAATTTCGTAATCATTTGCTTTAGAACCAATGGTATTGGCTTCGCGGTTGAGCTCCTGGACCAGAAAATCCAGCTTCCGACCAACCGCTTTCTCGCCTGTCACCATTGCTTTCAGCTGCGCCAGATGACTGCGCAGACGGACAATCTCTTCTGTGACAGCGACTTTGTCGGCAAAAACAGCTGCTTCGCTCAGAATCCTCTGCTCCTGCAGTTCACTGCCGTCGAGCAGCTCGGCCATGCGCGTGGCAAGGCGTTGACGATACTCTTCTACGCTTTCCGGCGAACGTTTTTCAATGGTGTCGACCAGTGCTGCAATGAGCTCAGCCCTTGCGAGAATATCGCGGCACAAGACCTCACCCTCGCGGCGGCGCATGGCACTGTGCTCAGCCAGTACCTGCTCCAGCACATCAAGAACGCCTGCGGTCAATTCTTCCTGGTCAGCCTCTTCCTTTTCTGACGCCAGCGCATCTGGCAACCGTGCCAAATCAAGAGCACTTACCTCGCAGGGAACGCCAAAGCGCTCAGAAATACTGCGCAGTGCCGACATATAGCCGTCAAGTACAGCCATATTGGGCGAAATTTTAATATCAGCACCGTCCTTGGCGCGTACCGAGACAAAAACGTCCACTTTTCCGCGCACAAGCTGCGCGTTCAGAGCCGGCTTGATTTTATCTTCAAGAAATCCATAAATACGCGGGACTTTGATATTCAGGTCAAGATACCGGTGATTGACGGACCGAATCTCGACCGTAATTTCTTGCTGCGCTGTTTCGCTTTTTACCCGTCCATAGCCTGTCATACTGCTGAGCATACCATCACTCCATTGTTTTTTCGGACGCCGCCCGCAGCCGCATTCCGTAAAAATTCACGTTCATATCATTATACCATAAATGGGGTTATGATTGCAAACCACCGGGCGATAAAATCTCGGTGATGGTGAAGGTCAGACGACGCATTTTTTTGCTTTTGCGTGAGACAAAAATGCATACCAGCAAGCCGACCAACAGGCCTGCCATGCCGAGCAGAATGTTGACCGATTCCGAAGGCGCCGGCAACAACACGCCGATCAGCATTAAAGCGACCGGTAAAAGATATAAAAGCGATGCCCAACCCAGAATGGCTCCGGTGGCGCTTTCGACAGTGACTTGATCGCCAGCATCTGCACAAACTGTATTTTGGGCCGTCACACGCACATGTTCTTCCGGATGAGCGCAGCCGTGGCAGGACCCGCAGTCACCTGCACAGGCTGATTTGCGTGTCACCTCGACCAACGCAGTTCCATTTTGATAAGTTTCTTTGACAGTGGCAGTTGCCTTCATCTTCTCACTCCAGTGGGGCGTATTCGCACATGATTTGTTCGGCAGCGCGAATGCCGTCTACAGCGGCGCTCATGATGCCGCCGGCATAACCGGCGCCTTCGCCGCAGGGAATAAGCCCGGACAGTTCCGGACTGTACAGCGTATCCTGCCGCACAATGCGCACCGGCGACGAAGTCCTGGTCTCAAGACCGGTCAGGACGGCGTCATCGGCGTCAAAGCCGGGCATCTTCTTTCCGAAAATTGGAATGGATTCACGCAGCAGCTCGGCTGCAAAGGGCGGCAGGAGCGGATTCAGGTCAGTCAGGGTCCACCCGCGCGGATATGTCGGCTGTACGCTGCCCAGACGGCGGCTGCTCTGGCCGCGCAAAAAATCCCCCACGCACTGAACCGGGGCGCCATAGTTCCGGCCGCCGGCCTCGAAGGCCGCTCGCTCCAGCTTCCGCTGAAAATCAACGCCTGCCAGCGGCCCTGCGTCTGCAAAATCATCCGGTGTCACGGAAACAGCAAGTGCGGCATTGGCATTGACACCGTCGCGGGCATGAAGACTCATTCCGTTGGTGACGACCATTCCCTCTTCACTTGCCGCGGCGACGACCGTGCCACCCGGGCACATGCAGAATGAGTAACAGCCGCGATCGCCTATACGGCGCGACAAAAAATATTCGCCGGGCGGCAGACCGGGCGTGCCGGTATAGCGTCCGTACAGGCCGCGGTCGATGGTTTCCTGCCGATGTTCGATGCGCACGCCGACAGAAAAAGGCTTGGCCTGCATGGGTACTCCCTGCCTGTGCAGCTGCTCAAAGGTGTCGCGAGCGCTGTGCCCGATAGCCAGCACTGCGATACTGCAGGGCAGCTCGCCGCCGGACGTGCGCAAGGCGGCCAAATGCCCGCTGCGGGAGACCAGGCCTGATACCGTTGTGTGAAACAGCACTGTTCCGCCAAGCTCGGTAATCTTGCGGCGGATTGAAACAACAACATCTTTCAGAATATCGGTGCCGATGTGCGGATGCGCCCGGGTCATGATTTCAGCCGGTGCGCCGTGGGCGCGCAGACGCCGCAGGACCAGCTCACAGCGTGCATCGCCGATTCGTGTCGTCAGCTTGCCGTCCGAATATGCCCCAGCGCCGCCTTCTCCAAACTGAATGTTGGTATCAACATCCAGCGCTCCGCCGCTGAAAAACAAATCAACTGCGCGGTCGCGCTCGTCCATGGGACCACCGCGCTCCAACACGATCGGGCGATAGCCCTGCTCGGCCAGGAGAAGCGCGCAAAACAGACCCGCCGGCCCCAGCCCGCACACGACCGGAGGGTGCGCAAGAGCCCGGTTTCCAGTCGCACGGGGCTCTGGTACGATTCCCCGCAGCCGCACATCTGGCCGGGCCAGGCGCTCACAGAGCGCTTGTTCATCACCCTCAAGCTCGAGCTCAACTGAGTAGACCTTGTGAAGCGCACCGCGGCGCAGGTCAAAAGACAGTTTGTGCACATGCGCAGAACGGACCTGATTCTTGTCCAGCCCGCAAAGTCGAACAGCGGTGCCAATGGCATCGCTGTCCAACGATTGATATGAACATTTTATACCGGAAATAATGATGCTCATTTACTCCAAAGCCCCCGGGTCATCGGGATTCGCCGTTGTCCCCGGATCATCCGGAACGGTTTCGTTACCGTCCGGGTTGTCAGGGTCAGTGGGCAGGTCCGGATCGGTTGGCAGTTCTTCGGGCACAATGATGGTCAGGGTATAGCTGCCAATTAACGTCACCTGCCGGTCACCCGTTGACACCGTGACCGAGACAGTATTTTCACCGACCTCGAGATTATCCGGATTATAGACTGGCGTGATGAGCACATCTTCTGCCGTCAACAGCGAAAGCTCCTCATCTGTGCCCATAAATACGAGGCTCAAGCCAGTTTCCGCATACGTATAGGGCGAGATATCGGCAAATTGTTCGCTTGTCGTGTTTACAACCATCTGTCGCAGGTTTTTAAAACTGATGGTGATGGTGGCATAGCTGTACTCGCTGTCTGTTGTAACACCGTTGGGCAGAATAATCGGCATGGTCAGCTCGGTGACATTGTCTTCAAGCAGCTGGCGAATACTGATACTGCCCAGATTGATTTGGTTGGTCGTCGAAACAACTTCCGGATCGCCGCTGATGCGGATTGACTCCGGCTCGATGTGGCAGTCAATCATGTCGTCTGTGATATAGCCATAGGGCACAATATCGACTGTCAAGGGAATTTCGCCGCTCTGGTGCACCTGAAGCTCAAAATCCACCGTTGGTTGCTCCAACGTAATAAAGGTCATGTCAATGGGGTCGCCAGCTTCATTGACCAGCGTATAATCGAGGACCGTATTGACGCTGGACGTTGCGCCGGACACATCATAAACGGCCGCAGCGTGATCAATCTGTGCCAGCACCTGCTCCGGTCCTTCCACTGTGACAGCCTCGGGCGTCAGACTATGGCCGCCCAGCACATAGCCTTCAGCGGGTTCGCCTTGAATAGCAATCTGCACGGGGATAGAGCGGGTAGCAACGCGGTCAACAGTAAAGGTAACTCTTTGCGTCACTCTCGTATAGGTCAACCGATTATTTGTCAGCGTTACAAGATAAGTTCGCTCGTATTCACCGGGCACAGTAATCGATGACACATCGACTGTCGCACGAATATCTGTCCTGCTGAAGCCAAGCAAATCGCTCAGCTTACCGGTTATCCGTATGTCAACGGTAGCGGTATTGCCTTCAGTAATAATGAGCCCGGCGTCACTCAGGTTTGACAAACCGGTATATTGCACTTCAACATCGTAAAAGGGCTGGGTCATATCTGGGTCCTGTGAATCCATGACATAAAACCACAAGAGTATGGCAACAAGCAGAGACAGGGTTTTGATGGGAATGTCATTTTCTTTGAGCCACTTTCTCATTTAAACAGCCCCCTCACCCGTTCCCAAAAGCTCGGAGACTCGTTTTCTTCATCCTGAGGAATCAGCTCCTGCACCAGCAGGCGCTCCAGCGTTTCGGGTGCAAGATGCCGCTTGAGTATTCCGCCTACGGCAAAAGAAATGGAGCCTGTCTCTTCTGAAACGACAACACAGGGTGAATCAAAGTTCTCGCTCATACCGACGGCAGCACGGTGACGAGTTCCCAGCTCTTTGCTAATATTCAAATTGGTCGACAGCGGCAAAAGGCAGCCGGCCGCCTCAATGCGGGCGTTGGAAATGACAACAGCCCCGTCGTGCAGCGGCGCATTATGGAAAAAGATATTTTTCAAAAGCTCGGCCGACACTTCCGAATCAATATGTGTGCCTGTTTTGGAAATAGAAGAAATATTGTCCTCTTTTTCAAATACAATCAAGGCGCCGGTCTTGCTCCATGACATACTGCTGGCCGCTTCGACAGTCTGCAGAATGGCCATCTGCATTCCCTGCTTGTCGACCTCACGATTTTTGAACAGACGCAGGCGGCTGCGGCCGAACTGTTCGAGCAGCTTGCGCAGCTCGGGTTGGAACACAACGACCAGTGCCAGGAAGCTGAACTGCAAAACATTGGACAGCAAAAAGTTGATGACACGCAGTTCGAGCATGGAAGAAATCTGCATGAACACCAAAAGAACCAGAACACCTTTGAGGATGCGCGCAGCGCTGGTATTGCGCATCAGCTTGATGATCCAGTATATGAAAGCGGCCACGATGAGGATGTCTAAGGCATCCAACACCGTGGCAAACCTCAGTTGTTCCCAAATCGAAGTGAAAAAATCCATACCCCAAATCCCTTTTGCAACAGTTCTGTAATAATTCTAACAGGGCATGGATGATTTTTCAATAGATTTCTGACGGATTTAAGGGGAAGTTAACATTTTTTTTACAGCAGAAAGGAAGAATTTCACCTCAGACAGCGTATTGAAGCAGGAAAAGCTGACCCGGCAGGCGCCATCGGGCAGGGTACCAGCGCTGCGATGGGCCAGCGGCGAGCAGTGCAGTCCGTCGCGCAGACAGATGTCGCGCTCAGCCAGCTTCTGACAGACCTCGGCCGAAGATTTCCCCTGTACCGTAAAAGCGAACAGCCCCTGGTGGCAGTCGGCGGACGAACGGTATACTGTTACGCCTTTCAGCTCAGCAAGCTCTCCCGCTGCCGCCTCTATCAAATGCCGCTTGTGCTGTGCCATAGCGGCAAGCCCCTGCCTGCGGACAAAGCGAAGCCCTTCGTGCAGACCGGCAATTCCCGGAACGTTCAGCGTTCCGCTCTCAAAGATGTCCGGCAGGAAGCCGGGTTGCGTCGTTTCGATGGAGTTGCTTCCCGTTCCGCCCTGCATCAGGCTGAAAAGCCCGGAATCCTTACAGGATATCAAAATTCCTGTCCCTTGCGGCCCGTAGAGCGATTTATGTCCAGGCATACAGATGAAGTGCGCGCTTTTCAGGGCCGCAGCGCTGACCGGCAGGATCCCGGCTGACTGCGACGCATCAACGATCAGAGGAATCCCTTTTCTGCTGCACAGCTGATCGATGGCCTCAAGCGGCAGGACGAACCCAAATACATTGGAAATATGGTTGATGATGATGCAGCGTGTGTCATCCTGTAGAGCCTCACAAACAGCGTCATAGGCGGCGCGCTGCGAAAACAGCGGGGACTGCGCGACTGTGTAAGTCACACCGCTTTCTTTCATGGCTTCCAGAGGACGCACGACAGAATTGTGCTCATATCCTGAAATGACGGCGTGTCCGCCGCTGTGAAGCACGCTTTTGATGGCAAGGTTGAGTGCATGGGTCGCATTTTGCGTGAATACCACTGACTCCGGACCCGGAGCGCCGAAAAGAGCAGCTGCCTCTTCCCTGCATCGGTAAACGACGTCTGCCGCTTTCATGGCCGGGCGGTGTCCGCTGCGGCCGGGATTGGCACAGCTGATCATGGCAGCTTCCATGGCACGCGCCACCTGCGTCGGCTTTTGCAGAGTCGTGGCCCCGTTGTCGAAATAGATCATAGCTTGGCCTCCTTGATTTCTCCGCCGGGCAGCTCATAAAATGTTCCGGCAAACGGCACGTTTTTCTGCCGGAGCAGATACACGGCCTTTTGCGCGTTGATGGCGTTGAGCCGAAGCGCGTAGCCGCAGGAACCGCGTGCCAGCACAGCGGCAGGCCGCACCAGATGCGACAGAATTCCGTTGTTGGACAGCACCCGTCCGCCGCTCTGCGCGTGGGTCACTGATTTGAAGGTGATCAAAAAGCCCACCGTAAACACCCCTTATAATTCAGCATACCACAGCCTATGCGCAAAACTGGAAATGTGTGCAAAAAACTCCCGCCCACTCCGGCGGGAGCTTTTGTCTAATTACTGTCAGCGCACGACAATGCGGTGGAAGGTCTTTTTGCCTTTCCGAATAATGAAGTCACAGCTGCGGATGTCATCGGGCGTGAAGGTCTGCATGGGGGATTCAATCTTATTTTCGCCGACAAAGACGCCGCCCTGGTCGATGAGCCTGCGGCCATCGCCTTTGGACGAAATCAGGCCGGACTTCAGCATCAGGTCGAGAATGGTCAGCTTGCCTTCGGCAAAGTCGCCCTTTGAAAGCTCAGTCGTCGGGACGTTGCTCAAATCAGCGCCGCCGCTGAACAGGGCCTGACTGGCCTGGCGGGCCTTTTCGGCCTCTTCCGGACTGTGGACCAGCGACGTCAGTTCAAGCGCGAGAATCTCTTTGGCGCGGTTGAGCTGGCTGCCTTCCCATTGAGCCATCTCATCGATTTCTTCAAGTGGGACATCGGTCAGCATGCGCAGGCAGCGAATGACGTCAGCATCATCAACATTGCGCCAGTACTGGTAAAACTCATAGGGACTGGTCTTGTTGGGGTCCAGCCATACAGCGCCGGCCTGGGTCTTACCCATCTTTTTCCCCTCTGACGTCAACAGCAGTGTGATGGTCATGCCGTAGGCATTCTTGCCCAGCTTACGGCGGATGAGCTCAGTTCCGCCCAGGATGTTGGACCACTGGTCGTCGCCGCCGCACTGCAGGTTGCATCCGACGGTCTGGAACATGTGGTAAAAGTCGTAGCTCTGCATAATCATATAGTTGAACTCGAAAAAGGACAATCCCTTTTCCATACGCTGCTTATAACACTCAGCGCGCAGCATGTTATTGACCGAGAAGCAGGCGCCGACCTCGCGCAGAAGCTCGATGTAATTGAGCTTTAACAGCCAGTCCGCGTTATTGAGCATCAGCGCCTTCCCGTCTGAAAAGTCGATAAACTTGCTCATCTGCTCTTTAAAGCGTTCACAGTTGTGCTGAATGGTCTCGACCGTCATGACCTGCCGCATGTCTGTGCGCCCCGACGGGTCGCCCACCATGCCGGTGCCGCCGCCAATCAGGGCGATGGGGCGGTTGCCCACACGCTGCATCCGGCGCATCAGGTTAAGCGCCATAAAATGCCCGACATGCAGAGAATCAGCTGTCGGATCAAACCCGATATAAAAGGTCGCCTTGCCATTGTTGATAAGCTCTTTGATTTCTTTCTCGTCCGTGACCTGTGCAATCAAGCCTCGGGCCTGCAGTTCTTCATAAAGTGTCATCGTGAAAACCCCTTCCGTTTTTATTTTCCGGCAGGGCGGCAAAACAAAAGCCCCCTGCACATGCAGAGGGCGAAAAAATCGCGGTACCACCTCAGTTTACGGACAGATTACTCTGACCGCCTCACGGAGCACAAACATGCCCCTGCGCTGTAACGGGCGCGCCCGTGATCGCCTACCACCGGGAAGCCGGCTTCAGGACCCTGCTCACAAAGGTATTTCGCAAGACCGCTTTATCCGCTTTCACCGTCCGCGGACTCTCTGAAAAGCGCGTTCCTGTTACTTCTTTTGCTCATCGCGTTTCAATATTGGGTGTATTATAGCTTACTTGGGCTGGTTTGTCAACAGCTCTTTTTTGCGTATCTCAGCCAGGCGCAGCATCTCGGCGGCGTTCTGGCGGGCAGCGTCTGTCACGCTGTCACCTGCCGTCAGACGGGTCAGTTCCCTGATGCGTCCGTCGGTGTCCAGTGGCTCAACCCGGGTATAGGTCCGGCCGCCGCGGGATTCCTTGCTGATGTAATACTGCCGGTCCGCCAAAGCCGCAATCTGCGGCAGATGCGTGACGCATAACACCTGGCGGGTCGATGCAATAGAAAACAGTTTTTCGCCCACGCGGCTGGCCGCGCGGCCGCTGACGCCGGCGTCCACTTCGTCAAAAACGGCAGTCACGCCGCGGTCCCCTTCTGAAAGAACATTGCGCAGGGCCAGCATCATGCGCGAAAGCTCGCCGCCTGATGCCACTTTGCTCAGCGGCTTGAGGTCCTCGCCGCTGTTGGCAGACAGCAGAAAGCGAACGGTATCGCAGCCGCGGCGGGTAAACCGGGTTTGCCCCTTGCCCAGACTGGTGTCGATTTCAGCGCCAAAGCGGGCAGAAGGCATGTCCATCTGCGCAAGCTGCTGCTCCATCTGCGCACACAGACGCACTGCGGCCTCAGCGCGCATGGCGTTGAGCTTTTCGGCCTGCTCATAAACAACCTGACGCTTGGCGGCATACGCGTCTTTCAAACTGTCCATGCTTTCGTCCGCAAGAGCCAGACTTTCAAGCTCCTGCGACAATGCAGGCAAAAGACCGGCAAGTTCGTCGGGCGGCATGTTGTATTTGCGCTCAAGGCGGGACAGCAGCTCCAGCCTTTGCTCGGTTTCTTCAAGCTCTTCCGGTGAAAAGGCCATGGCAGACAGCGTCGAAGCAAGGTCCGAGGCAAGGTCAGATGCCAGGACAGACAGCTCAGTCGCGCGCTCGATGAGCGGCGGCAGCTGTCCGGAAAGCTTTTCGCCGGCGCGCAGCGCACGCTCGGCCATGGACAGCAGCGCAACTGCCCCTTCGCCGTCATCGGTCCCGTCCAGCAGGCGGCAGGCGTCACCCAAAGCGGCGCTCAGCCGCTCGGCATTGACAAGCTCGGTGCGCCGTGACAGCAGCTCGTCCCGCTCCCCTTCACGAAGATGTGCATCGGTCAGCTCGGCAATCTGGCCTTCCAGTTCCTCTATACGGCGCTTCTTTTCCGCTGCGCTCATCGACAACGCCCTGATACGCCGGTTGAGCTGCAAAAGCTCTTCATAGTGCGACTGATACTCTGCAAGCGGCAGCTCAAGCCCCGCAAAGGCATCCAAGTATTCGATGTGAAACTGCTCGTCCAGCAAATGCTGTCCATCGTGCTGCCCGTGAATATTGACAAGAAAAGGGCCCAGCTCTCTTAACATGGACAACGTGGCGGGATGACCATTGACCCGGCACAGATTGCGGCCGTCGGGCGTCATCTCACGCCGAATGAGCAGCGTGCCGTCCTCAGTGCTCAGCCCCAGGTCAGCCGCCTTTTGCAGCGCGGCAGGAGGCAGTTCGGAAAACAGGGCGCTGACCGACGCACGGCTTTGGCCGGTGCGAATCAGATCGCGGCTGACACGCGAGCCGAGGACGGCATTGAGAGCGTCAATGATAATCGATTTGCCTGCACCCGTTTCACCGGACAACACAGAAAAGCCCGCGGAAAAATCAATGTCAGCGTGCTCGATTACAGCGATGTTTTCAATTTGCAGCTGTGTCAGCATGGTGCCAGCCCCTGTTCGTTACTGCAGCATGTCCTCTGCGATTTTGCAGAATTTGACCGCCTGCTCATTATCGCGCAGGATAATCAGAATGGTGTCGTCACCGGCCAGCGTGCCGATAATCTCTTCAATCTTCATGGTGTCGATGGCATAGGCCGCGGCATTGGCCATACCGTTGAGTGTGCGCACAATGACAAGATTCTGGGCGCGGTCAATTTTGATAACGCATTCGCGGAAGATATTTTTGAGCCGCGGGATAAATCCGGAATCTGTGTTCATTTCAGGCGTAGAATATTTGTATCCGCCTGTGACCGATGCCACCTTGACCAGTCGCAGCTCTTTGATATCGCGTGAAATCGTGGCCTGGGTTGTCGGATACCCCACGGCCTGAAGACGGTCAGAAAGCTCTTTTTGTGTTTTTATTTCATTATTGGTGATAAGCTCGACAATAGCTGCCTGTCGCTGAAACTTCATATCTCCACCCTTTCATTGGATAATTTTTTACTGACTACTTCGTAAAAGCCCAGTCCTTTTATACGAATCAGAGAAAAGGTGATGGGCGAGCGGCGAATGAGAATGGAATTCCCTGGCGCCACAACACAGGATTGAAAGCCATCGACAGAAAGATAGACGGCATTTTCCTGCGGTGGTGGTGTAATGCGAATAACCTTGTCAGCGCCCAGCACAAAAGACTTTGCGCCAAGTGAATGCGGACAAATCGGCGTGACTGCCAGACAATCAGAAGACGGTTCGAGAATTGGACCTCCGGCAGACAATGAATAAGCCGTTGACCCCGTCGGCGTGCAGACAATGATGCCGTCACTGCTCAAACGGATGGTCTCTTTGTCGTCGACATAAACATAAAGCCTGATTACGCGCGATACAACACCTTTTGAAATTACAGCGTCATTAAGGCCTTCGGCTTCAAATACCGTATTTCCCTGCGGGTCCACAACGCGGACGTTGATCATCATGCGTGTATCCAGCCAGAAATCGCCCTTGCGGAGCTTTTCCATTTCCCACAGCTCCTGAACCTCGAGCTCGCTCATAAAGCCCAGGGTGCCGACATTGATCCCCAAAACCGGCTTTTTGCGGACAGCTGCGGCCTGCGCAATGCGCAAAATAGTTCCGTCACCGCCAATCAC
>DVMR01000062.1 GCA_018714845.1 Candidatus Ventrousia excrementavium
CCGTTGAGCATGTTGACGCCGGTCACCGTCTGCCCGTCAAACCGCCCGCCCTGCAGCACCAGAGTGCACAGCTGCTCGCCCGCGCGCACCAGGCCAGTGTCGATGATGGCGGTGTTGTCGACCGCCTGCACCAGAGCAGTGCAGGGGTCTGCCTCCTGGTACTGCATGGCCCCTTCAAACCCGGTGGGGATAAGCAGCAGCACGGCGATGAGCACCAGGCAGACGAATACCGGTGCATTGTATCGGAGACGCTCGGGCGTCAGAAAGGCTTTCATTGGTCTGATTCTCCTCCATATCACGCCGCAAGCCACCCCTGTGCCAGAACAGGGGTGGCCGGCTTTTCAAAATTGGCCTTTGGGGCTACTTACTGTACGCCCAGCATCGCGGCCAGCTTGTCATAGATCTCGGTATTGTCGTAGTACCCGCCGAACTGCTCGGCATTGACGCCCTGCGCCAGCACGGCGACCGGAAGTCCGGTGTGGCTGTAGGAGGTAAACGAGATGCCCGACTTGTTGTTGATGATATGGGTGATGGTGACGGACAGAGGCTCATAAGTGCCGTACAGCACCAGCTCTTCCTGGTCGTACTCACTGGTCTGGGTGCCGTTGATGCTCTTCTCATAAGCGGCGCGCAGCAGCTCGACCTCGTAGTCGGTCAACACCAGCTTGTCGCCTTCCTCGCCCTCGGTCTTCAGGCCGAAGAGCTGCTCGATGTCCCACAGAACATACTCAAACGGGGTCTTTTTCTCTTTATAGGCCGAAACAAAATCGCTGTCAAACTTGGCGAACGAAATGGTCTGGTTTTCCAGCAGGGTCAGGTAGGTATCGTAATCAGTGCCCGCAAAGCCGATGGTCATGCCGCCGGTTTCGTGGTCGCCGGTGACCAGAATCAGGGTCTCGTCGGGGTGCTCGGCTGCAAAGTCGATGGCAACCTGCACAGCGTCGGCCAACGCAATCGTGTCGTGAATCGTGGAAGCTGCGTCGTTGGCGTGGCAGGCCCAGTCAATCTTGCCGCCTTCGCACATCATGAAGAAGCCATCCGGGTCTTCGCTCAGGACCTCGATGCCCTTTTCGACATAGTCGGCCAGAGCCCACATGTCGTCCGTGCGGTCGAGCTCATAAGCCATGGCGTCGCTGTCGGCCAGGTGCTCATCGATAAGGATGACCTTACCGTCTGCGGCGGTAACAGCTTCGGCCTCGGCCTGTGTTGTCACGACGTCATAACCGGCTCTTTCCGCCAGGTTGTAAAGGTCGGTCTGGGTGCCGTCGCCCTTGGGGGACAGCAGGCCGCCGCCGGCAAAATATTCAAAGCCGGACTCAATCAGCTCGAGGCCAATTTCATAATAGCTCGAGCGGCTGGCCTGATGCGCGTAGAACGCGGCCGGGGTGGCGTGGTTGAGATTGACCGAAGAAATCACGCCGACGGAATAGCCCTTCTGCTCGTGCAGCTTTTCACTGATGGTCTCGTAAGCGATGCTGCCCGTCTCATCGACGTTAATCGAGCCGGAATAGGTCTTGTAGCCGGTGGCAATGGATGTCGCGGTGGAAGCGGAGTCGGGCGCGAACGAGTTGGAGTCATAGGTGACAGCCGAGCCGGCCACGTCAAAGTTCATGAAATTGAGGTAGCTGGGGCCGTCCAGAATTGCGCCCTGGTTGTCGTCCAGGCTGGGCTGAGCCATGAAGTAATCTTCATCTTCCAGTGCGCCGAGGTAGTCGGCCGTTGACTGAATCTGCGGATAGCTCATGCCATCGCCGATGAACAAAAAGACATACTTGGGTGCGGTGACGTTCTGCGCGGTGGTTGTGACCGGAGTCGTGGTTGTCGCGCTTGCAGTCATGGGCAGGCTGTCGCCATTGGCCGAGACATAGTCACAGCCTGTCAGGCAGCCCAGCGCCATGGCAAGCACCAGCAAAAGCGCGGTCAGTTTTGCTTTCATCGTTTTCCTTCCTCTTTTCGTCGTGTTGTTTTAGCATTTGTTTCTGCCAACAGCCATTATTTTGGCCTTTGGGCGTAAAATCTGCAACGGACCTTCTGTAAACCGCAGGTAAACATTTTTTCGTCCGGGGCCGCCTTCTTAAAATGTATTTTACAGTTGCCCCGTTTTGGGTGTCTGTGCTATAATATGGAAAAGTGTTTCTGATTTTTTTGCAAGGAGGCCGCCTTATGAAAGACCTGAAAAGCACCTGCCGGCTGGCTCTGGTTCAGTGCGCGCCGGTCATGTTTGACAAAAAAAGAGGCACTGACAAAGTTGTCACGCTGATTGCCGAGGCAGCGCGCGAAAAAGCTGAGCTGATTGTCTTTCCCGAGCTGGTCCTCCCGGGATACCCGTATGGGATGGGTTTTGGCTTTAAGACTGGCTGCCGGGACGAAAAGGGCCGGCTGGACTGGCAGCTTTACTATGAAAACTCCATTCTTGTCCCTGGCGAAGAAACGGCCCGCATCGGCGAGGCGGCGGCCAACGCCCACGCCTATGTGAGCATCGGCGTTTCCGAGCGCGATGCCGTTACGGCCACGCTTTACAATACCAATCTCGTCTTCGGACCCGACGGCGCGCTTTTGACCGTGCACCGCAAGCTCAAGCCCACCGGCTCAGAGCGGCTGGTCTGGGGCGAGGCTGACCGCGGCTTTGCGCCGGTTACCGACACGCCGTGGGGGCCGGTCGGCTCGCTCATCTGCTGGGAAAGCTACATGCCTCTTCTGCGCACTGCGCTGTATCAGAAGGGCATGACCATCTGCCTTGCGCCCAACACCAATGACTATGATTCCTGGCTGGCCACTGTGCGGCACATTGCTGTCGAGGGCCGCTGCTTTTACGTTAACGCCGATCTCTGCTTTACCCGGGACATGTATCCCGCCGGCCTGCAGTATCCTGAAGAGATCGCCGTGCTTCCCGATATCGTCTGCCGCGGCGGAAGCTGCGTCGTCGACCCCTATGGCAATTACGTAATTGAGCCCTTCTGGGACCAGGAGGGCATCCGGTATGCTGACCTTGACATGGGCAAGGTCCCTGCCAGCCGCATGGAATTTGACCCGTGCGGACATTACTCCCGCCCTGATGTGCTGGAGCTGATTCTGCGCGACCAGTAAACAGCGTAAAAGCCGGAACGCAGTGCTGCCTGCGTTCCGGCTTTTGGACTTTATCTAATCTTTATACATTGACAAGCAAACTTTGATTTGCTAAAATAATAGAAGAAATCCATTTTCTGCCGCAGGGCAATGACTCACGCAGCCATTGCCCTTTTTTTGTGAAAGGTTTGGTGCCAAAAATGAAACTGCCCAGTAAAATGCAGCTCAGGCGACGACTCTCTCTGAAAAGGCTGATTATCAGCATGCTTTGTCTGTCAGCCTTTTTCTACATTTTACACTACATCATCTTCCGTGATTTGCACCATATCGCCATTTTTGCACTGCACGACATTGCCTTTCTGCCCATAGAAGTCATTCTGACCTCGCTGATTTTCGAGCGTGTGCTCGACGACGCCCACCACCATGAGCAGCGCGGCAAGGTCAACATGATTGAAAGCATCTTTTTCAACGAATCCGGCAGCGACATGCTGCGCTATCTGCTGCGGTGCGACCCGCAAAGCCAGACCCTGTGTCAGGCCATGCACATTGACGAATCGTGGGACCGCAGCCGGTTTGAGCAGGCGCACCGCTTTGCCGACGAGTACGCCTTTACCATCGACCCCGCGCAGACAGATTTTTTCGCCCTGCATTATCACCTGGAAAACCGGCACAAATACTTTCTCAAGGTCATTGAAAACCCGGCTCTGATGGACCACGAAGGCTTTACCGATTTGATTCTGGCCATGTACCATTTGTGGGAAGAGCTTGATTTCCGCACCGACCTTTACCAGCTGTCTGAGCAGGACAAGCAGGCGCTGTGCGCCATTATCAGTCAGATATACCGGCTTTTGACCCATGAATGGCTGCTCAACGTCAGCTATACCAAGCGCCACCACGAAAGCCGCTTTGCCGGCGCTGTGCGCACCAATCCGTTCGCCTTTTTTGACGGTGAAAACCGCCAGTAGCCCTTACGGAATTTCAACCAGCTCCCCCGCTGCATTGAGCAAAATGAGCCGCGCTCCGTCCACTTTCTGGATGAGCGCGGCGCTTTCATCCTGCGGCAGCATAAAGCAGGCAGTCGACAGCACGTCTGCAACGCCTGAGTCTGTGTAGATAATGGTGGCTGACAGCGCATTCTCCGACGGCATGAGTGTGTCCGGATCGATGATATGGTGATACTGCACGCCGTCCACTGTCATATAGCGCAGATATCCGCCTGATGTGACGGCCGCACAGTCACTGAGCGTCAGCGTGGTCAGAAGTTCGCCGCTGTCGTCCGGGCTCTGCACGCCGACCGTCCAGCCGTCCTCACCCGGCGGCGCTCCTTCGGCCCAGACATTGCCGCCCGCCGAAATGACAAAGTCAGTGTACCCGGCCGCGCGCAGGGCATCGGCAACCAGTCCGGTGGCATATCCCTTGGCCACCGCCCCGACGTCGATGCGCATGGCGCTGTCGCGCAGCTCGGCCGTGCCGGCCTGCTCGTCAAGCACCAGGTCGTCGATTGTGCAGTGCTCTGCTGCCCGCTGCAGCGCATCCATGTCAGGCAAAGCCGCGTTGTCGGGATCCTCGAGCGCCGCTTCGCGCGCGTCGCTCCACAGCTGCAAAACAGCCCCCATGGCAATGTTGACCTTTCCGCCGGTCAGCTCGTACCCCTCTTTTCCCAGAAGCAGCAGCTGCATGACCTCGGGCTCGACCGGCTGGGGGCCCTGCCCCGCTGCGGCGTTGAGGCGTGAAAGCCCCTCTCCGGTATCATTGTATGTGTCAAACAGCCGGTGAAGTCGTTCAAACTCGGAAAACGCCAGCTCAGACATGGCGTCAAACGTCTCCTGGCTGTCGCTGTAGGCAGTCAGGACAATCAGCGTGTCAAGCAGGTCGTAGCGCTGGTCTGTATATCGCTGCGGTCCGCGCTGACAACCGCTCAGCATCACACAGATGATCAGGGCCGCAATGGCCGTTTTCTTCATTGTTCTCCCTCCAGTAGGGCTATTGTACCAGCCCGGGCTGGAAAAAGCAAACATTCTGCAACATCTTGCCTTTTATCATTGCAATATTCGCCGAAATATGGCATGATAGTATTGTATAATATAACTTTCCCACAGCATACCAGGAGGAACCGCCATGCTTTCAAAACGTCTGTGCGCTGCAGTGCTTGCCATTGCAGTGTGTTTTTCTGTCCTGCTGCCCGTTTCGGCGCAGGACTCCGCCGTTCCCTTTGACGATGTCCCCGCTTCGAGCTATGCCTATCAGGATATTCTGGACCTGCGGGCCATGGGCGTGACCGAGGGGATGGGCAACAACCTGTACGGCCCCTCTTATACCCTGCGGCGCGCTGATTTTATTGTTCTGCTGTCCCGTCTTTTGGGCTGGGAGCTGGACGAGGCTGCTCCATCCTCGTTTGAAGACATTCCCGACCCGCAATACAGCTATGCCACCGCGCACATCGCCGCGGCCGTGTCCAACGGCGCGGTCGAACCAGGTGGCCGTTTCCGGCCGGACGCCGACATCACCCGCGAGGAAATGGCCTGTATACTCATCGGCGCGCTGGGACTTGACACGCTGGCCGAGCAGACGGCGGTGACGGGCATTGAATCCCCCTTTGTCGACGTCAGTCTGGAAAGCCACCCCGAAACCTATGGACGCATCATGCTGGCCTATGACTTCGGCATCATCAACGGCATTCCCGTAGGGGACGAACTGTGGTTCGAGCCCGGCTCTCCCGCAACGCGCGAGCAGATGGCCGCCATGCTCATACGGCTGTACCGCCGTCTGTCCGCTTCACTTGACGATCTGCATGTCTTTTACCATTACACCGGCGGCAGCGCGCAGGCTGACCTGCTGGCGCAGGCTGACAGCGTCAGCTTCGGCTGGGCCAAGCTGGAATACTGGAACAGCCGCGGCGGCTCTTACTTAAATGTCACCAGCCAGAACTCGAACCAGTGGTATCCCGCAGGCACGGCGTCTGAGCTGACCGCGTCGCTCGCGCAGGTCTCGGTGCCGTATAACTTTTGCGTTTTCATGGACCGCAGTCAAAAGGTCACGCTGCCCGACGGAACCGAGGCGCGCGACGTTGACCTGATTTTGTCGGACGCCGCACAGCGTCAGTCCGCTGTTTCTCAGATTGTCGCGCAGGCCACCGGACAGTCCGGCGGCATTTCCTACAGCGGCGTCACCATTGATTTCGAGGGCCTGACGCTTGACACCTATGCCGAGCAGCTCAACAGCTTCATGCGCGAGCTGCGCGACGCCCTGCCCGCAGACATGGACTTGTCCATCGCCGTGCCGCCGCGCACCTGGTACAAGGGCTACGATTACCGCACGCTGGGCGACATCTGCGACCGCGTCATTCTGATGGCGCACGACTTTGCGTCCACCACCATGCCGGATTATCAGAAAAACACCGATTTGCCCGAAACACCGCTGGCGCCCATTGATGACGTTTATACGGCGCTGCGCGATATCGTCAATCCGACCGATGGCGTCCAGGACCCGGACAAGGTCCTGCTGGCCATCAGTTTTGGGACCATCCGCTGGGACGTCACCGGCGGCAGTGTACAAAACTCCCGGGCAGGCACCTCGAGCACGTCGGCCATTTACAACCGGCTGAGTCAGAGCGCCACGGAAATGTTCTATTTTGACCAGTATGAGAGTCCCTGCATCCGCTATGTCGACGACAGCGACAGCACGACCAACGTCGTCTGGTACGAGGACGCACGCAGCGTCGAGGCCAAAGTCTCTCTGGCTTCCATGTTCGGCATCAACGGCATTTCATTGTGGCAGGCGGGCATTATCCCCCATTATACATCGCCTGCTGAACGCGATATTTACTTTGACGTGTGGCAGACGCTCCAGACACGCCGCGCACAGTGATATTTTGAGAGGAGATCCGGCATGTACCAGCCCCTTGCCGACAAAATCCGCCCCACAGAACTGAGCGATATGGTGGGACAGGAGCACATTCTGGGCGAAAACGGTCTGCTGCGCCGCCTGATTGAAAGCGGAAACATTCCCAACATGATTTTTTACGGGCCCTCAGGCGTCGGCAAAACAACACTGGCCCAAATCATCGCCGGCAAGACCAGCCGGCGGCTGTACAAGCTCAACGCGACAACCGCATCAACTGCCGACATCCGCAGCATTGTCGCCGAGCTCGACACCCTGCTTGCCCCGCAGGGCGTGCTGCTGTATCTGGACGAAATCCAGTATTTCAATAAAAAGCAGCAGCAGTCCCTGCTGGAGTTTATTGAGAGCGGCAAGATTACCCTCATTGCATCCACGACTGAAAACCCGTATTTTTACGTTTACAACGCTCTTTTGAGCCGCAGCACAATCTTTGAGTTCCGCCCCATTTCGCCCCGCGACGTCTCACGCGCCGTGCGCCGCGCCTTTACCCTTTGCGCCCGCGAGCTGCACGCCAAAATCGAGCTCGAGGAAGGCGTCGTCGACGCGGTAGCTCTCGGCTGCGGCGGCGACGTGCGCAAATCAATCAATGCGGTTGAGCTTTTGACGGCAGCCGCCCGGCGCGAGGGCGACACCCTGCTGGTTTCACTTGAGGACGCCCGCGCGGCAACGCAGAAATCATCCTCACGCTATGACCGCGACGGCGACAGCCACTATGATATCTTGTCGGCTTTTCACAAATCTTTGCGCGGCTCGGACGTCAACGCGTCGCTGCATTACCTGGCCCGCCTGCTGACCGGCGGCGACCTGCCCTCTGCCTGCCGGCGGCTTCTGTGCGTCGCCAGCGAGGATGTGGGCCTGGCTTATCCCCAGGCCGTGGCCATTGTCAAGGCCTGCGTCGACTCGGCCATGCAGCTCGGCCTGCCCGAAGCTCAGCTTCCGCTGGCCCAGGCTGCCGTGCTGCTCGCCACTGCTCCCAAGTCCAACTCGGCCTCGGCCGCCATTGCCGCAGCGATGGCTGACGTCAAAAACGGCCGCTTCGGCGATGTACCCGACCACCTCAAGGACGCACATTACGCAGGTGCCGAAAAAATGGGCCGCGGCCTGACTTACCGCTATCCGCACGACTTTCCCGGCAACTATGTTGCGCAGCAGTACCTGCCCGACGCACTAAAAAACGCCGACTACTATCACGAAGGCGCCAACAAGGCCGAACAACAGGCACGAGAATACTGGAAAAGAATCAAGGGGTCTCCATCATGACAAAACGCTTCTCCCGCGTGCTGGCGCTGCTTTTGGCCGCGCTGATGCTTCTGGCACTGGCATCCTGCTCCCGCGAGCAGGATGAGCCCGTCGGGCCGGACAATCCCGAACCCACCCCCGACGAGCCCGTGCCGGACGAAACTCTGCCGGACCCCGAGCCTGTCCCCGACCCGCAGCCGGAACCTGAGCCCGAACCACAGGATGAGATTGCCGGCGAGAACACGACCATCGCCGAGGGCATCTGGAAAATCGATACCTCTTATTTCGTCAAAAACGACATGACTGTCGACAGCGCCTATGTCGCCGGCGACGACCGCGTACTGCTGTTCGTTTCCGCGCTCAACCCGGACGGCACGGTGTCTGAAAGCACCTCGGTCTACTTCTTTTCGCTGACAACCGGTGATTTTGTGCAGGAATGGCTTGATATCGGCGTCGTGGGCGTGTACCCTGACCGCGTCTATGACGACGGCACTGTTTCGGTCGTCACGCTGGACTCGGAAAGCTATGAGTACCGCGAGATTCTGTTTATCGACCCGCAGAGCATGACTGTTGAATCGATTCCGGCGCCCGACAGCACTGATATCGTCTCGTTGTCCATCTCGCCGGACAAGCGCTATGTCGCCCTGACCACGCTGCAGGACCTGCGCGTCACCAGCCTGGATTTCTCTACAACTTACTTAAGCATCCCCTATGAGACGACGGACGACGGACAGCAGCTCGTCCCCTCGCCGACCGACTGGTCGGCTGACAGCCGTTTTCTGTCTTATAAAATGGCCGCCTGGGAGAGCATCGTCTACCCCGCCATCGCCAACATTGAAACCGGCGAGATTCAGACCCTTGACACGCTTTCCGGCAACGAAGTCCGCTTTGTGGGAAACGAGTTGTTTTACAGCAGCTGGTTCCCCTATCTGCCCTGCGGCTTCTGTTCCCTCGACGGCTCCAACGCCGTTGAAACGCCTTTGTCGTCCATCGTCCCCGATCCCACACAGCTCTGCCAGTTCTCGCTCAGCCCGGACGGCACGCATCTGGCCATTGCCCTGCAAAGCGCCGACGGCGGGCAGGCCATGGTGCTCGATGCACGCACCGGAGAGGTGCTCTCTTCTTTGTCCGTGCCCGGCCAGAGCTTTAATGAAGCGACCTTTACCCCTGACGGCCGCACTGCTGTCTTTTCGACAGCGTCGACGCTCGACCAGCCCAAGCAGGTCTATGTGCTTGATTTTGGATGGTAAGCAGTCATCACAGCCGGCATGACCAGACGGTCATGCCGGTTTTTTACTGCGCATTTAAAACTGCGTCAAAGCCCTGCCGCTCTGCGGTCAGCTCTGCATTTTAATCTCCCAGCTGCGCTCCTCTATAACAAATAAAACGCGGCCGTCCAGCAGGGCGGCCGCCGAATAACTTCCTTTATTCCATTCAAATTCCTACCATTTGTCTGTTTCTTGCAGCTATTGTCTTTAACGCCAGAACAGTTTTACATATCCTTTTTGCACGAAACTGCTTTGAAGTAATCAAAGCAGTTTCGTTATGTCTCATCTTCAATTATTGGTGATTCTGTATTTCACAGGGCTTTTTGCCTATAATTCAGATTTACCGAACTGGTTCATAAACTTGCCGGAGCCCGCTTTAGAAATTATAATCTTCTGCCAGGTCGGCTTGCTCAATCAGCACGAGCTCAACATCATAGACCTTCCCCTTTCGGTATACCGAAACAGTGATGGTATCCCCCGCTTTGGACAGGTTGCGCTGCGCCACGGCCGACGATAGCCCGGTGACACGCTCGCCGTTGACGCCGACGACAACGTCTCCCGCCTGGATACCCTGGGCATAGGCGTCGGACGACGGCTCGACCTTGTCAACCAGAATCCCCTGCGGCAGTCCGGAGAACGCGGATGCCATAACGCTGATGGTCCGGCCGGAAATGCCAACCAGCGGCCGGCCCGAAACGTAGCCGTTTTCAACCAGTTCTTCAAC
>DVMR01000063.1 GCA_018714845.1 Candidatus Ventrousia excrementavium
ATCACCAGCGCAAAGTCGCATTGATCCAGCCCGGCCTCTTCGGTGCAAAACGTCGCCTTTTCCCCCAGCGACGCGGCAAGCTGCTCTTTAAACTGCTCACCGATAAAAACCTTAAATCCATATCGATAAATGGCTGAGACAATGGTTGGCATGATATCCAGGGTCTTTTCCCGGGTCGGGTTGGGCCGCACCAGGACCTTTTCCATTATAACCACCTCGCGTTTTCGTGCGCCTGTCCAACAATGTCGGCAACATCAGGACACGGCGCCGTCCCCTGTTTGCACAGGCGCGCGAGAAACTCGATGTTTCCTTCCGGTCCTTTGATTGGAGAATAAGTTAAATCAACCGGTGTAAAGCCAGTTTGCTTTGCATAGCTTAAAACATTTTCAATCACTTCAATATGCGCAGCCGGGTCGCGGACGACGCCCTTTTTACCGACTTTTTCCCGTCCAGCCTCAAACTGCGGCTTGATTAGGGTCAGCATCTGCCCATCTGGCTTGAGCAGCCGGTAAGCAACCGGCAAAACAAGGCGCAGCGAGATAAAAGATACGTCGCAAACAGCCAGGTCCAGCAGCTCCGGCACCTGCTCCTCGGTCACATAGCGGATGTTGGTGCGTTCAAGGCATATAACACGCGGGTCACAACGCACGCTCCAGGCCAGCTGCCCGTATCCGACGTCAACTGCATAGACCTTTTGAATGCCGCGCTGCAGCAGGCAGTCGCTGAAGCCGCCGGTCGAAGCTCCGATGTCAATGGCTGTCATTCCGTCGACGTCGACGTCAAAGACATCGAGCGCCTTTTCCAGCTTGAGCCCGCCGCGGCTGACATAACGCAGCCCGCCCCGCACTTCAATTTGGTCGGTTTCAGCGCAAAGCAGCCCTGCTTTGTCGGCCTTCTGGTTATTGACATAAACAATACCGCTCATAATAACCGCTTTCGCGCGTTCACGGCTTGATTCCAGGCCGCGTTCGACAAGAAGCACATCAAGCCTTTTTTTGTCGCTCAACCTCGAATCCCTCCAATGCGACAGCCGCAATCGCGGAGCCGTCAATTCCATAGCGCTGATAAAGCTGATCGACCTTTCCCTCGGGGATAAATCGATCCTTTAAATTGACCAGCCGGACAAAAGATGGCAAATTGCCGTCCTGTGCCAGCCGGGCAATCAGCTTTTCGCCGATGCATCCGGACTCGGCACAGTCTTCCGCAACTACCAGCCGGCCGGTTTTCTGTACAGAACGGCTCAAGACCTGCCAGTCAAAATCAGTCAGGCAGTTGAGCTTGACAACCTCAGCTTTGACGCCCTGAGCATCCAGCAGTGCGGCTGCACGCATGACTTCATTGATTAAAATGCCATAGGAAACAAGGGTGATGTCAGAGCCATCATGCAAAAGCGCAATGCTCCGGTCAAAGGTATCGCCGCGCACATCGCGTTCGCTGCCGCGCGGATAACGCACAGCGACAGGACCATCGTAATCGTAAAGAGCCTGCCGCAGCGCCGTTTGCAGCTCAGCATGGGTCGAGGGCGACAGCACTGTCATGTTGGGCACACTGGTCAGATAGGGCACGTCAAAAATCCCCTGATGCGTCTGTCCGTCTTCGCCGACCAGACCGGCCCGGTCAACGGCAAAGACCACGTGGGTTTGCTGAATGGCCACATCATGCAAAAGCTGATCATAGCCGCGCTGTAAAAATGTGGAATAAATAGCGCATACCGGCCGCAGACCGCCCACTGCCATGCCCGCTGACATGGTAACGGCATGTTCTTCAGCAATGCCGACGTCAAAAAAACGCTCCGGGAAACGCTGTGCAAACATGGAAAGCCCTGTTCCGGCTTCCATGGCCGCCGTGACAGCGCATATGCTGGAATCAGTATCTGCATAAGCGGTCAATGCAGCGCCGAACGCATCGGAAAAGCCGATACCGCTCTGTTTGCGCGGCTGGCCGGAAATAACATCAAATGCAGAAACGCCATGAAAGCGGTCCGGGCTGACTTCTGAACGAAAGTAGCCCTTCCCTTTCACTGTTTTAAGATGCACGACCACCGGCCTACGCAGGCTTTTAGCCTCGTCCAGCAAGTCGCAAACCGCCGTGATGTCATTGCCGTCAGCCGGCCCCAAATACCGGAACCCCATGATTTCAAACAGAGTTTCTTTCAAAAGAGCCACTTTAATGCGGTTTTTCCGCGCTGAAATCCAGCGAATCAGGCGATCACCATTGGGAAACCGGCACAAAAAGTGCTTAACACGCCACTTGAGCTTGAAATAACCCGGCTTACTGCGCATAGTCGATAAACGCTTGGCCAGCGCACCGACATTTTTACCGATGGACATTTCATTGTCATTGAACACAATAATGAGTGGCTCGTGCGACTGGCCTGCATCATTCAGTGCCTCATATACCATACCGCCGGTCAGTGCACCATCGCCAATTACGCACACAGTTGAACAGGCTTCGCCGCGCAGACGGCTGGCTCGCGCCATCCCCAGCGCCGCAGAAATGGAATTGGACGCATGACCGGAGATAAAACAGTCGTGCTTGCTTTCATCGGGGCGTAAAAAGCCACTCAACCCATCAAGTTGGCGCAACGTTGAAAAACGTTCTTTGCGGCCAGTCAACAGCTTATGCGTATAGCACTGGTGTCCGACATCGAACATCAGATGATCTTCCGGTGAAGAAAAAACGCGGTGAAGCCCAACGCTGATCTCCACCGCGCCCAAATTTGCAGACAGATGTCCGCCGGTTTTCGAGACATTTTCTATTAGAAACTCGCGGATTTCAGAACAAAGTTCAGCCAGTTGATCCTGCCTGAGTTTTTTCAGATCTTCCGGACAGTTGATTTGATCTAAGATCGGAGTATTCGCCATGTGATCAATCTCCCCTGCCAACGATTATAAAATAAGACGGACGCCAAACGCGTTACAGAAGAGTGCCTGAATTTTAACTGCATCAGGCGGCTGGAAGTCACAGCCACTCTTTCTATTATAACATAAACTGCATAAATATCAAGTGGTGCATAAGATCAGCCCAATCGTTTACAAAATAAAGCCCAGCGCCAGACCAAGCGCAGCTCCGGCCAGTACCTCGATGGGAGTATGCCCTACCAGTTCTTTCAAATCCTTTTGAAAGATTTCGGGCGGTGTCTCACGCCAATGGTCCATGATATAGTTGAGTATAACAGCCTGACGTCCGGTTTCAAGCCGGACTCCGGTGGCGTCATACATGACGATAAGCGCCAGAATAAGCATGATTGCAAACTCGGGGGATGTTGTGCCGCAGATTCTGCCAACCGCCACTGTGGCGCTGACAACAGTCGAGGTGTGAGACGAGGGCATACCCCCCGATGAAAAAAACAAACGCCAGCGCACCTGGCGGGTCTTGCAGTAATGGGTCAGTATTTTGAGCGACTGTGCTGCAAACCATGCCA
The DNA here is from genome assembly GCA_018714845.1 of Candidatus Ventrousia excrementavium. Taxonomy (GTDB): domain Bacteria; phylum Bacillota; class Clostridia; order Oscillospirales; family Butyricicoccaceae; genus Ventrousia; species Ventrousia excrementavium. Next base: position 3,425 of record DVMR01000063.1, read on the forward strand.
CCAGTGCGACATCAATCACAAAGTTACCGGTTAAAAAGATTGTCATAAAACACCTCAGCTGGTGCGGTCAGCCAACCACCAGGCCAACTCGCACAGAAAAGCGCTGTCCGGAAAGCTCTGAACTGCTTGAAGGGCTTCCTGTGTCAGCGCATCGATGCGGCGGCGGCATTCTTCCGGACCGCAGACCGTCAGATACGTTGTCTTGCCATCCTTTTCATCACTGCCGATGGTCTTCCCCAGTTCCTGTTCACTGCCTTCAGCATCCAGCACATCATCACGAATCTGAAAGGCCAAGCCAAAGCTGCGCGCATACTGCTCAGCAGCCTGACATTGCTCCTGCGATGCGCCGGCCAGCAGACAGCCCCCGACGCAGGCCGCAGACAACAGGGCACCTGTCTTGAGCGAAACCATCTGCTCCAGGTTGTCCGCTCCCAGACGGCCTGCCTCCATTTGCAGGTCCATAGTTTGGCCGCCCACCATTCCGTACAGCCCCGCACAGTGCGCAATGTGGTTCATGGCGCGCACCGCGTCCTGCGGCCGCGGAAAATCAATCGCAGCGTCGGCCATGACTTCATACGCCCGGTTGAGCAGAGCGTCGCCAGCCAGCACAGCAGTCCACTCATCAAACGCTTTGTGACAGGTCGCGCGGCCGCGGCGCAGGTCATCGTCATCCATGCACGGCAAGTCGTCATGGATGAGCGAATAGGTGTGAATCATTTCAAGCGCACAGGCAAACGGCAGCGCTTCATCCGCCCTGCCCCCGCACAGTTGGTAAAACTCCAGAAGCAGGGCCGGGCGCAGCCGTTTCCCGCCGCCAAGCAGGCTGTACCGTGCAGCGTCGACAACGCGCTTTTGCGGCATACTGCTGTCAGGCAAAAACTTATCCAGCGCCGCCTCGATCAGGCGCGCATACTCTGCCAGCTGCTGTTTGAACATCACGCCTGCGGCTCCTCTCCGTCAAACGGCGCGGCCTGCGGGCCGTCAGGCGTTTGCACCAGCAGCCGCAGCTTCTGCTCAGCTGTGTCGAGCGTCTGACCGCATTTGCGAATCAGCTCAGTACCCTCTTCGAACAGCGCAAGACTTTTATCCAGAGGGGCATCTCCCTGCTCAAGCGTTTTTACGATTTCTTCCAGGCGTTTCATCGCCGTTTCAAATACAAACTTTTTTTCTGCCATCTTTATTTCTCCTCTTTTTCCACCGACTGGACCAGACAGTCCGCACGGCCGTCAGAAAACCGCACCGTAAGCCGGTCGCCTGGGACGACGTCAGCTGCACTTTTGACAACGCCCTGCTCCCCCTGTACCATCGAATACCCGCGCGATAAGACCTTGAGCGGACTGATGGCGTCCATAGTGGCGGCCAGGTGCACATACTGCTTTCGTTTTTCTGCGAGCAGAGCAGCCATGGCGCTCGTCATGCGCTGTTCCTGCATGGACAGCAGCAGGCTGCGTTCATTGAGATATTCATAGGGGCTGGACATGATGCGCTTCGATGCGATGGCGTCCAGCCGGGCGCGCCGTTCTGTGATTTGCGCGAGCACGGAACGGGTCATGTGGCTGAGAAGATTGCGCAGGCCAATGCGCAGCTCGGCTGCATCGCACACAGCCAGCTCAGCGGCGTTCGAGGGCGTTGCCGCGCGAACATCTGCCACAAAGTCGGCAATGGTGACGTCAGGCTCATGCCCGACTGCCGAGATGACCGGCGTCTGACAGGCAAAAATCGCACGCGCTACGACCTCTTCATTAAAGGCCCATAAATCCTCAATAGAGCCGCCGCCCCGCCCAGTGATAATGACGTCAGCCAGATGGTGCTGGTCGACATAGGCCAGCATGGCAGCGATTTCCTGCGCCGCGCCCTCGCCCTGTACCTTGACCGGACAGACCAACACCTCGCAGGCCGGGAACCGGCGGCCGAGCACGCGAATCATATCCCGCACAGCAGCACCTGTGGGAGAGGTGACCAACGCAATGCGGCGCGGGTAACGGGGCAGCGTTTTTTTTACGTCCTTGTCAAACAGACCTTCGCGCAGCAGCTTTTCTTTCAGCTGCTCAAAGGCGACATACAGCGCGCCCACGCCGTCCGGCTGCATCTGGCTGACGTAAATCTGATACTGGCCGCTTTTGGGGAACGAGCTGACACGGCCGTACACAATGACTTTCATGCCGTTTCCCGGTTGAAAAGGCAGCCGCGAAGCGTCGCTGCGAAACATGACGGCATTGATGACAGCGCCGTCATCCTTGAGCGTAAAGTAATGGTGGCCTGAAGAGTGCATTTTATAGTTGGACAGCTCTCCGCGCACACACAGCTGCCCCAGAACTTCATCATGGTCAAGCAGCGCCTTGATATATGCCGAAACCTCGGTCACTGACAGCGGTTTGGCGGTCATCGTATTCCTCCTCTGATAGCGGACAGCACAGCCGCGCCCAAAGCGTTGTCCCCGCCCAGGCCCTGCTGTGCGTAGCACAGGTCATCGCTTGGGGGCATGGCATCCTGCAAATAGATCGAGGCCGAGACTCCGCCGGAAAACAGGACCGGAAGATCATACAGTGCTTTTGCCGCCTCGGTATCCCGCCGCACGGTTTGGACAACAGTATTGAGCACAAACCGCGCAACGTCTTCTGGTGCCTTTCCATGCTCCAGGGCGGCACGGAACTGATTTTCAACGCCGGAAAAAGAAAAAAACAGTCCGTCAAGACGGACGCGAGAAAAATCGCCGCTGTCCGAGCTGCGCGCCAGCTTTTCAAGATGCGGGCCGGACGGGAACGGGAGCCCCAGCGCCACGCCAGCGCGGTCAATCAGCTGGCCTGCGGCGATGTCACGGGTTCCGCCGATGACCTGCACATCCATGACTCTGCGGTTCGATGAACGGACATAAAGCAGTTCGGTCGTGCCGCCGGACAGATGCCACGACAAAAACGGCCTGTCCATCCAGTTCAGCCTGCCGGCTGAATACAAAGCCGATGCGATATGCCCTTCCTGGTGGGAAAAAAAGCAGACCTCGAGCCCCAGAGCCGCGGCAATGCTGCGTGCCGAGGAAACGCCGGCCAGAAAACAGGGCATGTAGGAGCCTTCCTGCCGGCGCGGACGGTCTGACACCCCGACAGCGACAATATCGCCCTGTTTTGCGGTCATCAGACGATCAAGAAGACCTGGCAGTTTTTTGACATGCTGAAACAAAGCGTCGCTTTGGCGCAGCCCAAGCTGGCCCGCCGGCACGTCAAGCAGCTCACCGATATTTTGATAAGTGCCGGCGTCGATGTCGAACAACGCACACGAGGTGCGGTAGTTGCTGGTGTCAATGCCAAGAGCATAACGGCTCATTTTTGAACTTCCTTCTTGATAAACGCGCCGAGCACGCCATTGACAAAGGCTGCCGCTTCGTCAGAATCGTATTTCTTGACCAGCTCCAGCGCTTCATTGACCGAGGCCGCCACCGGAATCTGCAGATAGAGCGTCTCATACATGCACAGCCTCAAAACCGCGCGCGTAATGCGCGAAAGACGGCCAACATTCCAGCCGACAGCATATTTTTCGATATAGGCGTCAAGCTCGGGCGCGTGGTCGATGATTCCCCTGACGGTGTCCTGGACATAGTCGATTTGCGCGGCTGCCGGAAGCTGTTCATAGAGCTGGTACTCATCGGACAGGGATGCAAAACTTTCGCCCGACAAACGGTTTTCCAGCAGTTCGTCGGCGTCGTTATTCAAAAAATCATGAGAAAAAATCAAATGCAGGACCACTTCGCGTGCCGAACGTCTGCTCATGCTGTTTCCTCCGTTGATTCCTGTATTTTCTATACACCATTATACACATATTGCGGGCAAAAGAAAAGGTGGCATTGATGCAGAAAAAGAGACGGCACAGACCGTCTCTTTAAGTGGTTTTTACTTTTGAAAGGCCACACCGGCAACATAGACATTCGATGCGGTGACCGGCATTCCGACCATTGACTCTACGGCGTTTTTGACATTGAGCTGAACATTTTTGGCCACGTCGGTGACAACCGCCCCCGCCTTGATGAGCAGATGCACGTCAATCGAGCAGGCACTGTCGTCCATCACGATGCGGATGCCCTTGGGAATGCCCTTTTTGACAAAAAACTCAGCCAGCTCAGATGTCGGGGTGACAGGAGCCAGGGAATGAACGCCGTCCGTTTCCAGGGCTGCTGTCGCCGCAATGACGGCAATGACGTCATCAGCGATACGGATGCTTCCCTGTCCGTCCTCTATGAAATAATAATCTCTGCTGTTCTCGCCCATGGTACTCACTCCTTGTGTAGCAATATTTCTATTTTACCCCATAGGCTGTCAATTCGCAAGTATTTTTTTAGTGCGCTTCAAAACCCTGTCATGCACTGCTGCCAGCTATTCTGTTTCAATAATCTTAATCTGCTCTGCCGAAACACCGGTCTCACTGATGACAATATCGCGAATGCGGGCGATATCCTCCTGCTGCAATCCGTTTTCCGGCTTTTGGACGATGACGTTGACGCCATTGTCGTTGATGAACACCACGCATTCGTCATAGCCCTTGGCAATGACCAGGTTTTCAATGCGCGACTCTTTCATGGCAGACTGCGCCATGACCTGAATGCTTTCGGTCGCAGCGGCCTTGGCGTCTTCATCGGCGCTTTCATTCTCGACCGTCACGTTGAGAATGCTGACCGCTTCGTCGCGCGCTTTTTGCCTGGACAGGCGTGCTTCGGCAAAATAGCTGTCTTCGCTGCTGCCGTCATTAAAGCCGGATGATTCCTGGGCGTCTTCGGTCTTCCCCTGTTCATCGGTCTGCGCCACGCCGTCGACCAGCTGGGCCTGGCCGAGAATTTTGCTGTCATCGGTATTGCTTGCTGCACTGAAATCATCATCGCCCCTGTTGTAGCTCCAGTTGAGATAGACCGCCACGCAGAGCATGAGTGCGATGACCGAGTATATCGCCCCTTTTTTCTTCATAACTGTTTTGCCTCCTATTGTTTCATTTTTAAAATTGAGATACAGTCGGACGGAATACCGGTCAGTGCGCGCACCGCTTCTGTCAGCGCCAGCCGGATTTCGGCGCTGCCGGCGCCGTCGCAGACAATGACGGCGCCCTGATACTGCGGCCCGTCAGTGCGAACCGTGACAGGCTGCGAGCTTCCGCCTGAAAAAACCATGCTTTGCTGCTTTTCCGATGATATTTCCGTGCTATCACTCCCCGTTCTGCTGCTTTCGCTGGTCTGGCTGTCGTATGCGTAGACAGAACGATACCCGCTTTTGACCGTCAACATCACGCTGATGCGTCCGACTCCGTCCATCTGGGACAGTGTTTCCTCCAGCGACCTTTCCAGCTCCTGTGCCTGTGGGAACTGCTCGCCCTGCGCCGCCGCTGACTGCTGTGACGTGTCGGGCTGGCCGGTTGGCCAGGCGGCCAGCAGCAGCCCCACCAGACAGACGAGCAGGACGTACTTATACTTATTGAAATTTCTGCTGATATATTCCGGTATTTGCACGCGGCCGATTTTCATGGACTCCCCTCCGTTTCTTCCACCACACGCTCAACGCCAATGCCGCAGTTGAGAGCGGCCGCCTGAATGGTCTGGGCTTTGAGCGACGCATCGGTCCCCGCCGCAAAGCGCAGGGCAACCTGACGCACCGAATAAACGCCATCTCCTGTCAGGTCAGAGGTCACCTGTGCCTGGCAGGAGACGCCAAGTGCTGCGGCCTGTGCCTCGATTTGCGTCTGCAGCTGCTGATCTGCCTGTGCCTTCTTCTGCAATCGCGCGCTGTCAAGCGCTTCGTCGACCGTTGACTCGAGACCCTGTTCGGTCTGTGTCAGACTGAACTCTGACCAGTTGACCGGCCGTGCTGGCGACAGTATCAAAATAATCATCAACGCAGCACAGCCAATCCGCGCAATCTCCCGCTGCGCGCCGTCGCCTGTGATGATGAGAATGAGCGAGCACAAAACACCTCCTGCAAACAGCCGCAGTACCATGGAACTAATCCATTCGCTCATACCTGTATCACCACCGTGCTGACAATCAAAGAGATGAACTGCACAGCGCAGCATGTTCCCAAAAGTCCCAGTGCAATACCATAGCCCTCAGAAATGCCGTCTATCATTTTGGCTGTACCGCCCTGCGCCATGGATGCCGAAGCCACGCTGAGTACCTTAAAGACCAGATAACGAGTCAGCGCCGATACAAAGGGCATCAGACACAGTGCACACGCCCCCAAAAAGCCGTAAATACCGACTGCACTGCGCAAAATACCCGCCCCGGTCAAAATGGCGTCAGATGCGTCGGCGACAACCGAACCAAGCACCGGCACTGCGCCGGTAATGGCCACCCGCGCCGTCTTGACGGCAGCGGCGTCAGCGCCGCCGGACACCACGCCCGACAACGTCATGTACCCCATAAAAATCATGAGAAAAACCTTGTAAAAGGAAACGCAGGCCCACTTGATCAGCTCCGCAACCCGTGTCAGCACGTCCTGCCGGGCGATAATTCCTGCCGCCGTCACCCCGATGTACAGATACACGCCGGGCAGAAAAACGCGCAGCGCAAGCTCGACCAGAATACTGCAAAACAAAATGGCTGCCGCCGAAGATGACACGGCCGAAACCGGCTTGCCCGCAACAGCAGTTGCGGCGGCAAAGGCCGGTATCAGCGCCTTGCTAAACAGACTGAGTCCTTCGATGGCTTTGCGACATGCTTCGAGCAGCGAGCCGATTGATGTAAAGCACATGACAGTCAGCGCGCAGACCGACGCCATGTCAACGATGTGCTCGGGCAGACTGACACCGGCAGACCGGACAAATGACGTGACCAGCCCCACAAGTGCGCAGACTGCGACCATGGCAAAAGCCATTCCGCTGGCCTCGCGCAGATGTTCGCGAAAAGCGCTCAGCGCTTTTTGCCACAGCGACTGCAATCCACTCTCAACGTCGGCATTTTCCGGGGTCAAACCACCCAGACTGTCGCGTACATCATCAGGCAGGCTTTGCTCGAGCGCTCCTGTATCGACCCCGTATTCGGCGGCAAGAGCCGGCAGGGTCAAACAAAGTGCGCACAGCAGCACGGCAAGTACAGCTTTCAACATTCCCTTCTCCTTTATATGGCCCTGATGAGCTGCAGCGCCTGTTCAACCAGCGGCACTGCGCACAAAACACCGGCGGCAGTCCCACCAATTTCAACAATAGACGCCAGTGTGCGCTCTCCCGCGTCACGGCACAGCTCAGCTGATATCTTGACAGCCAGACAAATACCGACGACCTGCATGACCGGCGCAAACGCCGCATAGTCCAGACCAGCAGCATCGACCAGTGAACGGACGCAGTCCAGCACTCTGCCCACCATGGGAATGAGTGCCGCGGCCAGCACAGCTGTGACGCCCAGAGCCAGCACCAATCCCATGGACGGCGCCTTATCGCGCAGCAAAGACAGGCATAAAATCGCGACAAGCGCGATTCCGCAGATACGCACCAGCTCGTCCATTGCTAAAACCCAAAAGTCGACTTAATGATGGAAAACATATTGCTGATCTCCTGCACAATAATCATCATGACGACGATCAGACCAGCCAGAGTGGTCATCATGGCCTGCTCCTCACGACCGGAGCGCACAAGAAGCTGGTTGAGCACCGCGACCAGAATACCGATGGCAGCCACTTTAAAAATCAGATCTACCTGCATATGCTTCCGCCTTTATATTGCGACCAGCGCGATCATAACGCCGGCTGTAACCCCCAGCGCACGATACAGTTTGCCTTTTTGGCCGTATTCTTCCTGCGCCTGCTGCAATGCCTGCTCCAGTTGTGCAATCAGGCCGGACAGCCGGTCCGCCTGGGTCGCCGCATCATAGCGCCCGGCAATATGTCCTACCGACGCAATCCACTCGATTTCGCTCCATTTCAGGTCAAAATGCCGCAGCTCGGGCACGAGCAGCTCGAAGGCGGACAAAAAGCTTTCGCCGTCCCGCAGCATACACTGCTGCACCTGGCGGAAAAAGGCAGATGCCGCGCCGCTGCATTCACGAATAATCATGGGCAGGATATCGGGCAGCGCCGAACGACGGAATACAATCTCTGCCTGCAACAGCTGAATAGCGCCCAAAAAGCTTTTAAGCGCCGCAACGCGACCTTTCAGCCGGTTGTTCATGGAAAACCCGACCACCGAGCACGACCCCGCGATGAGCACCGCTCCCAACAGCTTGATCACACTGCATCTCTCCTTCCGTATACATATGGTAGCTTCTCCGGCCGTCCCGCAGCCGGATTTCGATGATATGCTGAAAAATACCCTGTTCGATGAGCTGCCGGTAGGCCGGGCGGAGCATGAGCTCCTGCACACAGCCGGCATGGACGGTTGTCAGGAACCGGCAGCCTGTATAGGATGCGGAAATCAGCGCCTCGGCGTCGCGTTCGCCGGTAATCTCGTCCAGGGCAATGACCTGCGGCGACATAGAGCGCAAAAGCATGGTCATGACTTCACTTTTGCTGCCACCGGACATGACGTCGCACTGTCCCACGTCAAACTGCGGCTCGCCGTCCCGGCAGGCGGCAATCTCCATCCGCTCATCTGCTAAGGCGACATTGAGGCTCTGGGAAAGCACCCGCGCCATGTCGCGCAGCAGCGTCGTTTTTCCGCCGCCCGGCGGTGCGAGAATAAGCGTGCTTTCAAAGCCGTTCTGATAAATCTGAGCACACAGAGCATCAGCCAGACCAATCATCTGACGTGCAATGCGCAGATTGCACGAAGAGAAAGACCGTAGATTGGTGATTTCGCCATTTTGTTCTGCTGTTTCGCCGCAAAGTCCCAATCGATGCCCCGACGGTACGGTGATGAAGCCCTGGCGGATTTGCTCCATGTAGGTATGTATCGACGAACGGGTCGCACGCTGCAAAAGCTCGTCCAGCTCGCCGCGCGTCACAGCGTCAGCCAGCGTGTATCTTTTGCCCGCGCCGACAGCGCAAAAGGGTCGTCCTATCCGCAGGCGAAACTCTTCTATCTTTTCGCGTTCATCGGGGGGAACAGTAAACGCGGCGCGCCAAAGGCGCTCTGGCAAAAGCCCGGCCGCTGTCATAAACTGCTTGCTGCACTCCTGCTGATTCATGGCCATCCCTCGCTTTATACTGCCTGCTTGTCTTGCTTGTGTTACAGTATATTGCCTGTCCAACCGGTTTATGACAAAAGAAAAAGACCGCCCCGAAAGGCGGTCTTAAAAACAGCATTAAAGCATTTCTTCAAGCTCCTGCTCAGAGATGACGGGTATACCAAGCTCCTGTGCTTTTTTGAGCTTGGAGCCGGCATCCTCGCCGGCCAGCACATAGCTGGTCTTTTTGGAAACCGAGCCCGAGACCTTTCCACCGGCTTCTTCAATCAGCCGGCTGGCCTCGCTGCGGGTATATTTTGAAAGAGTGCCCGTCAGGACAAAGGTCTTACCGTCCAGCCGGCCGCTGGTCTGGGTGACCGGCTCCGTCATGTTGACGCCGGCCTCGCCCAGGCGGCCAATCAGGTGCCTGCCCTGCGGACTTTCCAGCCATTCTTTCAGGCTGTGGGCCGTGATGCCGCCAATATCGCGCACAGCGGTCAGTTCTTCTTCGGACGCCTGCAAAATATTTTCCATGGACGGGAAGCGTGCGGCAATGACTTTGGCGGCCTTTTGTCCAACATGCCGGATTCCGAGGGCGAACAGCAGCCGTGACAGCGGCTGTTCGCGGCTGCGGCCGATGGCGTCGACCAGATTCTGCGCCGACTTTTCCCCCATTTTTTCAAGCGGAGCAATTTGCCCAGGCTGTAAAAAGTACAGGTCCCCGGGGGTCGCAATCAGCCTGGCGTCAAGCAATGCCTCTGCCACGGCCGGTCCCAGCCCCTCGATATCCATGGCGTCCCGCGAGGCAAAGTGCGTGACGCGCCGCGCCAGCTGTGCCGGGCACTCGGCTCCGGTGCAGCGGATGGCGGCCACATCAGGGTCTTCATACACAGGTGCCCCGCAGACAGGGCACACAGACGGCATCTCATACGGAACAGCATCAGGCGGGCGCTTTGCCCGCACGACCGAAACCACCTCGGGAATGATGTCCCCCGCCTTGCGCACGACAATCATATCGCCGATACGCACGTCCTTCTGCGCGATGAAATCCCGGTTGTGCAGCGATGCACGACTAACCGTCGTTCCAGCCAGATGCACCGGTTCAAAGACTGCATTCGGGGTCAGCACACCGGTCCTACCCACCTGAATGACAATGTCGAGCAGACGCGCCTGCTTTTCTTCCGGCGGAAACTTGTAAGCGACCGCCCAACGGGGTGCTTTGGCCGTGCTGCCAAGCTCATCGCGCAGCGCCAGACTGTCGGCCTTGAGCACCATGCCGTCAATCCCAAAGGGCAGTTCTCCACGCTTTTCCCCTATTTCCTGTATAAAACTCGTGATTTCATCTATATCGCCGCTGAACAGAAGCGGGGCGATAATGGCAAAGCCCTGCTGTTTCAGATATTGCAGGCTTTCATAATGCGAAGTAAAGCCCAGCTCCCTTGCATTTTGCACGTTGAAACTGAAGCACGACAGCCCGCGAGATGCACAGATGCGGCTGTCCAGCTGGCGCAGCGAACCGGCCGCTGCATTGCGCGGATTGGCAAACAGCGCAGCGCCCGCATCTTCCTGCTCACGGTTGACTCTTTCAAAGGCCTGTGCTGACATATAAACCTCGCCGCGCACCACCAAAGTCCGGGTTTCCGGCACGGCCAGCGGAATGTCATAAACCGTACGCAGATTTTCTGTTACATCTTCCCCGACCTGACCGTCGCCGCGCGTTGCCCCGCGAACAAATTGCCCGTTTTCATAGGTAAGCGCGACCGACAGTCCGTCTATCTTGAGTTCACAGGTGTACCTGGCGTTGGGGTCGCGCTCTTTGATACGCGCGTCAAAGTCACGCACCTCGTCCAGTGAAAAAACATCTTGAAGGCTCTCCATGGCATAGCGATGGGTGACCGGCTCGAACTGCTCAAGCGGCGCGCCGCCGACACGGCGAGTCGGCGAGTCGGACTGCGCCCACTGGGGATATTTTTCTTCCAGCTCACGCAGCTCTTTCTGCATCATATCATATTCATAATCCGAAATCTCGGGCGCATCCTCAACATAATACTTGCGGGCGTGGTATTTTAAAGTCTCGGTCAGCTGTAAAAGCCGCTGCTGCTCTGTCATGATTCTCTCTCCTGTGTATTCAGTTACCATTCTATTATATCAGTATTCCTGTGCGTAGTCATTATATTTTTGCAGCATTTCACTTTCTCCGGTGTCGTCGATGTAGGTATATCCCTCAGGCACGCTGCCGATGAGAATGGTCTCGGCAATATTGACCTTCGTGTTGACATGACAGCTGGCCCGTGCACCGGGCGCGATAACGCTCATGCTGACTGTAGTGTCAATGACAATCTGGTGCCGCGTCTGGTTAATACCCGCGTTGGTGAACGAGCTGATAAAGTTAGCGCTCACGCTGCCGACCGGCACCAGACGAACGGGAATCGACGGCCCGCGCCCGGAAAACAGGTCCCCGCCAATCAGGTTGCCTAGCGGAATCGAAATCTGCGAAGTGTCAAGGCGGGCAATTTCATCCGCCACGCGGCTGGTGATGGCGGCCTTCAGCTGGTTGATGCGGACAATATCGGTTTTCAGGGCAGAAATATCTCCGTTTTCATTCTTTTCAAAGCTGACAAGGTTGTCATACACCCCGCCGGCCTCAGACAGCTCAGCGTCAATGACATCGTTGATGATTCTTGTCGCCAGATAGGTGACGCGAGACACCGCATACTGCTCGACCACCGGTTCCAGCCGGCTTTGCAGAAAAAACAGTCCGCACACTGCGCCTGCACAAATCAAGAGCATAACGACAGCCAAGTGCATCCGCCCAGAGCCTGGACGGCGCGGGGCTGTTCGTACACGACGTTTGTACAGTAAAACACCGCCATATGGAATGCTTCGCCGGCGCGGCATGAAATCACCACCTTTCTGTGCTATTTTATTCGTCCACCCCCTGTTTTGTGCAGTCGATCAAAAGAAAAAACGCACTGTGCTTTACACAGTGCGTTTTCTTTTCATTTCAATTAGGCCTCGGGATTTTCCTCAGTCTCCTCCGCAACGGTCTCAACCGTCGGGTCGAGCAGGGCGCGGATACTGAGCGAGATTTTCTTCTTTTCGTTGTCAATCTCAATGATCTTGGCGTCAACAGTCTCGCCAATGGTCAGGACCTCGTCGGGACGGCCAATGCGGCGATCGGCAATCTGCGAAATGTGGATCAGGCCGTCAACACCGGGCATAACTTCGGCAAAAGCACCGAACGGCATGAACTTGACAATTTTGACCGGGGCGACGTCGCCGACCTTATAGGTGTCCTCGAACTTGGTCCACGGATTGTCCTCAGGCAGACGGTAGCCCAGCGAAATCTTGCGCTTTTCGGGGTCAAGCGCGATAACGTAGACTTCGACCTGCTGACCAATCTTCAAAACATCGGACGGGTGCTTGACGCGGTTCCACGAAAGCTCCGAGATGTGCACCATGCCGTCGACACCGCCGATATCGACAAACGCACCATAGCTGGTAAAGGACTTGACTGTGCCAGTATACTTCTTGCCGACCTCAATGGTTTCCCAAATCTTGTTGGCAGCCTCACGGCGCTGCTCGACCAGCAGAGCCTTGATCGAGCCGACAACACGGCGGCGCTGGCGGTTGACTTCGGTAATACGGATCTTCTGGGTTGTTTTCATCAGCGGGTCAAAGCTGGCGTCGCGCGGCAGACCGGTCTGGCTGGCGGGGATGAAAACACGAATACCCAGCACATTGGCGACCACGCCGCCCTTGTTCTGGTCGTTGATGATACCGGTCAGGGGCTCTTTGCTCTCAACGGCCTGCTCCAGGCGCTCCCAGTTCTTCACGGTGTCCAGACGCTTTTTGGAAAGCATGACCAGGCCTTCGACATCGTTGACACGCAGGACGTAGGCTTCGATTTCATCGCCGATGTGAATGCTGTCGGCCAGGTTGAACTCAGGGTCGTCGCTCAGTTCGGTCATGGGAATGTAACCGGCCTGCTTGACGCCCAGGTCAACATGGATATCGGTGTTGTTGATCTGGGTAATAACGCCCTTAACCTTTTCTCCTGTATGTAAAGTTTTGAGAGATTGCTCCAGAAGTTCCTCGAAGCTTTCGGTTTCGTTGGTTTTGATTTCGTCGCTCATCTTGCTGCTTACCTCCTTAATGATCAAATCCGGCGTGGATGCTCCGGCGGTGACAAAAACGCTCCGGGCTCCGTCGAGCAGCGCTGAAGACAGCTCATCGGCCGACTCGATCTGCACCGTCCGGGGGCAGACGGAGCGGCAGAGCTCGAAAAGGCTTTTGGTATTGCTGCTCTGGCGGTCACCGATCACAACGACCGCGTCGGATTTGGATGCAAACCGATAAGCCTCATCTTGACGTTCATCGGTTGCTTTACATATTGTATCAAAAAACAATGGGTCATGACAAGTGTTTTTTAATTTGTTTACAAAAAGGTCGTAGATTTTTCTCTGAAAAGTAGTCTGCACCACGACGGCAATCGGAATTTTCGATAAAATGTGGCAGGCTTCATCCAATTCCTGTTGGGTTTCGACAACGAGCACGTCATTCCCTGCCCGCGCGGCAATGGCCAGAACCTCAGGATGTCCGTGTTTGCCAATGACAAGAACCCGTCGTCCGGCGGCACTTTCACGCTCAACAATGCGATGAATTTGCGCGACATTGGGACAGGTGGCATCAATCAGCGTGCAGCCCTTGTCTGCAAAAGCCTTGATATCCTGCGGCGGAAGCCCGTGCGCGCGAATGATGACGCGGGCCCCTGCAGGCACTTCGTCGGCCGAGGATACAGCATGAACTCCCCTGCGCTCAAGCTCGGCTATGACCTGCTTGTTGTGTATAATCGGCCCGGCGCTGAAAAGCGCGCCCGTCGTCTTGGATTCTTCAAGGGCCGCTTCAATGGCACGGCGCACACCATAGCAGTAGCCCGCCTTGCTTCCCACAGTCACTGTCATGCCGGCAGCTCCTTCTGGGCGGCATAGACTGCCTGCATGATTTCGTCGGTGACGCGCTGGTAATCAGCGGCTCCCGGACGGCCCTCGCAGGTCGGCCGGATGGGCGTGCCGAAAACAAGCTGGCAGCCGCGGAAAGCCTTGCGGCCAGGCGTGATGTAAATAGGCACAACGGGGACACCCGCACGCAGCGACAGCATTCCGGCGCCTGTCTTTGCCTCTACGCTCTCCCCCTCGCGCACACGGGTTCCCTCCGGAAAAAGAATGAGCTGGCGTCCGTCTTTAAGGGACTTAAGAGCGTACTTGATCGCGCCAACGTCGTTTTTGCCGCGCTGGACGGGGAAAGCATTGAGGCTGCGCAAAATAGCAGACAGTATTGGTATCTTGAAAAGCTCGGCTTTGCCCATGACGGCAATTTTTCCCTGCGGCCCCAGCGCCAGCGCTACGAGCACCGGATCGATGATAGCTGTATGATGCCCGCAAATGAGCATTCCGCCCTCTGGCACGCGTTCCCGGCCATAGACCTTAAAGCGATATATGGGCTTGAGCACAATAAAAACCAGCCAATAACAGAACTTATACCACATGATTCGATTTCTCCTTTATCACGGCGCGCAGAACGTCAAGCGACTGCTCGAGCGTGTTGCCCGTCGTGTCCAGAATGACAGCGTCCTCTGCTGGCCGCAAAGGCGCCGCAGCGCGGGCAGAATCGTTTTTGTCGCGCTCGATAAGATGGCGCAGCACATCGTTATAGGCCACATCCTCACCTTTTTCCAGCAGCTCCTCATAGCGCCGACGCGCACGCTCTTCGCTGCTGGCTGTCAGAAAAATCTTGATGGCCGCCTGCGGCAAAACAACCGTGCCGATGTCACGGCCGTCCATAATGACGTCTGCATTCTCTGCCAGGGCCCGCTGCATGCCCAGCAGAAAAGCACGCACCTCAGGAATGGCCGAAACGTCAGACGCGTAGCGCGACGCCTCTTCGGTTCGGATGGCGCGGCTGACGTTTTCGCCATTCAGATAGATTTGCTGCACACCGTTTTCATAGCGGAGCTCAATGACAATATCGGGCAGCTGTCCGATAATGCCTGCCCGGTCGCGCGAGTCAATGCCTGCCCGGGCAACATGCAGACCGACGGCTCGGTACATGGCCCCGGTATCGACATAAATATAGCGCAGTTCCTGCGCCAGCAGCCGGGCCAGCGTGCTTTTCCCCGCTCCCGACGGTCCGTCGATTGCGATGCTGATGTGGTTCATACCCCTTTTATTCCCCCTCGTTCAGCGCGGCTGACATGCCGGCCTTATAACCGGTCGACCACGCAATTTGCAGATTATATCCGCCTGTATAAGCGTCAACGTCAATCACTTCACCGGCAAAATACAGATTAGGTACCAGCTTCGATCGCATTGACTTGGGGTCAATTTCTGCGACCGCAATCCCGCCCGCTGTCACCACGGCTTCATCAAAGCCACCCGGTCCGCTAACCGGAATCTGCAGGCCTTTGACCAGCCGGCAGAGCGCATCCCGCTGAACGCGGGTGATGCTGTTGACCTTTTGCTCACCACTGATGCCGGAAAGGTCTGCCATCACAGGCACCAGCTTCTGCGGCAGCAGCTTTTGCAACACATTGGAAAAATTGCGGTTAGGTGCTTCGGAAAAATCCCGGAGCACACGCTTGTCCAGCGTTTCCATGTCCAGCGCCGGCTTGAGATCAATCTGCACAGTGCAGGCAAAGTCCCCCGTATGCGCCAGATGAGCCGACGCGCTCAAAATCATCGGCCCCGACATTCCATGTCCGGTAAAAAGCATTTCTCCAAAATCTTCGTACAACGTTTTCCCTTCGCGTACGACACGCAGGCCGACATTGCGCAGCGAAAGCCCTTCGAGCCGGGGACAAATCGGACTGTCCGACACAAGGGGCACCAGCGACGGACGAAGCGGTGTCACAGTATGTCCCAGCCGACGCGCCATGCGATGACCGTCGCCGTCTGAGCCTGTACGCGGATATGAGACGCCGCCGGTCGCCAGAATCACCCCCGAAGCCGGGATGACTCTGTCAGCTGTCTCAACGCCGGTAATCATTCCGTCGGCTGTACACAGCCCCAAAGCCCGGGTGTGCACAACCTTCACGCCGCATTGACGCAGACATTGCCGCAAAGCGCCCGAAATATCCTTGGCACGGTCAGACACCGGAAAAACCCGGTTTCCCCTTTCGGTCTTGAGGCTGACGCCCAGATTTTCGAAAAACTGCATGGTGTCCTGCGCGTCAAAACCCGCAAACGCACTGTACAAAAAACGCCCGTTGCCCGGGACGGCGGAAATCAGCTCGCGAACATCACAGTTATTGGTCAGGTTGCAGCGGCCTTTGCCGGTGATATTGAGCTTGACTCCCAGAAAGGCATTGCGTTCGAGCAGCGTGACCGACGCGCCATACTGCGCCGCCGTACAGGCGGCCATCATGCCGGCGGCCCCTCCGCCAATGACAACGACATCCATCAGGCCTGCTCACCCCTGTAATAAATAGCCTCGCCGGCCGCACGCAGGCGCTTCTGCGCCTTTTCGTCGTTGCGGGCCAGCAGGCAGACAATCGAGCCGCACAGTGAAATAACCGGCGCCATTGAGCCGTTCACACCGAAGTCGCCACATTCGCAGACCAGGGCGGCATCGGCCTGTTGCGCGATTTCAGAATCCATGCTTTCGCTGATGACCGCGACAGCAGCTCCGCGGTCGCGCGCATAAGATACCAGCCGGCGCGTGCTTTCAGAATGTACGGGAAAAGAAATGACGAGAAGCAAATCGCCGCTGTCAATGTCGCTGGCCGCGAACAGCGGCTCTTCACCCGTCTGGTTGAGACAGCAGACATTCTGCATCAGAAAGCGCAGATACGAGCTCAGATACGCAGCCGCAGCCGCACAGTGCGCCTGTCCGTAGACATATATTTTTGCCGCAAAGGACAGCCGGGTGCAGAAAGCGGCAATCGCCTCGCTGCCGTTGCGTGAAATATTTTTGCGGATATTGACCGAGTCCGCGGCCGCAATGCCCTCAAGCACCGCATCATCGCTTTCAGCATCTTCAAGCAGCTCAAAACGCTCCAGCGTCGAAAGCCGGTATTTGAGCTCTGTCTGCAGAGCCTGCTGCAAATCGGTATAGCTGTCATAGCCCAAAGCGGAAGCAAAACGGATGACTGTCGACTGGCTGACACCTGAGACAGCGGCCAGTTCGAACGAACTCATAAAGGCTGCACGGTCACAATGCTCGGTGACAAAAGCCGCCAGCAGACGCTGCCCCCGCGTCAGCCGGGGCATGTTTTCAGAAATAGCTTCACTCATCCGTTTCACAGCTTGTCCACCGCCTTTTTATAATGATTTTAAGTAGCGAATCTCGCTTTGTGTCAATGTTCGATATTTCCCGACAGGCAAGTCTCCGAGCTTTACATTCCCGATGGCGACGCGCTTCAGAGAGATAACCGTATAGCCGCACGCCTCACACAGGCGTCGGATATGGCGGTTTCGGCCCTCGCGGATACTGACAGACAGATGCGCCCGGTCCCCGTCCTGCGACAGCAGCCTGCATCTGGCCGGAATGACCGGGCGGCCGTCAAGCTCGATAGGACGCGCCAGCTGCTGCTCCGGCGCATCCAGGAAACCGCCGTCCGGCGCGCGGATGGTCAGCAGGTACTGCTTGTACACCTCGTGCGACGGGTGGGTCAGCCGCTGCGCCAGCTCGCCGTCGTCAGTGAGCAGCAGCAGTCCTTCCGTATTGCGGTCCAGACGTCCGACGGGAAACACGCGGCGGTCAACACCGCTCAGCAAATCAGTGACAATGGCGCGGCCGCGCTCGTCGGACAAGGTTGTGATGTAGCCCCGGGGCTTATTGAGCATCAGGTACACATGCTCTGCAGGCCGCATCAGCATGCGGCCGTCGACAGCAATCTGGTCCCGCTCCCAGTCGGCACTCTCGCCCAGCGAGGCGGTGACACCGTTGACCGTCACCCGCCCTGCTGTGATATATGTCTCCGCGGCGCGGCGCGAGCACACACCGGCTGAGGATAATATTTTCTGCAGTCTTTCCTTCAAAAGCCAAGCAACTCCCACAAATCTTTAAACCAGTCTGTCATTTGTTCCCACGAGCTTTTTTCACGCAGGGTGACAGCGACACCTTCGGTAAAGTACACCGGCAGCTCGGCCAGCACAGTATTGCCCAGTGCAATGCGGACTGTTCCGTACTGCTGGCCGCCGTCAATCGGTCCATACACGATGCGCGGTCCGCACAATGTGACAACCGGCTGTTCATCCTCCGCCAGAGCATAGGTAAAGTCTTCTTCAATGTACAAGCCGACCGTCCGGCACCGTTCTCCCGCTGCGACAGTGATTGAGCCGATTTCGCCGGCTGACAGCACTGTCCGGGTTTCAAAGCGTTCAAAGCCCTGATTCATCAGGCTAATGTGGTCATTCCAGTCATCCGACGCGTTCAAAGTGACGGCAATCAGGCGACGCCCCATGCGGCTGGCCGACGACACCAGGCAGCGGCCGCACTTTTTGGTAAAGCCCGTCTTGACCCCTTCGGCTCCGTCCAGCATGGAAAGCAGCTTGTTGTGATTATTCAGGTATCGCTCACCAATCTGGATGCTTTTGGTCGAAACAATTTCCCGAAAAGCCTCGTTTTCCATGGCCGCTGCTGTCAGGACCGCCATATCACGCGCTGTGGAATAATGCGTTTCACTGTCCAGCCCGTTAGGGTTGTCAAAGTGTGTATTTGTAAGCCCCAGCTCCAGGGCTTTGGTATTCATCAGGCCGACAAAATCATCACTGTTGCCGCTGTAAATGCACGACAACGCGACAGCGGCGTCGTTGCCGCTGCTCAGCATCAGGCCGTACAGCAGGTCGGATACTGTCAGCTTCTCGCCGGCGCGCAGATACATGGACGACCCCTCAGCACCACACCATTCGGGCTGTATCTCAACAACCTGGTCAAGTTCGTACAGTTCCAGCGCCACCAGTGCAGTCATGATTTTCGTCGTGCTGGCCATGCCGCGCTGTACGTTATCCTGCACGCCGGCAACCACGGTTTTTGTCAGCGGGTCATACAAAACTGCCGATGAAGCCGAAAGTGCTTTAGGCTGAAAAAGTGCTGCCATTATCATGAGCACTGCTGCCAGCGTTGACACAATTTTTTTCACAAAAGCTCACCTGCCCCTAAAAATATACGGGCAGGCCAGCCAGATTATGAGGATCAGTATACGATTTTCGGGTCCTTCTCTTCGGGCTTTTTGGTCATGTCACGAACCTTGTCAATCAGATCAGGCACCATATCAATGACACGGTCAAGCGTCCCACTGGATGGCGGATCAAGGTACAGCATACGAACATTTCCATTATTGATGACGACAAATGCGACCGGCTGCACAGAAACACCGGCTCCGCTGCCTGCTCCGTAATGAACAGGCGACGAACCCGGCTGGGTCTGCCCCGCCACATCGCTGCCTCCGGACGCAAACCCAAACGTCACTTTGGACACCGGGATGAGCGTCGTGCCGTCCGGCGTTGTAATGGGATTGCCGATAATGGTGTTGACGTCGATCATGTTGCGGATTTTTTCCATGCTCTGACCCATGAAATCACTGAGATTGCTCATTTGCTTGCACCGCCTTTTTCATTTTGGTGAATTGCCTAAAAATGCGCAGGCCGATGATTGCCATGCGCCCGACCATTGCTGTAATTACGATTTCACCCTCGATGGTGGTCTGCTCCTGCTCAAAGCAGGCATTGAGAAAGATGTCCTTTTTGCGGATGGTGAAAAGACTTTCCATAAGCGGCCACAGATTAGAGACCGCAGCCGAAGCGCCGCCATATGCCAGAGCCGTTTTGGCAGCGTCCGGTGTGCCGATGTCAGCGCGCAGATACAGCTTGTCAATACGCAGCCCGCGCAGCAGCTGCCCCCCGGCGTCAATACCAAAGCGCATATATGTGCAGATCTCTTCGACCGTCGGTCCCTGCCTGCCTGCAGCCGGCTGTGCGGTCGGTTTTACCTGCTTCTGTGGACTGGGCTGATGTCGGCCTGACACGGACTGTGAGGCTTCCTGCACTCTTGCATTGGGCCGCTGCGCCTTTTTACTTTTGGTCACCTTTTGTTTTCCGCGCTTGTCCTTTTTTCGTTTTCGCCTTTTCCGGCGCGGATAAAGCTGGATATTGACAAACCATATTTTAACCCAAACGCGCGGCTGTCCATTCCTATAAGACGCCCCCGCACCGACGCGCAGCAGCATGACCAGCAGACCAAGCGCCAACAACGTGCCGAGCAGCATCAGGGGCGCCAGCAGGATCCACTTCAAGGGCTATCCCTCCGGTGAAAGCTCTAAAGACATTTGCTCCATCTCCTGCCCCAGCGCCTCAGACAGGGCCGGCAGGTCTGAAATGGACGAAAGGCCGAACGAACGCAGAAAGCCGTCCGTTGTGCGGTACAAAATGGGGCGGCCCGGAACATCCAGACGGCCGCAGTCCTCAATCAGTCCCTTATCGCAAAGGGTATTGACTGTGCCGCTGCTGTCGACACCGCGCACCTGCTCAATATATGTCTTGGTAACCGGCTGCTTGTACGCGATGATGGCAAGCACTTCAAGGGCTGACGCAGACAGAGTCGGAGCCCGGCGGGTTTCGAGCACGGCGCGCACCTGCTCTGCATAGTCTGCGCGCGAGCACAGCTGGTATGCGTTTTCCAGAGCCAGCAGCCGAATTCCCCGGCGCGAGAAGTCATATTCATCTGCCAGGCGCTTGGCCGCCGCTGTCAGGGTCTGGCGGTCGACGCCGAGTACAGCGCACAATTTCTGGTCCGGCACCGGTTCACCCGCGGCGAACAGCACCGCTTCGAGCGCACATTCAAGCTCTGTCAGCTGCTCCATTGCGACTCCTCCGCCAAAGACAGGCTGAAGCCGGCCTCGTCCTCGTCAATCATAATTTTGTGAACCTTGGAAAGCTCGAGCACTGCCAGAAACAGCGCCACGACCTCAGAGCGACTCTCGCAGTCCATAATAACAGCGTCGAGCGAAATGACGCGCTGCCGTGTAAACATCCGCACCAGCATTTCGATTTTCTGCCCCACCGGTACGGGGTCTTTACCCACAATGCCGGAAAAGGCCGAGACCGGAGGGGGCAGGCGGCGTTCTGAGCGCTCGAGCACGCGGCGAAGGGCGACAATAAGCACATCCGCAGTGTAACTGTACTCCTGCTTTTGTTTCGACAGCACCTCTGGCTGCTTGACAAACAGGTCACGTCCCAGCTCGGCCCGTGTACCGAGATATCCGCCCATCTCCTTAAAACGCTGGTACTCGAGCAGTGCTTCGACCAGCTCTGCTCGGGGGTCGTCCTGCTCTTCATCTTCATAGACTGGCAGTAGCATTTTGGACTTGATGACCATCAACTGTGCCGCCATGGCGACGAACTCGGCAGCAACTTCCATGTCAAACTCACGCATCTGGTCAATGTATTCCAGGTATTGCTCTAAAATACCGGCAATGGGAATGTCGTAAATATTGACCTTGTTTTTGGCAATCAGGTGCAGCAGCAAATCAAGCGGCCCGTCAAATACCGGCAGATGAAAGGTGACAGCTTTCACGCTAAAACACCCGGGCGATTGCCGAAAAAATGGAATTACACACCTGCATGGCCGTGCGCAGAATAAAGTTCTGTCCTGCCCCGATAATGCCATTCAGTGCGCCCAGAAAAACAACGATGAGCAGCACCACCTGGATTGTGCCCTCATAGGGCATGATTTTAGCCAGGATCCTATTGGGCAAAAGCGGATAGAGAATCTTGGAACCGTCGAGGGGCGGAACCGGGATCAAATTAAAGACGCCAAGACCTGCACTGATTGACGCTGTGATAATCAAAAACTGCGCCACAGCGCCCAGAATTCGGTTGTCCGAAAAAAACAAAATGCCGTATGCAATGAAAAAACAGACAAAGCACAACAGTACATTGGCGACCGGGCCGGCCAGTGCAGTCAGCGCAATTCCCTGTTTTCGCTTCTTAAAGTGGTAGGGGTTAATAGGCACCGGCTTGGCCCAGCCGACACCGGCTATCAGTATGCACAAAAAGCCAATAGGGTCAATATGGTCCAGCGGATTAAGGGTCAAACGGCCCGCGTCACGGGCTGTCGTATCACCCAGAGCGTACGCCGCCCAGCCATGCGCCATCTCATGGAAGGTAATGGCAATCAGAGCGGCCGGGATAATAATCAACAGGTTGCGCAGAGATGTTGTAAAAAGAATAGCGGCTTCCTCCCTTACGTCAGCTTTTGCCGGTTATTACTGCAAATCGTTGCGGACAAGGTCTTCGTAGCTTTCACGGCGCACGACCACCCGTCCCCGGCCGCCGCTGACCAGAACAATGGGCGGACGCGGCAGGCGATTATAATTGGATGCCATGGAATATGTATAGGCGCCAGTTGAAAACACACACAGAAAATCGCCGCGCTGAGCCGGCTGCAGCTTCATATCGCGTCCGAGCAGATCACCGCTTTCACAGCACTTGCCGGCGATGGTCACGACATCTGTCTTTGCCTGCGCTGCCTTGTTGGCAATACAGGCGTCATAGCACGCCTGATACAGCGCAAAGCGCGGATTGTCCGGCATCCCGCCGTCAATGGCCACATAGGTGCGTGCGCCGGGCACCGGCTTGACCGAACCCACAGTGTACAGCGTAACACCAGCGGCGCTGACAATAGAGCGTCCCGGTTCAATGACGATTTCAGGCACCGGGGTGTCATATTTTTGGCAGCTTTCCCGAACGGCCTTGCCCAGATACTCCACCATTTCTGAGACAGGCACCGGTTTGTCCTCAGGCATATATTTGACGCCAAACCCGCCGCCCAAAATAAGCTCGCGCAGGTTATAACCATCGCGGCGCAGCTCAGCAAGCAGGCGAATCATGACATCGGCGGCCACACCAAACGGCTCCTTTAAAAACACCTGTGAGCCAATATGGCAGTGGAGTCCGCAGAAGTCCAGCCCCCTGCAGGCGCGGAGCAGCCGCGCCGCCTCATAGACCTGGCCGTCTTCAATACCAAAACCGAATTTGCAGTCATTGTGGCCCGTACTGATGAACTCATGCGTATGGGCGTCCACACCCGGTTTGACGCGCAAAAGCACCGGCATCTGTCTTTCCTTTTCAACGCAGATGGCATTGAGCCGCTCGATTTCGTCCAGGCAGTCGATAACAACTGCGCCGATACCGCATTCAACGGCCTGGCGCAGCTCGGCATCACTTTTATTGTTGCCGTGAAAATGCAGGTTTGATGCAGGAAACCCCGCCTTCAGCGCAGTATACAGCTCACCGTCCGACACAACATCGGCATGCAGGCCTTCGCTCTGTATAATGGGATAGATAAACCGCGCGCAAAGAGCCTTGCTGGCATAAGAGACCTTAAAATTTTCACCAAAAACACGCTTCATGGTCTGCATATAGGCGCGGCACTGCTGCCGTACAGCAGCCTCACTGATGACATAAGCAGGTGTACCGAACTCCTGCGCAGCTGCGACCAGGTCAAGACCATCAAGTGTCAGGTGCCCCTGCCCGCTGATGGAAAAATGCTCGCTGAACAAACTGTCTTTCATGCTTTACTCTCCCATGCCGGAAAATATTTCCTTTATAACCTCGTCACGGCCCGTGTGCTTTTCAGCCGAAAAGGCGATAATTGGCACACTTTCGGGCAGATCCAGTACACTGCGCACAACAGACAACTGTCCCGCAACCTGTGACGGCTTCAGTTTGTCAGCCTTGTTGGCAATCACGGCCAAGGGCAGCCCGTATGACTGGGCCCATTCGGCCATCAGTCTGTCATCGGCTGTCGGCTCATGTCGGATATCCACAATCAGCATAAACCGATGAATATTCTTCATATCTGCGTGCAGATATGCGTCTATCAGAGCTGAATAGCGTTCTTTCTCCCTGGCCGAGGTCTTAGAATAGCCATAACCGGGCAGATCAACCAGCCACAGGCGGTTTTCGGCCAGAAACAAATTAACAAAAACCGTCTTTCCCGGTGACGCGCTGACGCGGGCAAAGCCCTTTCTACCGACCAGCGAATTGATGGTCGAAGACTTACCGACATTCGAGCGGCCGGCAAAAA
This sequence comes from Candidatus Ventrousia excrementavium, assembly GCA_018714845.1. Lineage (GTDB taxonomy): Bacteria > Bacillota > Clostridia > Oscillospirales > Butyricicoccaceae > Ventrousia > Ventrousia excrementavium. The sequence continues at coordinate 27,579 of DVMR01000063.1, forward strand.
CGACACGGGGGCGGCCGTCCCCCGGAAAACCCGAGGGATCAGCCGCCGAACGGACAAACTGTGCATTTCGCAGAATCATGGCGTTTACCGGTAAGTGCACGCAGGCACCGGATGCTCCTGCGGCGGGATGGCGACCGGTGCAGCCAGCGGCTCGGCCGCACCGTTCTCCGGCTGCCTGCGCAAATCAGCTCCGAAAATGACGTCAACAACCTGGTCCATGTGCGAAACAGGGACAAAGTTCAGGTTTTTGAGCACTGTCGGGTCAATCTCGGTCAGGTCAGGCCGGTTGTCTTCAGGCACCAGCACGGTATTGACACCCGAGCGGAAAGCGGCCATGGTTTTTTCTTTCAGACCGCCAATGGGCAGCACGCGGCCGCGCAGCGTAATCTCGCCGGTCATGGCGAAAAACCGCGAAACCGGCCGTCCCGTCAGCGCTGAAATGACCGCTGTGGCCATGGCGATACCAGCCGAAGGACCATCCTTGGGCACGGCCCCTTCGGGGAAGTGGATGTGAATATCTTTTTTCTGATAAAAGTCTTCAGCAATGCCAAGCTCGGTGGCACGGCTGCGGATATAGGTCAGTGCGGCGCGCGCCGACTCGCGCATCACATCGCCCAGATTGCCCGTCAGCTCGATCTTGCCTGTTCCGGGAATGGCCATGGCTTCGACTTCGAGAAGCTCGCCGCCGACCTGCGTCCACGCCAGGCCATTGACAAGACCGCACTCAGGCACGGCCGTCATTTTTTCATTTTTAAACCGCGGGACTCCCAAAAATGCGCTGAGGTTATCCTCGGTCACGCGCACCTGCTTGCATTCTGTCTCCAGAATCCTGCGGTCTGCCTTGCGGCACAGCTTGGCCAGCTGACGCTCCAGTGTGCGGACGCCCGACTCACGCGTGTACTCTGAGATGACGCGCCGAAGCGCGGCATCACTGACGCGCAGCTGCGAAGCCTTGAGCCCGTGCTTTTTCAGCTGCTTGGGCATGAGGTGCTTTTTTGCAATTTGCAGCTTTTCCTCGTCCGTATACGAGCTCAGCTCGATAATCTCCATACGGTCGCGCAGGGGCGCGGGAATGGTGTCCAGCGTATTGGCTGTTGTGACAAACAGCACGTCAGACAAATCAAACGGCAGTTCGATAAAGTGATCGCGGAACGCAGTGTTCTGCTCGGTGTCAAAGACCTCAAGCAGCGCCGAACTCGGATCCCCCTTGTAGTCACTGCCCAGCTTGTCGATTTCGTCAATCAGAATCAGGCAGTTGCGGCTGCCAGCCTGAATCAGGGCGTTGATGATACGGCCCGGCATGGCGCCGATATAGGTTCTGCGGTGGCCGCGAATATCTGCCTCATCACGCACGCCGCCCAGCGAAAGCCGTGCGTATTTGCGCCCCATGCAACGCGCAATGGACCGCGCCACCGACGTTTTGCCGACGCCCGGAGGGCCGACCAGACAGAGGATCTGGCCCTTGACTTCGCCTGTCATGCTTTTAACGGCGAAAAACTCCAGGATGCGCTCCTTGACCTTTTCCAGACCATAATGGTCGGCATCGAGGATTTCCTGCGCCTTCTGGATGCTCTGATTTTCACGGGTCACCGTAGTCCACGGCAACTCGAGGCAGGTATCAAGATATGTGCGTATAACACCACTTTCAGGCGATGAGCTCTGCATTTTGGCCAGACGGCCAGCCTCTTTGACCAGTTTGTCATGAACTTCCTGCGGCAGCTTGGCGTCTTCGATTTTCTGCAGATATGCCTGCGACTCGCTGACACCGTCTTCGCCCTCGCCCAGTTCTTCGCTGATGGCTTTGAGCTGCTCGCGCAGATAGTAGTCACGCTGGTTTTTATCAATCTGGTCCTTGACCTTGTTCTGCAGATCAGCCTCCAATGTCAGAACGTCGATCTCCTGCATGAGGACGCGGCTGAGCAGCATCATGCGCCGCCGTGGCTCTGCCTGCTCCAGCAGCTGCTGTTTATCCTCGGCGCGCAGCTGGATGTTTTGTGCGACATAATCTGACAAAAAAGCCATGTCATCGCTTTCCATGACATTGAGCAGGATATCCCCTGTCATTTTGGGGGCCAGCTCAGAATATTCCATGAACAGCTCGCGGACGCTGCGCAAAAGCGCATGATCCCGCTGAGTGACAGGTGCCACCTTCCGCGCAGGATATTCGGTGATGTGTGCGGCTAGATAAGGCTCGGTACATACCAGCTCGTCCAGACGGGCGCGGTTTTCTCCCTCGACAAGAACACGCAGGCTTGTATTCGATAATTTCAGTATCTGCCGTACCTTTGCGACGGTGCCGATAGCATACAGATCATCCTTGCCGGGATCCTCGACATGAACATCTTTCTGCGTGACAAGAAAAACGCGCTGTCCGCCTGCCATTGCCTGTTCGAGCGCTTTGACCGACTTGATGCGGCCGACGTCGAAATGGAACAGAACATTGGGAAAAATGGTGACGCCGCGCAGCGCCAGAGTTGGTATATGATAAGTTTTGATTTCATCGATTTTTGTGCTTCTTTTTGCTTGAATGGTTGCCATAATGACCTCCTGGATATAGGTATTGTATATTATACATCACTCATGCCCCCATTGCAAGTGTCCTGCTTTTTGATTCATAATATGTTTGCAAAGCCAGTCAAACTATCTATTTTATATCTCTCTACAGAAAATTTATTGTTGATTTTATCCCTACTCTATGATACTCTAAGATATAAAAGCTGCCTAGCAGCGCGTACTGGTACTCAAAAATTGAAAGGGAGGTTCAACGGATGTATAAGTACGTAATCAAGCGGCTTCTGCTCACCATTCCTGTCCTGCTTGGCGTCACCTTTATCGTTTTCACGATTATGGCGCTGACGCCGGGTGACCCGGGCAGGTTGATTCTGGGGCAGACAGCCAGACAAGAAGCGGTCGATCAGCTCAACCATGAGCTTGGGTATGATCAGCCATTTTTCACAAGGTTCTTTAACTACATAAAGGACATTGTGACCAAGTTCGATTTTGGTGTTTCCTACCGCACCCAGCAGCCCGTTTTTGACGAGATTTGGGCACGTTTCCCCTTTACGCTCAGACTGGCTGTGTTCTCAATCATTTTCAGTTCACTGATAGGCGTATCGCTTGGTATTCTGTCTGCTGTAAAGCAATATACCTTTATCGATACGTTTTCTACGGTCATGGCCATGTTTTTTGCGGCCATCCCCGGTTTCTGGCTGGGCATGATGCTCATTTACTTCTTTGCGTATAAGATTCCCCTGTTCCCCACAAACGGTGCGGACTCCTGGGACGGATATGTACTGCCCATCATCACCATGACGCTCGGCGGTGCGGCCAGCCTGCTGCGCCTGACCCGTTCGACCATGCTCGAGACCATCCGCGCTGACTACATCCGTACGGCGCGCGCCAAGGGTGCCTCGCAAAAAATCGTCATCTGGCGTCATGCGCTGAAAAACGCCCTTCTGCCCATTATCACCGTTCTGGGCATGCAGTTCGGCGGACTTTTGGGCGGTGCCGTTATCACTGAAACGGTTTTTGCCATCCCCGGCCTGGGCATGCATATCGTCACGGCCATTCGACAAAAGGATGTTCCCGTTGTCATGTCAGGTACATTGTTCTTGGCCGCTCTGTTCTGCATTATTATGCTGCTGGTCGACCTTTTGTACGCCTTTATCGACCCGCGCATCAGGGCCAAATATTCCCGCTGAAAAGGAGGATGTTTTTATGAGCAATGCAGCAGCTGCAAAAACCCAGTCACGAAAGAAAAGCAAAAAGAATAGCCAGCTTAAAGAAGTTTGGCGTCGCTTTAGGAAGAATAAAAGCGCTATGGTTGGCCTGGTCATTCTGGTCATCTTTGCGCTAGCCGCAATTTTTGCCGACCTGATTGTCCCCTATGAGAGAGCCATCGAGCAAAACGGATCGGTCCGCCTGCAGGGACCGAGCTCTGAACACTGGTTCGGCACCGACGCGTTCGGTCGTGACACCTTTGCCCGCATCATTCACGGCTCGCGTGTGTCTCTTTCCATCGGCTTTGCGGCAGTTGGCATCTCGCTGATTATTGGCGGTTTTCTCGGTGCTGCCGCAGGCTACTATGGCGGTAGGACCGACAATATTATCATGCGAATTATGGATGTCTTCACCTGCGTCCCTGGCATTCTGCTCGCTCTTGCCATCGTTGCCGCGCTGGGCAGCAGCATGACCAACCTGCTGATCGCTATTACGATTGCGAACATACCGGGCTTTGTACGTCTGGTGCGCTCGTCAATTCTGACGGTCGTTGAAAACGACTTTATCGAAGCCGCCCGTTCATACGGCGCTAAGGATTTCCGCATTATCGTCAAGTACATTCTGCCCAATGCGATGGGCCCCATCATCGTTCAGGCCACCATGGGCATCGCAGGCATGATTTTGTCCGCATCGGGCCTGTCCTATATGGGCATGGGCATCCAGCCCCCTCGTCCCGAATGGGGCGCCATGCTGTCCGAGGCCAAGGATTATATGCGCACGGCTCCGTACCTGCTCTTGTTCCCTGGCTTTGCCATATTGATCTCGGCTCTGTGCTTCAATCTGGTCGGCGATGGTCTGCGAGACGCGCTTGATCCCAAACTGAAGGACTGAGAAAGGGAGGTTGTGACTGATGAGTGAAAGACTGCTTGAAATACATGATTTGGAAGTCATTTACAAGACCGGACTTGAAACGGTCTATGCCGTCAATAAGATAAATTTGAGCCTCGACAAGGGTAAAACGCTTGGACTGGTGGGAGAAACCGGCGCCGGAAAAACGACGACTGCCCTGGCCATTCTCGCTCTTCTTCCTGAACGCACCGCCCACGTCAAAGGCGAAATTATTTTTGATGGTCAGGACCTGCTCAAGCTGAAGGAGTACGAGTTGCGTGAGATTCGCGGCGAAAAAATCTCGATGATTTTCCAGGACCCCATGACCTCGCTCAATCCCATTCTGACCGTAGGCAGCCAAATCAGCGAAGCGCTGATGCTGCACAACGACCAGAACCGCTCCAAAGAAGAAATTGAAGCGCGTGTGGAAGAGGTCCTTGAAATGGTCGGCATTCCCGCCTTCCGAAAAAAGGACTACCCGCACCAGTTTTCGGGCGGCATGAAGCAGCGCGTTGTCATCGCGATTGCTCTGGCGTGCGAGCCTGAGCTTTTGATTGCCGACGAGCCGACAACGGCACTTGACGTTACTATTCAGGCACAGGTGCTGGCCATGATGAACGAGCTTCGTGAGCGCCTGCAGACATCGATGATTATGATTACACACGATCTCGGCATCGTTGCACAGACCTGCGATGATGTTGCAGTCATGTATGCCGGCGAGATTATCGAGTACGGCACTGCCATCGACGTTTTTACCGGTGACAAGCATCATCCCTATACAGTCGGCCTGTTTGGCTCTATTCCCAATCTCGAGGTAGACTCTCCCCGCCTGTCGCCTATCGAGGGCCTGATGCCTGACCCGACCGATCTGCCCCAGGGCTGCAAGTTTTCGCCGCGCTGCCCCAAATGTATGGACATTTGTCGTGAAGTCCCCCCGACCGACTATGTGGAAGGCGGGCACCGCATCTGCTGCCACCTGTTCAATAAGGAGGGAACGAAATGAGCGCGCTGATTGAAACAAAAGATTTGAAAAAATATTTTAAGGTCTCCAACGGCTACCTGCACGCCGTTGACGGCGTCAACATTGCTATCGATGAGGGCAAGACCCTGGGCGTTGTCGGCGAATCAGGCTGCGGCAAGTCAACGCTGGGCCGTGCGGTTTTGCGCCTGCACGAGCCGACCAGCGGTGAGATTTACTATAAGGGCGAGAATATCATGGCGTATGACAAGGCCAAAATGCGCGAGCTTCGCCGTGAGATGCAGATTATTTTTCAGGACCCTTACTCCAGCATTAACCCCCGCATGAGCGTGCAGGAGATTATTGCCGAACCCCTTATCATCAACAAAATGTTCAAGACGCGTGCCGAGGTTTTTGACCGTGTAGCTGAGCTGATGGACACTGTCGGCTTGGCCGAGCGTCTGTCCGGTGCTTATCCGCATGAGCTGGACGGCGGACGCCGGCAGCGTATCGGCGTGGCCCGCGCTTTGTCGCTCAATCCCAAGTTCATCGTGTGTGACGAGCCGGTTTCTGCTCTGGATGTTTCCATTCAGGCGCAGATTCTCAACCTTCTCATGGACTTGCAGGATGAGCTCGGCCTGACATACATGTTCATTACCCACGACCTGAGTGTTGTCAAGCATATTTCGACCGAGATCGCGGTCATGTATCTGGGTATGTGCATTGAGCGTGCGCCTTCCAAAGAGCTGTTTAAAAATCCGAAGCATCCCTATACAAGGGCGTTGTTGTCGGCTATCCCCATCCCCAACGTTGAAATGCGCAATAAAAAGATTGAGGTCATCAAAGGCGAAGTTACCAGCCCGGTCAATCCCAAGCCTGGCTGCCGCTTTGCTCCACGTTGTCCTCATGCGACCGAGGCATGTACAGCGGAGACCCCTGAGTTTCGTGAAATTTCTCCTGGTCACTTCTGTGCTTGTCCATTTGCTCAGTAAAAATTTGCCTTTGCTCCCCGGCTTTTGCCGGGGAGTTTTTTCAGTTTTTTTACACTTTCTTCTTTTTATGAGCTTTTTATTATGGTATCATCCTTTCATCCCATCATGAGAAAGGAATGAGACATTTGAATCGACGAATATTATCACTGCTGACCGCTGCAGCTTTGGCACTGACACTACCGGGATGCAGCACCGCGCAGGATACAACAGATACCGCCGCCGAATTGGCTACCGAAATTCTGCTCTCGGACGACGGCATCACTGTAAATGGTCAGACTGCGTCTGATGACTCAAGCAGTGCCGTCTATGTGGGGGCCGACATTGTTTATTATGAGAGTGGTCACGACGAAACTTATGGCGAGGGTACAGAAGCAGATGCCCACTCTGCTGATGAAGCAGCGCGACATACGGTTGTTACCATCACTGAACCGGGAATGTACCGCCTCAGCGGTCAGCTGAGCACAGGGCAGGTTGCCGTTGACCTGGGAGAAGACGCCGAAGACGACCCTAATGCTGTTGTCACCCTGGTGTTGGACGGGGTTGACATCACCTGTACTGTGGCTCCAGCTGTCATTTTCTATCATGTTTATGAATGCGGCAGTACAGATGCTGAGACAGCAAGCGGAACTGTGGACACCAGTGCAGCCGGTGCCAATGTCTACCTGGCCGACGGCTCAGAAAATATTGTAAACGGCTCTTATGTAGCACGCATTTATGAAGAAGGAACAACCGACAAGCTACATAAATATGACGGTGCCTTTTATAGCAAAATGTCCATGAACATCGATGGCGAAGGTTCTCTGGTCATCAATGCTGAAAACGAGGGGCTGGATACTGAGCTGCATCTGACGATAAACGGCGGCAATATTTCCATCACAGCGCAAAATGACGGCATCAATACCAATGAAGACGGTGTTTCGGTCACCACTGTTAACGGCGGAAATCTGACCATCAACGCCGGTCTGGGCGCCGAAGGAGATGGTATTGATTCCAATGGCTTTTTGACTATCAATGGCGGAACCATTGTCACAATGGCCAATGAGCAAAGCCCTGAAGGCGGCATTGACGCTGACAGCGACATCACCATCAACGGCGGCACACTCATTGCCCTGGGCATCCGCAATGACTCTGTCAGCGAACAGTCCGAGCAGTTGTATATGGAGCTTTCCATGAGCAGTGTCTGCCCGGAAGGCAGCGAAGTTGTCGTTTCGGATCCGGAAGGAAATGAAATTTTCAGTTTTGCAGCGCAAAAGAGTTTTCAAAGCCTGACCCTGTCCTCACCGGATCTTGTACTGGACACGGCGTACACTGTCACTATTGATGGGGTTCAACAGCAATATACCGGCACCGGTACCTTTGGCGGCGGACGGATGCCCATGAGTGGCCAGGAGCGTCCCAATCGGGATGGGGAATCATCCCCGCCAGACGGCGAACCCAACGGACAATCGCCGGATGCCCTCCCGAATGAAGACCAACCAACTCCACCCGGCGAACAACCCAGCAGTCCTAATGAACAAACCACTCCGCAGGACAGTGAACAGACAGACAGACCGTCTGCTCCCCCAGATGAACAGCGTCCTGAACGCGATGAACAATCTGCGCCGACCGGCAATGAAGAAGAGCGGCAGGGTTCAGGTACCTTTATTCTGACAGAAACACAAAAAAGCTTTTCATGTGTTTCTCCGACCGCCGCCTGAATTACTTCAAAAAAGCTCCGGACATCAACATGATGTCCGGAGCTTTTCTTTGAAAGCTGCTAAGATTTAACACGCTCAGACCGGGCTGCTGGTTTTACATCCCGGCGCTCAGCACGCATACCCGTGACAACCTGCGGCTGCTCGGCATTTTTGACTGTGTCTTCCGTGATGACGACCTTAACAATCGTCGGGTCCGAAGGGACACGATACATAATATCGGTCATAATGCCCTCCATGATAGACCGCAGGCCACGCGCACCCGTACTGCGCTCCATCGTCTTTTCCGCAATGGCATCCAAGGCGCCGGGCGTGAACTCCAGCTCGACCCCATCATACTCAAACAACTTGGCATATTGCTTGGTCAGAGCATTTTTGGGGTCAGTCAGAATGTGCCGCAGCGCATTTTTGTCCAGTGCGTCCAGCGTTACGAGTATTGGCAGACGCCCCACCAGCTCGGGAATAATGCCATATTTGACGATATCGTGATGCTCGGCTTTTTGCAAAATAGTCGTATCTTCCTTTTCGGCCTTTCCCTTGACCTCAGCACCAAAGCCGATGCCCTTTTTGCCGATGCGCTTGTCAATAATTTTGTCCAGCCCGTCAAAAGCGCCGCCGCAGATAAACAGGATGTTGGTCGTATCGATTTGAATAAACTCCTGCTGCGGGTGCTTTCGGCCGCCCTGCGGCGGCACGTTGGCCACCGTACCCTCAAGAATTTTGAGCAGCGCCTGCTGCACGCCTTCGCCTGAAACATCCCGCGTAATGGACGGATTCTCGCTTTTGCGCGCAATTTTATCAAGTTCATCAATATAAATGATACCGCGCTGAGCCAGTTCAACGTCAAAGTCTGCCGCCTGAATCAGACGAAGCAAAATGTTTTCGACATCTTCGCCCACATATCCTGCCTCGGTCAGCGTTGTTGCATCAGCGATGGCAAAGGGTACATGCAGCGTGCGAGCCAGCGTCTGTGCCAGAAAAGTCTTGCCGACGCCAGTCGGCCCCAGCATCAGAATATTGCTCTTTTGCACCTCAACATCGCTGTCGTCGGTGTGCATGATGCGCTTGTAGTGATTGTATACCGCCACAGACAGCGCTATCTTAGCGCGGTCCTGTCCGATGACATATTCGTCCAAACTTTTTTTGATTTCAGCCGGGGTGGGCAACTTGTCCCCCAGCTCAAAACGGGCCTCTGCCCTTTCCTGCTCCGCCTCGTCTGCAATCAGGTCTGCGCAAATCTCAACACATTCGTTGCAGATATAGGCGCCCGGTCCCGCAATAATGCGCTTGACCTCGTCCTGCGTACGGCCGCAGAAGCTGCACCGTATTTCTCTTTTATCATTCGGCATGTCTGTTCCTCACTGAATGAGCCCGGCGGCACAGGCCGCCGGGCAAGCTCGCTAAACTTTCAGCGTTTGTCCATGATTTTGTCGACCAGGCCGTATTTCTTGGCTTCTTGCGCCGACATAAAATTGTCGCGGTCCGTATCGCGCTCGATAATCTCCAGCGGCTGACCGGTCCGCTCGCTCATGATGCGGTTGAGCTTGTCGCGGGTTTTCAAAATCCATTCTGTACGGATTTTCATATCCGAGGCCTGCCCCTGAGTTCCGCCCATAGGCTGATGAATCATAATCTCACTGTTTGGCAGCGCATAGCGCTTGCCTTTGGCGCCGGCACACAGCAGAAAAGCACCCATACTGGCCGCCATGCCGACGCAGATGGTAGAAACATCACACTTGACGTACTGCATGGTGTCGTAGATTGCCATGCCGGCGCTGACCGAGCCGCCGGGGCTGTTAATGTAAAAGCTGATGTCCTTGTCCGGGTCCTGCGCTTCGAGATACAAAAGCTGTGCGACAACCAGGCTGGCCGTCTGGTCGTTGACCTCGTCAGACAGGATGATGATGCGATCGTTGAGCAGCCGTGAAAAAATATCATACGAGCGCTCACCGCGGTTGGTTTGTTCGACTACCATGGGAATATAGGCCATTGTGATGCTCCTTTCAATGCAATAGCATTATTTTACTCGGTCTTAGGAGATTTTTTTGTCGTTTTCTTGGCGGGCTTCTCTTCTTCGCCGGACTCAGCCTTTTTAGACGCACGCTTTGCAGGCTTCTTC
>DVMR01000064.1 GCA_018714845.1 Candidatus Ventrousia excrementavium
CCCCCCTGCTGCGGCTGCTGGCCCAGGCCGGCGCCTGCGTCACCGCCTGCGACAAAAAAAGCGAGAGTGAGCTGGGCGAGCGCGCCGCCAAACTGCGCGCGCTGGGCGTTCAGCTCTATACCGGCCCCGACTACCTCGACGGCGTCGAGGCATCCGGCGCCGAGCTGATTTTCCGCACACCCGGCATGCGCCCTGACCTGCCCGCTCTGGCGCGTGCCCGCGCGCGCGGCGCTGAGGTCACCAGCGAAATGGAGGTCTTTTTCGCCGTCTGCCCTTGCCCCATCATCGCCGTCACCGGCTCTGACGGCAAAACGACAACCACCACGGTCATTGCCGAAATGCTGCGCGCCGCCGGGCGGCGGGTCTTTCTGGGGGGCAACATCGGTACGCCCCTGCTCGACCAGACCGGGCAGATGTCCCCGGACGACCTCTGCGTGCTCGAGCTTTCCTCTTTCCAACTTATGAGCATGAGCCAGAGCCCGCACATCGCCGTTGTCACCAATCTGGCGCCCAACCACCTCGATGTGCACCGCAGCATGGATGAATATGTTGATGCCAAGCGCAATATTTTCCGTTTTCAGGCCCCGGATGATATTCTGGTGCTCAATCTGGACAACGCCATCACCCGCTCTTTTGCCGCTGAAAGCGGGGCCGAGGTCCGATTTTTCTCACGGCTCGACCAGCCGGTGCACGGCGTATGGCTCGACGGCGACCGCATCGTTTTTGACGGGCAGGAGCTGATGCGGCGCGATGACATCCGTATTCCCGGTGAGCATAATGTTGAAAACTACATGGCCGCCTGCGCCGCTGTCGCCGGGCTGGTTCCCCCCGCAGTCATGCGGCAGGTTGCCCGCGAGTTTCCCGGCGTTGAGCACCGGCTTGAGCTGGTGCGTGCAATCGGCGGCACAATGTGGTATAATGATTCCATCGCATCCAGCCCCACCCGCGCCATTGCCGGACTCAAGTGCTTTGACGGTCCGATTGTGCTCATCGCCGGCGGATACGACAAGCACATCCCCTTTGACGAGCTGGGACGCGAAATCTGCGCCCGCGTCGACACCCTTTTGCTGTGCGGCGCCACGGCAGATAAAATCGAAGCCGCTGTCAACACGGCTGGCAGCGCCAAAAAGCCCCGTATGCTCCGTTTTGAAAACCTTGATGATACGGTGCGAAAGGCTTACGAGCTGGCACAGCCGGGCGACACAGTGCTCTTTTCGCCGGCGTGCGCTTCCTTTGACCAGTTCCCCAACTTTATGAAGCGCGGCGAGCGCTTTAAAGAGCTGGTGCGCGCCCTGCCCGAGCCCGGCCAGGGCCAGTGATTTGCGGTAAGACGGGGGCGACCTCCCCCTGCTTATAGAGAAAATATGAATGAGAGGTGTTGTTATTGGAACTTCGGGACAAACTCAAAAAGCTCGTCAATGCGTATGGCGTTTCCGGCAATGAGTACGACGTGAGCGCCATTGCTGCCGAGCTGCTGCGCCCGTATGTTGACGAAGTCGACGTCGACGGGTTCGGCAACGTCACCGGCATCCGCCGCTGCGGCATTCCCGGCGCGAAAAAAGTGATGCTCGACGCACACCTGGATCAAATCGGCTTTCTCGTCACAGAGATCACCGACGAGGGATTTCTGCGCTTTATGGGCATGGGCGTTGACCAGCGCATGCTGCTGGGCAGCGAGCTGACGGTGCTCACTCACACGGGCAAGCGCCTGCCCGGCGTCGTCGCCGCCATGCCTCCCCACCTGCAGAACCCCGGCGACAATAAAAAATCTGTGCCCATTGACAAAATGGTCGTTGACATCGGCATGACCGGCGAGCAGGCCAAAAAAGAGGTCCGCATCGGCGACTATATGGCCTTTGCCGGCGACGCCATGGACCTTTTGGGCGACGTCGTCTGCGGCAAGTCCATGGACGACCGCGCCTGCTTTGTGTGTATTCTGCATGCGCTTGAGCTGCTGCGCGACAAGCCGCTGGCCGTTGATCTGATCATCACCGGCACCACGAAGGAGGAGATTGGCGGTCACGGCGCGCAGACCCGCGCCTGGCACGAGCGGCCTGATCTGGCCATTGCCATCGACGTCTGCCACGCCAAGACCCCCGACGCCGGCCCGGGCGACCGTGTTCACGAGTTCGGCGGCGGAGCAGTCGTCACTGTGGGCATCAATTCCAATCCGCACTTTGCCCGCCGCATGATGGAAGTGGCGCGCGCCAAGCAGATTCCCTATCAGGTCGACGCCGCGCCGTCGCACACTGGCACAAACGCCTGGCCTATTCAGGTCGTGGCAGAGGGCATCACCACACTGGTCGTCTCTCTTCCGCTGAAATACATGCACTCGCCGGTCGAAATGCTGTGCATGCGCGACGTCGAGCATGTCGGCGCACTGCTGGCCGCCTTTGTCGAGGATTTAAAGGAGGGGCAGTTATGAAAGAGCTTTTAAGAGAGCTGTGTACGCTGGACGGCGTGGCCGGTTACGAGGACGAGGTGCGCGAGGTCATCATGCAGAAGGTCGCCCCTTATGCCGCTGAAATGACCGTCGACCCGCTGGGCAACCTGATTGTTTTCAAAAAAGGCGCCAAAGAACGCAAACGCCCTGTCGTGCTGTGCGCCCACATGGACGAAGTCGGTTTTTTGGTCCGCGACATCACACCCGACGGCATGATCCGCCTGGCTACTGTCGGCGGCATCGACCCGCGTGTACTTGTCGGCCGCCGCATGAAGGTCGGTCCCAAAAAGATCCCCGGCGTCATCTCCATCAAGGCCATTCATCTGACGACGGCCGAAGAACGCAAATCTGCCCCTGGCATTGACCAGCTGTATGTCGATATCGGCGCCCAGACCCGTGCCGAGGTGGAAAAGCTGACCCAAATCGGCGATCCCGTCTTTTTTGACAGCGCCTTTTACGAAATGGGCGACCGCTGCGTCAAGAGCAAGGCCATCGACGACCGCGTCGGCTGCGCCGTGCTCGTCACCCTTATCCAGAGCGAGCTGCCCTATGATACGTATTTTGTCTTCTCGGTCGGCGAAGAGGTCGGCCGCGGCAGCGTTGTCGCCGCGCAGCGTCTGAACGCCGGCACCGTCTGCGCCGTCGAGGGAACCTCGGCTGCAGATATTCCCGACGTTCCCAAGCACAACCAGTCGACTGCGCACCGCGCGGGCGCCGTTGTGTCCATTATGGACAAGGGCACGGTCTATGACCGCGAGCTGTATCGCCAGATCACAGCCGAGGCCGACCGCCAGGGCGTTCGGTGGCAGTACCGCAAGAGCGCCAATGGCGGCACTGACGCCGGCAGCATGCACAAGGCCAACGCCGGCGCGCGCGCCTTTGGTCTGGCAGCGCCGACCCGCTATATCCACTGCGCCTGCAACGTCGTCCACCTGCCCGACGTCGAAGAAGTCGTCAAGATGGCGCATATTTTCATCAAAGAAACGGGGGAAAACAATGTTTAACATCGTCGAGACTCAGAAAAAGCTTGTCGCCGCGGCTCTGCCGTCCGGCTTTGAAAAGAACGTGGGCGAGGTCCTGGCCGAGCTGGCCCGTCCCTTTGTCGACGAGGTCTACACCGACGTTATGGGCAATGTCATCTGCCACAAAAAGGGCGACGGCAAGCGCCTGATGATGCCGGCCCACATGGACACCATCGGCTTTATGGCCACCTACATCGAAGACGGCGGCTTTGTGCGCTTTGAGGGCATCGGCGGTCACACCCCCATCACCCTTGTTGGCGTGCCCGTCCGCTTTGAAAGCGGCGTGTGTGGCTGCATCCGTCTGGCCAATCAGGGCGAACTGCTCGGCAAGCCGGCCAACACCGTCAAACTGAGCGACCTTTACATTGACATCGGCGCCAAAGACAAGGAAGAGGCTGAAAAGCTGGTCAAGATTGGCGACGTCGCCGTTTTCAACACCCCGACTGTCGAGCTGGCGGGCGGCAACATCATGACTCCCTATGCCGACGACCTGGTCAGCTGCATTGTTTTGCTGCTCGCCATGGAGCAGCTCAAAGATAAAAAGGTCAAAAATGACCTGTATTTTGTCTTCTCCGTTCAGGAAGAGGTCGGTCTGCGCGGCGCCATGACAGCGGCCTATCACATCGATCCCTATATGGGCATTGCCGTCGACGTCTGCTCCACCGGTGACACCCCGTCGACGACTGTCAAGATGGCCGTCAAGGTCGGCGAAGGCCCGACTGTCAAGATTAAAGACGGCTCGCTCATCTGCAATCCGCAGGCCGTGGCTCACATGCGCAAGGCCGCGGACGAAGCCGGCGTCAAGTATCAGGACGAAATCCTGCTTTCGGGCGGCACGGACAGCGGCGCCATGCAGCGCACCCGCGGCGGCGTGTACTCCGGCTGCATCAGCATCCCCACCCGCCACATCCACTCCCCGGCTGAAATCTACAACAAAAAGGATGTCGAGGAAGCAGGCCGTCTGCTGGCGCAATGCGCGCTCAACGAGCTGTAAGTCTAATTCGTTCTTCACTCGTCAGGGGGGACAAATGGTCCCCCCTGATTCTTCGCTGTGCATATTTTGACAAACGTAAAGGAGCTGCATGTATGCAGGATCTTTCATTTTCACCCGAGCTGCTGGCGCTGGCTGACAAAGCTGAAAACAAAGCCCGGCAGCGATTTGCAGTCATCGACGCCGTTTCGCAGCAGTGTACGGCGCGGGTCATGGCGGCCTTTGCCCGCCACCGGGTCTCGGATGCGTGCTTTGGCGGCACAACGGGATACGGCTATGACGATGTCGGCCGCGAGCGGCTCGAAGCCATCTACGCCGATGTATTCGGCTGCGAAAAGGCGCTGGTGCGCCACAGCTTTGTCAATGGTACCCACGCCATTGCCTGCGCCATGTTCTCGGCCGTCAAAACGGGCGATACACTGCTTTCCATCACGGGAAGCGTATATGACACCCTGCGCACCGTCGCAGGCGTGCGCGGCGCACTGGGCGGCACATTTGCCGACTACGGCATCGGTTACCGCGAGGTCCCGCTCAAAAACGGCATGCCCGACCTGCCCGCTATCCGCGAGGCTGCGGCCGCAAGCGACGTCAGGGCGATCTTTATCCAGCGTTCACGCGGATACGGAGACCGCAAAAGCCTGACCAGCGCTGAAATCGGCGAGCTCTGTGCTCTTGTCCGCTCGGTCAACCCCAATGCTGCCATCATTGTTGACAACTGTTACGGTGAGTTCTGCGAGCTGACCGAACCGACACACCACGGCGCCGACCTCATCTGCGGCTCGCTCATCAAAAACCCCGGCGGCGGACTGGCTCCTTCAGGCGGCTATGTTGCAGGGCGGGCCGACCTGGTGGAAAAAGCGGCTTTCCGCCTGACCGTGCCCGGCATTGGCGGCGAATGTGGTCCCACACTGGGGCTCAACCGCTCTCTTTTCCAGGGCTTTTTCATGGCCCCGCACACGGTGGCACAGGCCCTTAAAACCGCTGTTTTCTGCGCCGCGCTGCTCGAAGAAATGGGCTGCGACCTGTCGCCCCGCTGGGATGAGGAGCGCTGCGATATCATCCAGACCATCCGCTTCGGCGCACCCGACCCTCTTCTGGCCTTTTGCCGCGGCATCCAGGCCGGCGCGCCGGTCGACGCCTACGTCACGCCCGAGCCGTGGGACATGCCGGGCTATGACTGTCCGGTCGTCATGGCGGCGGGCGCTTTTGTGCAGGGCGCATCCATTGAGCTCTCATGCGACGCACCCATGCGCCCGCCCTATATCGCCTATCTGCAGGGCGGCCTGACCTATGAATCGGGAAAGCTCGGTATACTGACCGCAGCGCAGGGAATGCTCAACACAAAAAAATAGCAATTTTTTACTGTCGAAGATTTTTCTGTCTTCGACAGTTCTCTTTTATTTTGCCACGGATAAATGGCTGCATACAGAGAAAAATAACAGCGTAAACACCCAATTTCAAATTGTGGAGGGACCTTTCATGAAGAAAAAGGCAATTCTGTGCCTGGCGCTTTCGCTGACTCTGCTGCTTTTTGCCGCTGGCTGCAGCCGTGACGACGACAACACGACCGGCACGAATGACAACAACAATAACAACAATACGTCAGACAATGTTGACAACAACACTGGCAACAATGCTGACAATACCGGCAACACCACACAGCCCGGCGAGGGCAATGAAACTGCCAGTGACAACATGACGACTCTGCGCGGCCTGATCGGCCGCGCAGACGATGAACTGGTCAAGGCCTTTGGCGAAGGTGAAGCTGTTGTCGAGGATGCGCTGACCACCGGCCGCCGCTATACCATGAACATCCTGGGCAAGGACATGCCTGTGCATGTGGCTCTTGACGAAAACGGCAATGTTGTTTCAGCCAATGCCGAACTGCCCGACAACGATGAAGAGCGCTGGAACAAAACCCTGACCGAAACCTTCGGCGATCCCGAAACCGTCGACGACCGCCCTCAGTGGGTCAAAGACGGCACCATTTACTCCATTCAAAAGGCCAATGACAAGCTGGGCCTGATGATTACCGGCCAGACCACTTGACCGCAAGACGGCGCAAGCCGTCTTTTTTTGTACTTGCTCCCTTCCTTCCCCCTGTGCTACAATGAAAGCAGTCTGCCAAAGGGGGATGGTTATGAGCCTTGTCTTTGAGTTTGGAATCATTCTGGCCGTTTGTCTGGCTGGCGAGCTGCTGCATGCACTGCTTCCGCTTCCCGTTCCCGCCAGCATTTACGGTCTGTGCCTGCTGCTGCTTCTACTTTTGACCGGCGTTGTCAAAGAAAAGCATATTGCCCGCGCAGCCGGTTTTTTGCTGAGCATCATGTCTCTGCTGTTTGTTCCCGCCGCCGCGGGCATCCTTTCGGTATGGGATGAGGCCAAGCGGCTGCTGCTTCCACTGGCCGTTGCGATTGTTCCAGTCACCATCGGCGTTATGGCGGCGACCGGGTTGAGCGTGCAGGTCGTCCAGCGCCGCGGGAGGAAAGGAAAATGATTGATTTGCTGCAAAACTCTTCCTACTTTGCCGTTTTGCTGACCATCGGCGCCTTTGCCGCCGGCCAGGCTGTCCGGCGGCGCATCGGCCGGGACATCGCCAACCCCCTGCTCATCGCTGTGCTGCTCGTCATCGCAGTCCTGCTGCTGCTCGATATAGACGTCGAAGCCTACCAGTCCGGCGCACAACTCATAAGCTGGCTGCTGACCCCGGCGACCGTCTGTCTGGCTCTTCCGCTTTACCGCCAGATCAATGTGCTGCGCCGCAATGCCGCCGCCGCTGTCACCGGCGTCCTTATGGGCGTGCTGTCAAGCGCTGTACTGATTACTTTGCTGGTTTTTTGCTTTGGTCTGAACGCGCGCGAGGCTGCGACGCTGCTCCCCAAATCGGTAACAACGGCCATCGGCGTCAGCATTTCCGAAGAGCTGGGCGGTATTCCCGCCCTGACGGTTGCCGCCATCATTCTGACCGGTTTATGCGGCAACCTGACAGCGCGCCCCCTGTGCCGTCTGCTCAAAATCACGGACCCGGTCGCACGCGGCCTGGCCATTGGCGCATCCAGCCATGCCATCGGAACTGTCAAAGCGCTGGAGATGGGTGAAATCGAGGGGGCGATGAGCTCAGCTGCCGTCGCCGTCTGCGGCCTGGTCACTGTTTTCGCGGCGCCGCTTTTTATGCGTTTTTTCATTTGAAATTTATCTTAAATGACAGGCCCGGCATGGCGTTCCATGCCGGGCTTTTTACAGCAGACATTCCAGTACAATGTCCGCCCATACCTGGTAAAACGGCTTTCCCCCAAGCAGCGCATCCTGTGCAAGAGCTTCTGTGCTGTCAAACGCCTGTTCCTTCTTATCCAGCCATATTGAAACAACTTTTGCAGACCCGGATCTGGAGATAAAGCCCGGCCTTCCCTGCCAGCGGAATTCCAGCTCGCGCCCGTGGTCCACAAGCCAAATGAGGGCTGAAAGCGCTTTTTTGTCAAACAGCTCGCCGGCAATCTGGTCGTGCAGCGAAATGACCTCAGACATTGCCTTTCTCCCGTTACGCGATAACGACAGCCACACCGTCGGGAATGACAACAACGCGCGCCTGATCGCCCACAAGACCGCGCGCCATGGCCAGCGCCTCATCCGGTGTTTGGGCCGGTACCATGTTGGCCGCCTTGACCTTTTCAGGCGGCAGGTTGTCGCTGACCAGAATGACAGTGTGCTTCTTGAGCGCGCGGACATAAACCTGCACATTCCACTGCTCGGGAATGCTTTCCTTCGGCGGAATACCGGACAGGTACTGCTCGATTTCCCGCGGCGTTCCCATAGTCATCAGCTTTTCAAAATTGTCCCCGCCCATGCCGTCGGCACAGCCGCAGCACATGATGATAACTCCGCCTTCACGGCAGCACATGGCGGCCGTTGACACCGCTTTGACCGACTGATACAGGTTCTGGTCCAGCGGGTAGCCGCCGTTGGATGTGACGACGATATCCCCTTCAGTCCGTGGACACTGGGCAAGCGAGCGCACAAACTCCACGCCTGCGGCGTGCGCCTTTTCAAAATGGCCGGCAAAGGCGGCAATCACTTGTTTGTCGCCGCTTAAGGCGACATTAAAAATAAACTTCAGATTCACCCGCCGCGCCGCTTCGAGCATATCCTCGTGCACCGGATTTTGATTCAGCACCCCGGACTGCGCAAAGGGGCTGGCAATGGCGTGAAAGGAGTGATTTTCATTGACCGTTTCCGCCGAGCAGATGCCGGGCAAAATGCTTTTGCGGCCGCCAGAAAAACCGGCAAAAAAGTGCGGCTCAATAAAGCCCTCGGCCACCAGCAGGTCGCACTGCACTGCCAGCCGGTGCACGCAAAAGGACGCGCCCGACGGCAGCCTTCCCATATCGACAAAGTCACCCGGACAGAAAGCGTCGTTGACAACGATATTTTCGCGATCCACGATGTCGTCGCCGAACATGCGCCGCTGTTCCTGGACCGTTGTTGGGCGATGCAGTCCAGTCGCAATCAGAATGGTGATACGGGCGTCTGGGCTGCCACGCCGGATTTCACGCAAAAGCACAGGCAGCGTCAGCCGGCTGGGCACTGCACGCGTGTGGTCGCTCGTCACCAGCACGATGTCGCGCTTGCCTGCAGCCAGCTCATGCAGCGGCCGGGAACCGATGGGATTCCGCAGGGCATGTTCGATGATGTCGGTCTCGCCCATTTGGGGGTCAAAGCCGTGCGTCCGTGCCGTAATGACTGCGGCCAGCTGTTCTTCTTCGAGATGCAGCGGCACCGTCCCGGTGTGGTAAGGAATGGGAATCGTTTTCATCGGTTCATTCTCCTTTCAGCTTTCCTGTCTACAGCATAGCCCGCACAGATGTAAAAGTCAATCCCGCGCAGCGGTCACTTTCTTTCCCGGCCCGTCATAGAATACCAAAGGGTACTGCTCAAACATTGCCGGAAGGGGGCTGCCGCTTATGGCATTTGAAATTCATCCGTACGACCGCGAAGCCGCCGTTGCCTATGCCCACGAGTGGGCATACAGACGCAACCCTAAATATCTGGACTTTGAAAATATCGGCGGCGATTGCACTAACTTTGCCAGCCAATGCCTGTATGCGGGCAGCGGCGTACAGAACTACACGCCCGTGTACGGCTGGTATTATATTTCGCCCAGCCGACGCTCTGCATCATGGACCGGCGTGCAATATTTTTACAATTTTCTGACAGGCAACCAGGGCGTTGGTCCCTTTGGCCGCGAGGTTTCCATCGACAATGTCGAGCCGGGAGATTTTGTTCAGCTGGCGACTCACCAGGCACAATATCACCATACGCCGGTCATTGTCGCGGTCGGCGCACAGCCGGGGCTGCAAAACATTCTGGTTGCGGCTCACTCTTACGACGCGGACAACCGGCCGCTGAACACCTATGACATTCAGAAAATACGCTTCATCCACATCGAAGGTATACGGCACTATCATCTATGACTGAAAAAAGCAGCAGTCTCAAGAGACTGCTGCCTTGTTTTTATTTTGCGTATTCCACGGCGCGGGTCTCGCGCACGACGTTGACCTTAATCTGTCCGGGGTAATTGAGCTCGCTTTCGATTTTCTGGGCCAGCTCACGGGCCAGCAGAATCATTTCATCGTCCTTGACCTCATCCGGCTTGACAACAATGCGAATTTCGCGCCCAGCCTGGAAGGCAAAGCTCTTTTCAACGCCCTTCATGCTGTCGGCAAGCTCCTCCAGCTTTTCCAAACGCTTAATGTAGGCTTCCAGGTTTTCGCGGCGCGCACCGGGACGTGCGGCCGAGATGGCGTCAGCCGCTTGTACGATGCAGGCTTCGACGGTCTGGGCTTCCACATCGCCGTGATGGGCGTGGATGGCGTGAATGACTTCGGCGCTTTCACGGTATTTCTTGGCCAGGTCGACGCCAATGTTGACGTGGCTGCCCTCGACTTCGTGCGTGACAGCCTTACCGATATCATGCAGCAGGCCGGCACGCTTGGCCAGCGTGACATCAGCTCCCAATTCACCCGCCAGCAGGCCGGCAATATGGGCGACCTCAATGGAGTGATTGAGAACATTTTGTCCGTAGCTTGTACGGTAATGCATCCGGCCGAGCAGCTTGAGCAGCTCGGGATGGATGCCGTGCAGTCCTGTTTCAAACAGTGCCCGCTCGCCTTCCTGCCGAATGACGGTCTCGACCTCGCGGCGCGATTTTTCGACTGTTTCCTCGATACGGGCGGGATGGATGCGTCCGTCCAAAATCAGTTTTTCGAGCGCCAGGCGCGCGACCTCACGGCGCACCGGGTCAAAGCTCGACAGTGTGATGGCTTCAGGCGTATCGTCGATAATCAAATCCACGCCGGTCAGCGTTTCCAGCGTACGGATATTGCGGCCTTCGCGGCCGATAATGCGGCCCTTCATCTCGTCATTGGGCAGCGGCACGACAGAAACCGTGGCCTCGCTGACGTGATCAGCTGCACAGCGCTGAATGGCAATCGACAGAATCTCCCGCGCTTTCTGGTCGCTGTCCTCTTTGAGCTGACGCTCAATTTCCTTCAGCTTGACAGCGGCATCATGCCGCGCTTCATTTTCCACCTGTTCAACCAGATAATTTTTGGCTTCTTCAGCTGTCAGGCCGGAAATGCGCTCGAGCACCTCCAGCTGGCTTTTTTTCAGTGCATGTACTTCCTGTTGCAGTTCTTCGGTCTGCTTGAGCTTTTGCGCGAGCTTTTCTTCTTTTTGCTCTACGCTTTCGTACTTTCGGTCAATAGACTCTTCTTTTTGCTGCAACCGCCGCTCCTGCTTCTGCTGTTCAGCACGGCGTTCTTTCGTTTCCTTGTCAAACTCAGCGCGGGCGCGGTAAATCTCTTCACGTGCTTCCACAACGGCTTCACGTTTTTTCGCCTCGGCGCCTTTGATCGCCTCGTTGATGATGCGCGTTGCTTCATCCTCGGCACTGCCGATTTCTTTTTCTGCGATTTTCTTGCGATAGGTATACCCGACAAAAAGACCAGCGGCGGCGCCGACCAGCAGAGCAACAACGCAGAACAACCAGGCCATTCCCTGTGGTGGCAAGCTGTACCCTCCTTATAAAATGTAAATTACGATGAATAGCAGCAGTACGGTCCAGATAGGTAAAACCGCACAAAACTCCATATTATCTTGTTTAATTTTATCTCGAATCATATACAATGTCAAGTATCTGGCATGAAAACCGCTTTTTTCTCATCGATCTCCATAGAGCGTAATATGCAGCTTCTGTACCCGGTCACCCTGCCATTTTTTGCGTTTTGCAGGTCCTGTACGGGCCTTAGCATATATCACAATAACTGCATAGATATTCTATTGCTGTGATTTCTGTGCATTTTATTGCTTTTTGTCAGGGAAAATAATATAATGGAACAGAATAAAAATATGCATAAAGTTATAAGGAATGTTTATGAAGCCAAGCAGCCTTTTTGTTCACGGGACCGAGGTCCCAAACACGCTGTTGATTATTGATGATGCCGAAGTCAACCGAGCTGTTCTGGACAGCATCTTCTCCCCTACCTACGCAGTCGAACAGGCATCCAACGGTCAGGAAGGCCTGGAGCTGATTCTTCGCCGCAGAGAATGTATCTGTGCAGTTCTGCTCGACGTCGTCATGCCCGTCATGGACGGCATCGAGCTGCTCCGACGCCTTGCCGAAAACAGTCTGCTGTCTCAGATACCGGTATTTCTCATCACTGCTGAGGCAAGCAGCGAGGTCACCCGGCTCGCCTATGACCTGGGCGTCGTTGATGTGATCAGCAAGCCGGTCATTCCTTATGTGGTCGAGCGCCGGGTCAACTCTGTCGTCGAGCTGTACCAGGCCAGAAAACGCTTGGGCGGCGTGGTCGAACACCAGCAATCCCGTTTGCTTGAGCAGGCCCGGCAAATCGTCGACCTCAGCATCGGCATGATTGAGGCGCTTTCCACAGCCATCGAGTTTCGCAGCGGCGAATCGGGCAGCCATGTCCGGCGCATCCGCGACATCACAGCGCTTCTTCTGCGCAAAACCGAGCTGGGGGACGGCCTGTCCGGCGAACAGATTGACCAGATTGCACTGGCCGCCGTCATGCACGACGTAGGCAAAATCGCCATCCCTGACGCCATACTGAATAAACCCGGGCGCCTGACGCCCGAGGAGTTTGAGATCATGAAGACGCACACGGTTCAGGGCGGTATTCTGCTGGCCAAAATTCCCCAGATGCGCTCGCAGCCTATTTACGAGTATGCTTACGATATCGCTCTGCACCATCACGAGCGCTGGGACGGCCGCGGATACCCCGAGGGTCTGAAAGGTGACGAAATCAGCGTATGGGCACAGATTGTCTCCATCGCCGACGTATACGACGCACTGATCAGCGCCCGCGTTTACAAAGGAGCATTCAGCTTTGAAGAAGCCGTACAGATGATTGCCAGCGGTCAGTGCGGTGTTTTCAGCCCCCGGCTGCTTCGCTGTTTTCTGAGCGTTGAGGGACAGCTGCGCGCGCTGTACGAGTCCCCGGCTTCGTCTCACTCCACCGAACCATCATGAGCAAACGGAAAACCGGGTGGCGGCACGTCGTCCGCGGGACGCGGTTTTACGCGCTCATTCTGCTGGTGTTTCTCGTCATTTCCGTTGTATGTCTGCATATCCTTCAAAACGAGCTTTTAAAATCCGCCCAGCAAACCGGCAGCACGCTGGCGCACAGCTATGCTCTGGACGAAACACGAAGCACCGCCACATACGAAGCAATCCTCAGGCTTGGCGCCGCAAGCCTTGAGCGTCTTGCTCTCGAAGACGCTGACACCGAACGGGTCCGGCGCTGGCTGAGCGGCTATTTCGAAGATATTATCACCTTCACCGGTGAAAATGTCATCGACCCTTATGCCGTGCTGGACGGCCGGATTATCGCGGCCAACGCATGGGTTGGTGACGCCGCCTATGACTATGCCGCTGCCGAATGGTATCAGCGGGCGATCGACGCTGGAGGAGAGGTCATTTACACCGACGCCTATACAGATGCCATTTATGACCGCAAGGTCATCACTGTTGCTGTCAGCTGTGGCGGCTCGGACGTCCTTGCTTTTGATATTTTCCCAGAAAATTTCCAGCTTGCCGAAAGTTCGGTGGCTCTGCCCGAGGGAAGCTCTTACTTTCTTTGCGACCGCAACGGCGTGCTGCTGTACGCACAGACAGAGATGACTGCCAGTGAAGACGACATTCAGGCTTACCTGGAGCGCATTCTTGCGTCTTTGAAAAACGGTGAACTCGACGCGCCGAATTCCTATATTTACGATTTGGACGGCCGGCAACGGGGCGTTTACTACAGCGTGGCAGATAATGGATGGTTTTCTATCATCACTATTCCATACGCAACCAT
Source organism: Candidatus Ventrousia excrementavium (assembly GCA_018714845.1). Lineage (GTDB taxonomy): Bacteria > Bacillota > Clostridia > Oscillospirales > Butyricicoccaceae > Ventrousia > Ventrousia excrementavium. The sequence continues at coordinate 13,834 of DVMR01000064.1, forward strand.
TTTGAGCGATTTGCTGCTTTTGACCATTGTTTTTTCCATTATTTTTCTTCTGTTTCTTGCCTTTACCGTCCTTATCAGTATACGCAGCTACCGGCTCAGCAGGCGCGTCGAGCGCACCAATGAAACGGTCCGTGTGCTGGGAAACTCTTACTACGCCATTTACCGGGTGGATTTTGACCAGGGGGCCTACGACATGATCAAGGGCTCGGACTATCTGCGTCAGCACCTGCCCAAGACAGGAGCGTACCAGGATTTTCTGGCCGTAGCCGCCCAGGTCATCGAGGAAAAGGCCTGCCAGGAGTTTATCCAGAGCTTCTCGCTCGACAACATCCGCCAGCTGGTCAAAAAGCGCGTGCGGGACTATGGCGGTGACTTCCTGCGCCGTTTCGGCGAGGAGTACCGCTGGGTCAATGTGCGTATGCTGTTTGACGAGTCGCTCAACCAGGGTGAAGTCGTCATCTGCTTCCGCGAGATTGATATGGAAAAGCAGACGCAGCTGCAGCAGATGCGTCTGCTTGAGAACGCACTCGACGCGGCCAGAAAGAACGAAGAATCGCAGAAGCACTTTTTCTCGTCCATGTCGCACGACATGCGCACCCCGCTCAACGCCATCATCAGTCTGTCCGAGCTGGCGGCGGCGAGTGCCGAAGACGCTGCCCGCACCCGCGAATATTTAAACAAAATCAATCTTTCCAGCCGTCAGCTTCTGGGGCTCATCAATGATATTCTCGAGCTGTCACGGCTGGAGCAGGGCAAGCTCGACCTGAACCGCGAGCCATTTGACCTAAAAGAATGCCTGAACGAATGCGTCGGCGTATTTCTGCCGCAGGCCCAGCGCGACAACAAATCGCTGACCCTTTCCCTTGACATTCAGGACACGATGGTGCTGGGCGACGCTTTTCGCATCACACAAATCATGAACAACCTGCTCTCAAATGCCGTCAAATACAGCGATCCCGGCAGTGCTATCACCGTGCGCGCGCGGCAGATGGAGTCTCAAAAATACGCCAAATATCAGCTGATTGTTTCAGACACCGGCCGCGGCATGTCGCAGGGCTTCCTGCAAAAGCTCTTCGAGCCTTACGAGCGCGAAGTCCGCTTCGGCGCCCGCAATGTTTCAGGCACCGGCCTGGGCATGCCCATCGTCAAAAGTCTCGTCGCCCAAATGGGCGGCCAAATCACTGTCGAGAGCGAGCTGGGGAAAGGCAGTACCTTTACTGTAACCCTGCCGCTCGAAACAACTGAGGCGCACCGTTTTGACGCGGCTCCCGAGTCCTCTGCAGCTGCCCCGCCGGTCCTTGCTGGCCGGCATATTCTGGTCGCCGAGGACAACGAGGTCAACATGGAGATTGCCACCGAGCTGCTCTCCATGCAGGGCATGGATATTACCCAGGCGTGGAACGGGCGCGAAGCTGTAGAGCGATTCTCCGAATCAGCGCCTGGCTATTTCGACGCCATACTCATGGACATGCAGATGCCCGAAATGAACGGCTGTGACGCGGCCCGGGCCATCCGTGCATTAGACCGTACAGATGCAAATACGGTCCCCATTCTGGCTGTGACAGCTAACGCTTTTGCTGAAGACATCGCCGCCACCACTGAGGCCGGCATGAACGTCCACGTTTCAAAGCCCATTGACTTTCCTTCTCTTTACCAGACGCTGGCTGAGCAGATCAGTCACCGCAGCTCCTGACGCCGGCAGCGGCAGGGCAGAGAGCAAGCCCCGCCCTGCCGCTGCCGCTCATGCCGCAGAAAGGGTCAGCACCTGACCGGGATAGATAAGGTCGGGGTTTGAAATCCGATTGAGCTGTACAAGTGTCTCAACACTCGTATGATACTGTCGCGCGATCGCCCACAGCGTATCCCCGGGCTGAACGGTGTACTGCGCCGCTGCGGACTGTATCGGGATGCGCAGTGTCTGCCCTGGGAAAATCAGGTCCGGATGCTGAATCTGGTTCAGACTTGCCAGCGTTGCAACAGTCGTGCCGTACCGCTGCGCAATGGTCCACAGCGTGTCCCCTGGGCGCACAGTGTAGCGGACACAGGCGTCGTCGGGAGCGGTGCTGCTGTCCGAAAAGACCCCGCGGGTAAAATGGTCCAAATCGACATTTCCTTCAATACCGGGAATCCTGCCCGCGTCGCTGTACTGGAATCCGGTCCAGCCGGCCCAGATATCGCTTGTGATGTCTGGCTCCTCAGGGCCGTAGTCGGCAGCCCATAACGGATAGCGGCCCATATCGCTCTGCCACACTGCGTCAGCCGCATAGGCGTCGGTGTACAGCAAAGGCGTCTGTCCGGTCAGCGCCTCAAGCTCCTGCAAAAACGCCAGGCCGATGACATTGACCTCAGCCTGTGATAGCCCGGAAAAACTTTCAAAGTCCATGGCAGGGCGGCAGTCATAGCCAGTTCCTTCAATCAGCCCACTGAAAAAACGCGCCTGTTCCCGAGCCTGTTCTGCCATGCGCGCCGTGACATACAGGTAAAACCCGTAATGAAGCCCGGCAGCCCGCGCTGCCTGCCAGTTGCGTGCAAAATTCTCGTCCGCGGTTGTGCCGTAGCCTGCACGGATATAAACGACCTGCACACCGCTGTCTGCTGCCCGCCGAAAGTCGATATCCCCCTGATAGACGCTGACGTCCATTCCGGCGTAGACCGCGCTCTCAGCAGGGCCCAGCGCGGCGCAGGGCGTCAGGAGTAAAAAAACGGCCAGCAACGCAGCCGTAAGTCTGTTGACCTTCATGTCATCATCCCTCCGCTGCATCCTATGCAGCAGCGCGGCAGCCGGTGAATTGATATACTTTTAACGTTTTCAGGGCATATTTCAAGAAAAATTGCCCGGAAAGCACTAAAAAATGCGGTCCAAAACAGTGTATTCATAGATTATTTACAACCATTCAACAGCCATGTAAAAATTATGTTATATCTTAGCTCAAGGATGCTGGAAGCCTTTGGTCAGACAGAGCTTCCGAACCTGAAAACTGAAAACATAGGGAGGGCGAATCCTTTGATTGAAGTGCGCGATCTTGTCAAGCGATACGGCAGCCGAAGTGCTGTCGATCACTTGAGCTTCACGGTGGAAAAGGGCCAGGTCTACGGATTTCTGGGCCCCAACGGCGCCGGAAAGTCAACGACCATGAACATCATGACCGGTTACCTGGGTGCAACTGAGGGCGAGGTCATCATCAACGGCCACAACATTCTCGAAGAGCCTGAAGCCGCCAAAAAGTGCATCGGCTATCTTCCCGAGCAGCCCCCGCTGTACCTTGACATGACGGTGGATGAGTACCTGCAGTTTGCCGCAGAGCTCAAGGGTATTGCAAAAAGCGAACGCGCACAACAAGTCGAGCGCGCTGTGTCCATGACCCATCTTGAGGATGTGACCGGCCGGTTAATCAAAAACCTGTCCAAAGGCTACCGGCAGCGCGTCGGTCTGGCGCAGGCCGTGCTCGGCTTCCCCGAGATTCTCATTCTCGATGAGCCGACTGTCGGTCTTGACCCACAGCAAATCATCGAAATCCGTGACCTGATTCGCGAACTCTCCGAAGAGCATACCATCATTTTAAGCTCGCACATTTTGTCCGAAGTACAGGAAGTCTGTGACCAGGTGCTCATCATCCACCACGGACGGCTGCTCGTCAGCGATTCGCCGGAAAACCTTGAAAAGCATATGCGCCGTGCTGGCGCCATTGAGGCAACGGTGCGCGGCGAGCTTTATACCGTTGAACAGGCTGTTTCATCAGTTGACGGTATCGAACATTATGACATTGCTCCCGCAGCCGGGCAAGATGGCTGCATTTCGCTGACCATCGAGGCCAAAGAGGGCTTTGATGTACGTGAAAGCCTGTTCTACGCCTGTGCCGAGGCCCGTACACCGATTATCATGCTCAAGACGACCAACTTCTCGCTCGAAGAAATCTTCCTTGAGCTGACCCAGCAGGCCGATGCCACCCCCGAAACCGACGCTGTCTCGGCGGACGGCACAGCTGAAGCTGCCGACGAGCCAGAGCAACCGACCGATGAAAGCGAGGGTGGTGCCCAGTGAAAGCTATTTACAAGCGCGAATTGCGCTCTTACTTCAATTCCATGACAGGCTATATTTTTATCGCCGTCGTCATCGCCTTTACCGGTGTTTACTTCATGGCCGTCAACCTGTACGGCGGTTATCCGTATTTTTCTGAAGCCCTGATGAGCGCCTTGTCCGTCTTCATGTTCGCCATCCCTGTTCTGACCATGCGCTCACTGGCCGACGAGCGGCGCAGCCGTACCGACCAGCTGCTTCTGACTGCTCCAGTGTCGCTGACACGCATCGTTTTGGGCAAATACCTTGCCATGGTGACCGTTTTAGCCATTCCTGTCGCACTGTTCTGCCTGTGCCCTGTTATCATCATGGTCAACGGCACGGGCTACCCTGTTTCTGACTATGCTTCGCTCTTTGCCTTTTTCCTCATTGGCTGCGTTTTCATCGCCATTGGCATGTTCATCTCTTCGCTGACTGAAAGCCAAATCATCGCCAGCGTCTGCACCTTTGGTGTGCTGTTTGCCATTTATCTGTGGCCCAGCCTGGTCAATTATCTGCCGACGTCGGCCTTTGGCTCGTTGGTCGGCTTTCTCGCCCTCATTGTCATTGTGTGCGCCGTCTTGTGGAGCATGACGCACAACGCGCTTCTGACCGCCGGCGTGGGCGTAATCGGCGCAGGCACGGTGTTCGCCCTGTATCTCTTCAACAGCGAGGCTTTGGCCGGCACCTTTCCCGCCATGCTCGGCGTGTTTTCGCTGCGTGATACCTTTACCAACTTTGCCTCTTACCGCATGTTTGACGTGGGCGGGCTTGTTTTGTACCTGTCTTTCATTTTTGTTTTTGTCTTTTTGACCGTGCAGACGCTGCAGAAGCGTCGCTGGAGCTGAGAGGAGGGAACCCTGATGGATAAGAAGAAACAAAGCCTTGCTTCCCGGCTGGGAACGTATGCCGTCGGGCTCTCAGTCCTTGTCGTCGCCATTATCGTGGTGCTCAACCTCGCAGTGGCGCAGCTGCCTGACTCCGTGCTGCAATTTGATATTTCAGACAACCGGCTGTACAGCCTGACCGATACATCCAAGGATTTTCTTGCCACTCTTGACAAGGATGTGCGCCTGGTTGTACTGGCCGATCCGGAAAACATAGATGGCCGCATCACGCGGTTTCTGAGCAACTACGACGCCGAATCTGACCGTGTGTCGCTTGAGTATATCGACCCGGTGCACTATCCGTCGGCGCTTGAAACCTACGAAGCTACTGAAAACGACATCGTTGTTTTGTGCGAAGAGACCGATAAGCAAAGCACTGTCGCCATCAGTGAAATGATTGAAATTGACCTCAATTATTTCTACCAGTACGGCCAGATTTACGAGACCAGCTTTGACGGCGAGGGCCTGATCACCAGCGCCGTCGACCTGGTGACAAGCGAAACGGTCTACACCCTGTACACGCTGACGGGCCACGGCGAAAGTGAGCTGCCCGCAGTCGTTACGGACGCCATCGCCAAGCAGAACCTGGGGCTGAACTCGGTCAGCCTGCTGATGGAAGGTTCCATTCCCGACGACTGCAGCCTGATTATCAGCTACATGCCGACCATGGATTTTGACGCCCAGGAGCGCGAGATGCTGGAAGAGTACATCGCCGGCGGCGGCAAGGTCATGATTTTGTGCGACCGCACGGACCTTGAAAATGTCAACGCCCTGCTGGCCAGCTATGGTCTGTCCTATGTGGACGGCTATATTGCCGACCCCAACCGCCACTACCAGACCAACATGTACAACATCTTCCCCATGCTGGCCACCGGGCATAAGATTATCGAGCCGCTGCCCGCCGATTCCCTGGCTCTGGTCGCCAATTCCCGCGGCCTGCAGACCCTGGACGACCGCCGCGACAGCCTCAATGTCCAGTATTTCATGTACACATCTGAAAACGCCTTTGCAGTACTGGAAAACGGTGAAATGACTGAAGGCCGATATCTGCTGGCCGCCACGAGCACCGAGTCGGACGAAAACGGCGGCGGGCGCCTGACTGTGATTGCCTGCCCCACGCTCATCGACGAGTACCTGCTTACCAATTTTTCCAATCTGGTCAACCTGAACATCTTCATGAACGCCATCACCGATAACTTTGAAGATATTTCGACCATTTCAGTGCCTGCCAAGAGTCTGGAGACGGTCTACAATACCATCGCTTCCGCCCCCATGCTGAGCGTGCTGTTCATTGCCGTAATCCCCCTGGCCTGCCTGGTCTTCGGTCTGGTGTTCTGGCTCAAGCGGAGGAAACTGTAAATGAAAAAAAATTCCCGGCTGCTTCTCATTCTTCTCGGTGTTTTGGTCCTGTGCTGCGCCGTGTACGGCCTGATGCTTCTGCTAAATGACCGCAGCGCCCAGCAGGCTGAAAATGAAGAGGACGCACAGGCCGAAGCCATGTCGCTCAGCGACCTGGGCGACGCTGTATCCATCTCCTATCAGGGCTCGGACGGCCCCCTCTCCTTCTCCAAGGAAAGTGAGGTCTGGGTTTATGACGCAGACCCCGACTTCCCACTTGAGCAGAGCGATGTCAAGCTTCTGGCTTCGACACTGCAGTCGCTGTCTGCAACCCGCAAGCTTGAATCCGGTGAAGACCTGGCCTCTTATGGGTTGGCAGAGCCGGCCAATACTGTCACTGCGGTTGACGCTGACGGCGGCGAGCTGACCATTCTGCTCGGCAGCGAGGCCAGCAACGGCGACTACTATGCCATGCGCGACGGCGATGACACGGTCTATACCATCACCAATTCGCTGGCCCAGCTTTTAAAGGATCTGAACGACCTGTATAAGCCCTACACCATTCCCTATTCCGGCTGCACGGTCGACAGTGTGTCGCTGTCAGGCGAACTGGCCGGCACAGCCCGTACGCTGTCCGGTCTGGCAGAGGATGAATCTGAAGAGGCCCAGGCTCTGCACACGGCGTGGAGCGCCATGGCCTTTGCCGACCTCGTGGCTTATCAGCCCGACGATGAAGACCTGGCTTCCTGCGGCCTTGATGAGCCCGCCCTTACCATGACCGTCACCTATCAGGAGGGCGTCATTAACACTCTGCTCATCGGGTCACAGAACGAAGACGGCGACTACTATGCCCAGCTCGAGGGCGGCGACATCTGCACGCTGCCCAGCTCGCAGGTCGAATCTCTGCTCGAAGCGCTTGCTGCGCTGTAATATATTCCCCCTCGTTCGCT